>NZ_JBHSFQ010000021.1:0-113432 GCF_042653925.1 Nocardiopsis mangrovi
CGCGCGCCGCCGACCGCGGGACCGCGGCGCCGAGGCGCCCGCGGCGGCGGCCGCGGCCGCTCGGCCCGGGCTCCCGGGGCAGGAGCCCGTGCCGGCCCGTGGCGCGAAGAACCTCCAGAGCCGCGGCCCGGCCCCGGGCGCACGCGCCTTCGGGCAGAGCCGCGTGCGCGGACACGCGGCGCGCGCCCGCGCCGTGCCCCACGACGCATAGAACCGCCGGCACCGGCCGCCGCCTCTGGTCGCTGCGGGCCGGCCGGCGCGGGGGGTCCCGGCCGCTCGGCACGCGGCCGGCCGCGCGCGGACCGGCACCGTCGGCCGCCGCCCCCTTGGGACGCCACCCCCCAGGCGCGGCCCCGAGAGTCGCAGGTCGGTCCCCACTCGGCCGGGGCGGGCACCGACCACATGGTTCGCGGGCCCGGCCGCACGCAGTCGGCGGCGGCACGACCGCACGGTGGGGAGGACGTCGATAGGTCCCGGGCGGGGGCGCCCCACCGCCCGGCCGACGGCCCGCCCGCCTGCGGCAGCGCTCCGCGGGCGGGCCTCGGCGGACGCGTCGTCGAATACACCCGCGGCCCACGACGCGTTGCTCTATGCTGTCGAGTGATCACACATGGACACATATGCAGGTGGAACGCCTGCGTGGATTGGAGACCCCGCCATGCGGCCCATCGCCACCGCCCTCGCCGCGATCGCCGCCGCCGGGATGTGCGCCGGAGCGGGCCCGGCGTCCGCCGCCGAGCGCGACGTTGCGGCGAACCCGGCCCCCGACGCGGGCTGCATCGACCGCTCCGTGATGCCGGCCAGCAAGATCAGCCTGATGTCCCGGCCCATCATCGGCACCGCTAAGGGGACGCTCACCGCGCTCCCCGCGTGCGACGGCCCCGCGCCGTCGGCGGGCTGATCCGCGCCGGGCTCCGGCGGGCGCTTCCGGCCGGAACCGCCCGCGGGGCCGGCCGGACATCCTCGCCGCGACGGCACGGCCACGGACCTGCGCGGATGGGGCGGGCAGACCGCGGAACCCCCACGGAATAAGGGTTTCGGCGAAAATTCGGGCGATCTACGCTGAACTTCTCCATCACCTCAGGCGTCACACACATGTCATGTTGTGATCACCGAATGATGGGGAGTGTGTCAATGGCGGATGCCAAGCCGCTGATGAAGCGGGCCGGTGTCGGCTCGGCGGTCGCGGTCGCCGTTCTGGGGCTCTCCTCCGGGCCCGCATCGGCCGCCGAGGAGTGGCGCGAGGTGTACGGCGCACAGGGGGAGGACGTCATGTTCACCTCCGTCGCCGCCGGGGACTCCGAGAACGTGTGGGCCCTGGGCGCCCAGTACCCCGACGACAGCGACACGCCGCGCACCTACATCCAGCGCTACGACGGCCAGGAGTGGGCCCAGGAGGACCTTCCCGCCGACTGGACGCTGAAGCCCGAGGTCGCCGGTGCCTCCGGGCCGGACAACGCCTGGGCGGTCGGCCCCACGGTGGACGGCGTCAGCGCCATCCACTTCGACGGGACGGACTGGACGCCCTACGAGATGGACGCCGGGCTGACCCCCAACGACCTCGACGTCCTCGCCGAGGACGAGGCGTGGCTGATCGCCGAGGACGCCGTCGGCGACACCCGCGCGGTCCGCTTCGACGGCGAGATCTGGCGTGACTGGACGTCTCCGCCCGCCGGCGCCAACCAGGCGATCGACGGCGCGGACGGCGACACCGTGGTCGCGGTGGGCTCGACCTCCGACGCCCAGCCGCTCGCCGCGCTCTACAACGGCACGGAGTGGACCGACCTGGAGGTCCCCGAGGTCGAACTGCCCTCGGAGATCGCCAGCGCGACGTTCAACGACGTTCTGGTGCGCGCCGGTGACGACATCACGGCCGTGGGCTACGTCCACGACCTCAACGATGACGACATCAACGAGTACTGGCCGCTGACGGCGCACTACGACGGCGAGAGCTGGGACGTCACCGTCGACCAGGACCGCAACGCGAGCCTGGAGGCGATCGAGGACGACGGCTCGGGCGGCATGTGGATCCAGGAGGAGTCCTGGGACCCGACCTTCGTGCACCACGACTCCGCCGGGACGGTCACCCGCGACACGCCTGAGATCGAGAACTACGACCTCAGCGTCCGCGACCTCGCCCTCGTGCCCGGCACGCAGGCGGTCGTGTCCGTCGGCTCGTCCTACGACGAGGGCGACCCCGATGTGCCGACCGGCTACGGGGTGGTTCTCGCCTCGGGCCTGTAGGCCGGCACCCGCGTCCCCTCCCGCCGGCAGGGCGGGCGGGGGCGGCGGGCGCGGAGGGGTCCCGGCCGTTCCCTCGGCCGGGACCCCTCCGCGCTGCGGGGCCGGGTCGTTCAGGCGGGCTCGGCGGAGTCCGCCGGGGCCGGTCCCGCGAGCGGGTCCCCGGTCTCGGCGTCGCCCGGCGGCGCCGGGGCCGGCACGGCGCCGGCGCCGGTCACGCGCAGGGCGACGTCGCGCAGCTTGGTGTTGGTCTGCATGGAGGCCCGCTTGAGGACGTCGAACGCCTCGGCGTCGCTGAGCCGGTGGCGCTCCATCAGGATGCCGACCGCCGCCCCGATGTCGTGCCGGGTCGCCAGGCCCGCGCGGACGGCGGCCTCGCGCTCGGCGGAGGCGATGGCGACGGCGGCGTGCGAGGCGAACACCCACCCCCTCTCCTGGGCGGCGGCGTCAAAGGCGGCGGTCCGCGTGGCGTACATGTTCAGCGAACCCAGCGACCCGTCGTGGGTGAACAGCTCGAACCCCATCATCGAGCCGATCCCCAGGGCCAGCGCCGGCGCCCGGTAGGCGGGCCACCGGTCCTCCCGTGCCATGTCGTCGACGCGGACGGCGCGCTCCCCGCGCGCGGCGGCCAGGCAGGGGCCCTCGTCACAGTCGAACTGGGCCCGGTCGGCGGCACGGGCGAGCTCCCCGGTGGCCGCGGCGGTACACAACGCGCGGCCGGGCCGGTCGGCCATGAGGATCCCGGCCTCCTCGCATCCGTCGAGCGTGTGCACGGCCAGCCGGACGATCGCGTCCAGGACGTCGCGGACGGAGTCCTCGGAGAGCAGGTCGCGCGCCATCTCGGCGAAGACGCGGGGGTGGTCGCGCGCCGGCGTCTCGTTCGCGGGATCGTGCACGGCCTCGGCTCCTCGGCTGCCCTCGCCCGCGGGTGGGGCGAACCTGGCGCCCCGACTACCCACGACCCCGCCCGGTACTCGCGGCCGGGCGGCCGCCTCCGCGGGGCCGTCCTGGCGCGCCGCGATGCGCGCGGGTCGCCCCTGTGACACCCTGCGGTCGAATGATCTCCGCAGTTCGGACCCTGTACCCCGGTGCCGGAGCGGCGCTGCGGGGGACGGGGGAGGCGGGCGGGCGCCGGCCGAACCAGGGCGGAGTGTGCGACAGGGCACCCGACCTCCAAGAGTGGAAATGTCGGGATTCTCTGTTATGTTGATCTTCGTCACGAGTTCCAGCGACAAGCCCCGGCTGGCTGGACGGCAACCCTCCTCCGCGGCGGGGTGCCCCGGGTGAGGACATGGCCGTGGCCGGTGCCGAAGGCATCGGCGGCAAGCGCGGAGCCCCGCCACCGGCAGCGGGCCCCGACCCCCGGCGCAGGGCGCTTGCCGCCGCTGCCCCCGGCCGCCGAGAAGTACAGGCGAAGGGACGCCCGATGCAATCCACGACTCGACGCAGGGTCGCACTCACCTCCGGCGCGGCGACGTCCGCGCTGCTCCTGCTGGCCACGACCGCCTGTGGCGGCGTGGACACCTCCGGCGGCGGCGGGGGCGGCGACGAGATCACCGTCACCGCGTTCGCCGGCGAGTGGGGCAGCCTGTTCGAGGAGTCCTTCGTCGCACCGTTCGAGGAGGAGACCGGCATCACGGTGAACGTGGTCACCGGTGCCGACGCCGACTGGCTCACCCGGCTGCGCGCCGCCAAGGGGGAGAACCCGCCCTTCGACGTCGTGGCGCTCACCTCGGAGACCTTCCACCAGGCGGTCAACAACGACGTTCTCGAACCGCTGGACACCACCCGCCTGGAGCACTGGTCCCAGCTCGACCCCGTTCTGGTGGAGCAGTCCACCGTCGAGGGCTCCGCCTACGGGGCGCCGCTGACCACGGGGTCGCTGGGGCTGCTGTACCGCACGGACGAGATCGACGAGGCCCCGCAGGACTGGACCGACATCTTCAACGAGGAGTACTGCGGCCACATCGCGCTCCCGCCGCTGACCTACAACGCCGGCCTCCAGTTCTTCTCCGCCCTCGTCGCGCAGAACGGCGGCACGCTCTCGGAGCCCGACGCCGTCGACCGCGCCTTCGAGGACCTGGAGAAGCTGAAGGACTGCGTCTCGGCCTACCCGGCCGACGCCGGGACCGTGGCCACCACGATCCAGAACGGCGACGCCTGGATCGTGCCGTTCTGGGACGGGCGCGCCTTCGCGATGGAGGCCGAGGGGCAGCCGATCGGGTTCAGCTACCCGACCTCCGGCGCGGTGGGCGCCCTGACCTCCTACTACATCCCGGCCGGCAGTGAGAACACCGACGCCGCCTACCGGTTCCTCAACTACCTGACCTCCGCCCAGCACCAGAAGCCGTTCGCGCAGGGCACCTTCTACGGCGGGGGCAACGACTCCATCGAGTACGACCCCGAGTTCACCGCGAAGGTGGAGTACGGGCCCGAGGTCTACGAGGGCTTCACCTGGGTCGACTACGACGCGGCCACCCCCAACCTCAACGAATGGCAGCAGCGGTGGAACGAGATCTTCCAGTGAGCGGTCCCGGTGACGGGCCGGCCGGGGCCGATGGCGAGCACGTCGTCGTCGAGCGGCTGACCGCGGGCTACGACGGCACCGGCGTCCTCGACGTCGACCGGCTGGCCATCCGCCGCGGCGAGTTCCTGTCGATCCTGGGCCCCAGCGGGTGCGGCAAGACGACCCTGCTCAACTCCCTCGCCGGGTTCGTGCTGCCCACCGGCGGCCGCATCACCATCGACGGGGCCGACCTCACCGACGTCCCCCCGCACCGGCGCGGCCTGGGCATGGTCTTCCAGAGCTATGCGCTGTTCCCGCACATGACGGTCGCCGAGAACGTGGCCTACGGGCTGCGGGTGCGCCGGGTGGAGCGCGCCGAGCGCATCGAGCGGGTCACCGAGGCGCTGCGCCTGGTCGGTCTGGAGGACTACGCCCGGCGCCGCCCCCGGCAGCTGTCCGGCGGCCAGCAGCAGCGGGTCGCCGTGGCCCGTGCGCTGGCCACCCGCCCCGCGGTGCTGCTGCTCGACGAGCCGCTGTCCAACCTCGACGCCAAGCTGCGCCGCGAGATGCGGGTCGAGCTGCGCGAACTCCAGCAGCGGCTGGGGATCACGATGGTGTTCGTGACCCACGACCAGGAGGAGGCGATGTCGTTGTCGGACCGCATCGCCGTTCTCAACGGCGGGCGGATCGAGCAGCTGGGCACCCCGCAGGAGGTCTACGCGACACCGGTGAGCCGGTTCGTGGCGGAGTTCGTGGGCGCGGCCAACGTGATCGAGGGCGTCGCCGACGGCGACGGCGACCTGGTCTCCGGCGAGGCGCGGGTGCGCACCGGCCTGGCCGGGCTCGCGCCGGGCCGGGAGACCGTGGTGGCGCTGCGGCCGGAGAAGGTCGCGGTCGGCACCCGCGAGGCGGCCGCACCCGGCGGCGCGGGGCGGGGGTCCGCCGACGGCGTGCTCGTCTACCGCGCCTTCCTGGGCGACGCCTGGCAGGCGGAGATCGAGGTGGCCGAGGGCGTGTCCCTGGGGGCCCGCACCGCCGCCGAACCGCCGCCCCCGGGCACGCGGGTGACCGCCCACTGGTCGCCCGCCGACGTGATCCGCTTCGCCGGTCCGGAGGACGCCGACGCGGGCGCCGGAACGGCCGGGCGCGGGACCCGGTGATGGCGATCGGCCCCGCCCCCTCCCCCTCCGCGGCGCCGACCCGGCGCCCGCCCCGCACCGGAATGGGCTACGTGCTGCCCGCGGTGGTGTTCCTGGCGGCGTTCTTCCTGGTGCCGCTGGTCCGGGTGCTCTCGCTGAGCCTGCACCCGGTCGACGCGGCCGGCAACCCGCTGCCCGAGTACTCCCTCGTGCAGTACCAGCGGGTGTTCACCGAGGCGTTCTTCTCCGACGCCCTGGTCCGCAGCCTGCTCACCGCGCTGCTGGTCACGGTGGTGTGCGTCGTCCTGGGCTACCCCGCGGCCTACGCGCTGGCGCGGGCGCGGCCGGGGGTGCTGCGCACGCTGATGTTCGTGATCGTGCTGTCCCCCCTGCTCACCAGCGTGGTCGTGCGCAGCTACGGCTGGGTGGTGCTGCTGTCGGCCAACGGCGTCGTCAACCGGTTCCTGACCTCGACGGGGCTGCTGGAACGGCCCGCCCCGCTGCTGACCAGCTACGCGGCGGTCGCCATCTCGGTCACCCACGTCCTGCTGCCGTTCGCGATCATCCCGCTGACCACGGCGCTGGGCGGGATCGACCCCGACCTGCGGCGCGCCTCGCACAGCCTGGGAGCAGGGGCGGTGCGCACGTTCGGGCGGGTCACCCTGCCGCTGAGCGTGCCGGGGATCGCGACCGCCGCGATGATCGTGTTCCCGCTGGCCATGGGCATCTACATCACGCCGCTGCTGGTGGGCGGCGCCAACCAGCCGCTCGCGGGGCTGCGCGTCTACAGCCAGATCACCAGCGTCTACGACTACCCGGTGGCGGCGGCGCTGAGCCTGACGCTGCTCGTCCTGACCCTGGTGTGCGTCACGGCGATGGGCGCCGGGTTCCGGTTCTGGGAGAGGAAGCTGCATGGCTGAGATCGCCGGGGCCCGCGCGGCCGGTGGCGGCCCGGCACGGCCCGCGTCCCCCGTCGCACGGCGCCGCGGCCCCCTGGCGCGCGGCGCCGTCCGGACCGCGGTCGCCCTGCCCGCGGTGCTGGTGTTCGTGTTCCTGGCGGCGCCGCTGGTGGTCCTGGCCATCAGCTCGCTCAACCCCGCCGCGTCGCTGGCGTTCCCGCCCGAGGGCGTGTCGCTGCGCTGGTACGCCGAGGTCTTGGGCTCGCCCGACTGGGGGGTGTCCTTCCGGCTGAGCGGGCTGCTGGTGGCGATGGTGGTGGCCACGACCGTGGTCCTGGGCACCCTCGCGGCCTACGGCCTGGCGCGCGGGACCTTCCCGGGGCGCGGGCTCATCGCCGGGCTGGCGCTGGCCCCGCTGATGGTCCCGGAGATCATCATCGCGCTCGGGCTGCTCTACTACTTCCAGGGGCTGGGCCTGCTCAACACCATCCCGGGGCTGTGGCTGGCGCACTCGGTGGTCGCGCTGCCCTTCGCCGTGCGCACCATCCTGGTCAGCGCCCGCCAGCTCGACCCCGCCCTGGAGCGGGCGGCGGCGACCCTCGGGGCGGGGCGCGCCCGCGTCTTCTGGACGGTGACGCTGCCGCTGCTGCGGCCGGGGATCCTTGCGGGCGCCGTCTTCGCGGCCGTCACGTCGCTGGGCGAGGTCGCGGTCTCCGTCCTGGTGTCGGGGGCCAACACCGTGACCGTTCCGGTGCGCATCTTCTCGGCGGTGCAGTTCGAACTCGACCCCTCGGTCGCCGCGGTGTCCACGCTGCTGATGCTCACGAGCGTCGTCGTGATGGTCCTGGTCGACCGCTTCACCAAGCTCTCGGAGGCACTGTGACCGCCGGCGAAGGCACGACGACCCCCGCACCCGGGGCGCCGGGAGCCGGCGCCGCGGCGGGCGGGGCGCGGGTGGGCATCGACGTCGGCGGGACGTTCACCGACTTCGTGCTCGCGCTGCCCGGGGGCGGGACGGCCCACCACAAGGAGCCCAGCACCCCCGCCGACCCCGCGCTGGCGGTGGCCCGCGGGCTGGCCGCGGTCGTGGCCGCCGCGGGGTTGCGCCCCGGCGACCTGACGGGGATCACCCACGGCACCACCATCGGCCTCAACGCGATCATCCAGCGGCGCGGTGCGCGCATCGCCCTGGCCGTGACCGAGGGCTACCGCGACATCCTGGAGATCGGCCGCAGCCGGATGCCGTCCTCCTTCGACCTGCACGCCGCCAAGGAGGAGCCGCTCGTCCCCCGCGACCGGATCGTGGAGATCCCGGCGCGGCTGGGGCCCGAAGGCGCCGCCCTGCGGTCGCCCTCCGACGCCGAACTCGCCCGCGCCGCCGAGGAGCTGGCCGCGACCGGGGCCGACGCCGTGGCGGCGGTCGTGCTGCACGGGCACACCGACCCCGGGTTCGAGGCCGATGTCGCCGCGCGGCTGGGCGCGCTGCTGCCCGGAATGCCGGTGGTGTCGTCGGCCGCGGTGTGGCCGGAGGTCCGCGAGTACGAGCGGACCCTGGTGGCCTGCCTCAACGCCTACATCCAGCCGCTGATGAGCCGCTACTTCGACCGGTTGGAGCGGCTGCTCGCCGAGCTGGGCGTGCGCGCCCCCGTGCACATCACCGCCTCCAACGGGGGGTCCCTCAGCCTGGCGTCGGCGCGTGCGCGCCCGATCGAGACCGTGCTGTCCGGGCCGGCCGCCGGCGTGACCGCGGCGGCCCGCCTGGGCGCGGCCGCCGGGGTGGACCGGATCGTCACCTTCGACATGGGCGGCACCAGCAGCGACATCGCGGTGACCGTCGACGGGGAGCCGGAGTTCGCCGTCCACACCACGATCGGCGGGCTGCCGCTGATCCTGCCGGTCGTCGCGGTGAGCGCGATCGGGGCGGGCGGCGGCTCGGTGGTGCGCGTCGACGCCCACGGGGTGCTCAAGGTCGGCCCCGAGAGCGCGGGCGCCGACCCCGGCCCCGTGGCCTACGGGCGCGGCGGCGAGCGGCCGACGGTCACCGACTGCTACCTGGCCACCGGTGTCATCGACCCCGGGGCGTTCCTGGGCGGCCGGATGCGGCTGGACGCCGCCGCGGCGCTGGGCGCGCTGGAGCCGGTCGCGGCCGGGATCGGGGCCGGGCGGGGGCGGGAGGCCGCCGAGCGGGCGGCCGACGGCGCGCTGCGGATCGCGACCGCGGGCATGGCGGTCGAGCTCCAGAAGACGCTGGCCCAGCGGGGGCTGGACCCCGGCGACTTCACCCTCGTCCCGTTCGGCGGCGCCGGCCCCACCCACGCCGCCGTGCTGGCCGAGGAGGTCGGCATCGGCGACATCCTGGTCCCGGCGTCGGCGGCCACGCTGTGCGCCCTCGGCGCGGCAGCCGCCGACCTGCGCCGCGACTTCGCGCGCAGCCTGCGCCGGCCGCTGGACGACACCGTGGCGGCCCGCGTCCGCGAGGTCCTGGCCGGGCTGGCCGCCGAGGCCCGCGCATGGCTGGCCGAGCAGGACGGGGCGCCCGCCGCCGACCCGGTGATCTCGCTGTCGGCGGACCTGAGCTATGTCGGCCAGGCGTTCGAGCTGCGGGTGCCCCTGGGGACCGGCGGGGACGCGGCCCTCCTGGACGCGGCCGCCCTGGCCGGGGCGCTGCACGCCGAGCACGAACGGCTCTACGGCTTCCGCGACACCGGGGCACCGGTGCGGGTGGGCACCGTGCGCCTGGCCATCACCGCCCCGCGGCCCGGTGTCACGGCCGGGGCCGCCGCGCGCGGAACGGGAGCGCCGCGGCCCCGCGGCCGGCGCCCCGTGCTGGTGCGCGGCGAGCGGGTGGAGGCGCAGGTGTACGACCGCGCGGCGCTGCTCGCGGGCCAGGCGCTGGACGGCCCGGCCGTCGTCGAGCAGGACGACACCACCGTACTCATCCCGCCCGGCTGGTCGGCCGCCGTCGACGACGCCGGGAACCTGCGACTGCGCGCGAGGACGAGCGAATGAGACTTCCCCCGGTCACGCTGGAGATCATCGGCAACAAGCTCGCGGCCCTCACCGAGGAGATGTGCCTGACGCTTCAGCGCACCAGCCGCTCGCTGTACGTGAAGGAGACAGCGGACTTCTGCTGCGCCCTGGCCGGGCCGGACGGCGCGTTCTCCGCCTACCCGCGCGGGATCGGGGTGTCGGGGTTCGTCGGCCTGAACTGCCGTACGGCGGTGGAGCAGGCGGGCCCGCTGGAGCCCGGCGACGTCGTGATCACCAACGACCCCTACCGGTCGGGCGGGCTGGCCACCCACCTCACCGACATCCAGCTCATCGAGCCCTACTTCCACGAGGGCGAGATCGTCGGCTACGGGTGGGCGTTCATCCACTGCTCCGACATCGGCGGGCGGGTCCCCAGCAGCCTGTCGCCCACCAACGACGAGATCTTCCAGGAGGGGTTGCAGATCCCGCCGGTGCGGCTGGTGCGGGCGGGCGAGCGCGTCCCCGAGGTCGCCGCGCTGATGGCCGCCAACAGCCGCACGCCCGATGCCAACGAGGGCGACCTGCGGGCGATGCTGGCCGCGCTGCGCACCGGGCGCGAGCGGCTGGCCGGGATGATCCGCGCGCACGGCGCCGCCGACGTGCGGGCCGCGCAGTCGGACCTGGTGGCCTACAGCGCCGACCGGGCCGCCGCCGTCCTGTCGGGGCTGCGCGAGGGCACCTACCGGTTCACCGACTTCCTCGACGACGACGCGGTCTCCCCGGTCCCGGTGCGGATCAGCGTGGCCGTCACCCTCAGCGGGGGCGGGCTGCACCTGGACTTCACCGGGACCGACCCGCAGGTCGCCGCGGCGTTCAACATCGCCAGCCACGGCCGCGCCCACGCCTGGATCACCACCCGGGTGCTCGCGCTGATCTGCACCCTGGACCCGCAGATCCCGCTCAACGCCGGGATCATCGCGCCCATCAGCGTGACCGCGCCGGAGGGCTCGGTGGTCAACGCGGTGCGCCCGGCGGCGGTGGGCATCCGCCACGCCACGGCCTCGCGCGTGAACGACGCGCTCGGCGGGGCGCTGGGGCTGGCCGCGCCGGAGACCATGCCGGCGGCGAGCAGCGGGCTGGTGGTGCCCGTAGTGATCGCCGAGCAGCACGGCGGCGGGCAGAACGTGCAGGTCCTGGAGCCCATGGTGGGCGGGACCGGGGCGCGGTACGGCGCCGACGGGGTGGACGGGCGCGACAGCGGGATCTCCAACCTGTCCAACAACCCGGTGGAGACGGTGGAGACCGAAATCGGGGCGCGCATCCTGCGCTACGGGCTGCGCACCGACTCCGGCGGAGCCGGCCGGTGGCGCGGCGGCAGCGGCCTGGAGCTGGTGTTCCAGGTGACCGGCGAGGACTCCCGGCTGCTGGCCCGCGGGCTGGAGCGCCTGCGGTTCCGGCCCTGGGGCGTCTCCGGGGGCGGGCCGGGGGCCCCGGCGGAGCTCGTCGTCAACGAGGGCACCCCGCGGGAGCGGCGGGTCGGCAAGATCGATGTGCTGCCGCTGGGGCGCGACGACGTGGTGACCCTGCGGACATCGGGCGCGGGCGGCTACGGCCCCGCGTTCGAGCGTCCGGCGGAGGAGGTCCTGCGCGACGTCAACCGCGGCGTCGTCTCCGCCGCCGCGGCGCGGCGCGACTACGGCGTGGTGATCTCGGGGACGGGCCGGCACGCGGTGGTCGACGCCGGTGCGACGGCCGCCCTGCGCGGCGGCCCCGCACCTGAGGCGCCCGAGGGCGGCGGCTTCGGCCCCGAGCGGGCCCGGTGGATCGGGCTGTGCGACGAGGCCACCGCCGACCGGCTGGCCGCGGCCCTCTTCCGGCTGCCGGCCCCGCGGCGCCACGCCCGCCGGGTGGCCGTCCTGACGGGCGCGCTGGCCCTCCTTCCCGACGGGTTCCCCTCCGCGCCGGCCTCCGCCGCGCAGATGCGGGCGGCCCGGGACACCCTGCTGGAGGCCGTCGCGGCAGTGGAGGCGGACGCCGCCGCGATCGCCGCACCCGCCGGACCGCACGGCTCGGACGGCGCATCCGGCACCGGTACGACGGGGCACTAGGGGTGCCGTCCGGTGGCCGCCGGAAGGGCGCGGGGCGCCCGCCTCGTTCCGCACCGGAACCGCCCTACCGCCCGGGCGGTAGGGGTACCGTCCGGGTGAGCGGGAAGACAGGGGGCGGAGACGCCCGCCCGTCGGCCGGAATCGGCCTGAGCCCTGGTCAGCGGCCCCGGCTCGGGGCCGGCGATCCGGGGCCGGATCGGCATCCCGCGCGGGGCCGTTTCGGCGGCCCTATCGCGCCCCGGCGTACGGCCGACGGCGACCGCGCGGGCTGCCGCGGCCGTTGGGGGCCGACAGGGCACCGGCACCGTGAGGGGCGCTCCGGCGCAGGTCGGCCGGAAGGCGCCGGGGGAGGCGATGGACGCGTCTTCCCCGCACGTGCCCCGAGCGCATGAGTGAGGACCCGCCAACGGGGCGGACGGACGGGAAGGGAGCAGCGCGGATGCGCGACGGGAGGCGCGAGCCGACCGCGGTGGGGGACGTCATGGCGCTCTACGGCGCCGGCGGCCCGGATCCGGCCGGGCTCGCCCGGCTCTACCGCGACCTGCACGCCCACCCCGAGCCGGCGTTCGGCGAGGTGCGGACGGCGGGGATCGCGGCCGACCTGCTGCGCGCCGCGGGATTCGAGACGGTGACCGGGATCGGCGGCACGGGCGTGGCCGGGGTGCTGCGCAACGGGCCGGGGCCCACGGTGCTGCTGCGCGCCGACATGGACGCGCTCCGGCTGCGCGAGCGCACGGGGCTGCCCTACGCGAGCGAGGCCGACGCCCCCGACCCCGACGGAGGGCGCTCGCCGCTCATGCACGCCTGCGGGCACGACATGCACGTGGCCTGCCTGGCGGGGGCGGCCGGGCTCCTGGCCGCCGGGCGGCGGCACTGGCGGGGCAGCGTGCTGGCGGTCTTCCAGCCGGCGGAGGAGATCGGGGCCGGCGCGCGGGCGATGCTCGACGACGGCCTCTACGACCGCTTCGGGGTGCCCGACGTCGTGCTGGCCCAGCACGTCTTCCCGCTGGAGGCCGGGCGGCTGGTGCTGCGCCCCGGGCTGGTCCTGGGCGCCACGGAGACGACCGAGGTCACGCTGCCGGGACGCGGCGCGCACGGCTCCCAGCCGGAGCGCGCGATCGACCCGGTGCTGATGGCGGCCTCGGCGGTCGTGCGCCTCCAGGGGGTGGTGGCCCGCGAGGTGGCCCCCGACGAGCAGGCGGTGCTCACCGTGTCGCGGCTGCGTGCCGGGCTGGCGGAGAACGTCATCCCCGACCACGCGTCCCTGACCCTGAACGCGCGCGCGTTCGACGACGCGGTGCTGCGCCGGGTGGTCGCGGCGGCGCGCCGGATCATCGACGCCGAGGCCGCCGCCTCGGGCGCGCCGCGCCCGCCGGCCTACCGCACCCTCAGCACGTTCCCCTCCACCACGAACGACCCCGACGCCGCGGATGCTTTGGCGGCCGCCTTCACCGCGCGGTTCGGCGCCGACCGGGTCGGCCCCATGGACCGCCTGATCGGCAGCGAGGACGTGGGCCACTTCGCCACCGCCGCCGGAGCCCCGCTGGTGTTCTGGGGGCTGGGCGCAACCGCCCCGGGTCCGCACCCGGCACCCGAGGGCGAGGGCGAACCGGCGGGCAACCACTCCCCCTTCTTCGCCCCGGCCATCGAACCCACCCTCTCCACCGGCGTCGAAGCCCTCACCACCGCCGCCCTATCCCGCCTCTCCCCCGCCGACCCCGCCTGACACCGGGCCACGGCCCGACCGACCGGCCCGGCCTCCTGGGGCGCTCCGCGGGCCGGGGGAGAGGGGATCGCCTCCGCCGGAGCGGCGGACGCCGTTCCGGCGCGCGGGCGGGTCAGGGTCAGGTGAAGGGGCCGGTGAAGACGACGCGGTTGCCGTCGGGGTCGGTGACGAGCAGGATGCGTGACGAGGTCGCGTCCTGGGCGCCGTCGTTGTCGATGCCGGCCCGTTCGAGGTCGGCGACGCGCACGTCGAGATCGGGTTCGTCGAGCACCATGCAGGACTGCCCGGCGCGGCCGGGCTCCGCCCACACCTGGACGCCGAACGTATCGGCGAGGTGCCATTCGACGAGCCCGGCCATGGGGTGCGCGTCGAAGCCGCGGCCGAACAGCCGGGTGTACCACGCGACCGCCCGTTCGAGGTCGGAGACGGTCATCTGCGCGAGCAGGCGTCGGATCGCCATGTCGGCCCCCTTCGGTCTCCAGGAACGGTAGCTCTGGAAGGGGACGGAATCGCCGGCGGCGCGCGGCCGTGTGCGGGGTTCGGAAGCCGCCTCAGTGAGGACCGGAAGATAACTATACTAAAAAGGTAGGTTTAGTATATTATGCTGCCGCCCGCCTCTCCGCCCCCCACTTGTGATGAGGTCACCGTTGGCAGCACCACCGGACACCGTCGATGAGCGGACGGACACGGAATTCCGCGCCGTGGCCCTGTCCGACCCCCTCGCCCTACCGCTGCTGGACGGTCTCCGGCGCGAGTACGACTCACGCTACGGCGACTCCTCGGCCGAGATGGCCCGCGCCACCGGCGCCGACTTCGCCCCGCCCGACGGCGCCCTGATCCTGCTGCTGGCCGGCGGCTCCCCCATCGCGGGCGGCGCCTTCCGGCGCCATGACACCGAGACGGCCGAGGTCAAGCGCATGTGGACGCACCAGGCCCACCGCAGGCGAGGGCTGGGCCGCCGGGTACTCGCCGAGCTGGAGCGCCGCGCATCCGATGCCGGCTACACGCGCATCCACCTCACCACCGGTCCGCGCCAGCCCGAGGCGCGCGCGCTCTACCTGGCGGCCGGATTCACCCCGCGGTTCGACGTGCGCGCCGACCCGCTCACCATCGGGCCGCTCCCCTTCGCCAAGGAGCTGCCATCCGCCGCGGCGGCCGAGAGCGCCCCGCCCGGTCCCCGACCGGGGGCCGGACGGTGAGCGCCGCGACGACCGTGTCCCCGACATCGCCGCCTCTCCACGAGCACGACCTGTCCCACCTGCGCATCCGGCCCGCACTGCACCCCTGGCGCTGGGCGGCCGGCGCCGTCGTCGCGGTCCTGGTCGCCATGTTCGCCCACATGCTCGTCTTCAACCCGGCATGGGACTGGCCCACGGTCGCCGAGTACCTGTTCGCCGAATCGATCCTCAGCGCGCTCTGGCTCACCGTCCAGCTCACCTTCTACGGCACCGTCGTGGGCTTCGGCCTCGGGGTGGTGCTGGCACTGATGCGGCTGTCGTCCAGCCCACTGCTGGTCGCGGTGAGCTGGACCTACACCTGGGCGTTCCGGTCCATCCCGCTGATCGTCCAGCTCCTCTTCTGGTACAACCTGGCGATCCTCTACGACGAGATCTCCTTCGGCATCCCCTTCGGACCCGCGTTCGCCTCCGTGGACACGATGGACCTCGTCAGTCCGCTCGCCGCCGCGGTGATCGGGCTCGGCCTGCACCAGGCCGCCTACTCCGCCGAGATCGTGCGGTCCGGGGTCCTGTCGGTGGACCAGGGCCAGCGCGAGGCGGCCGCCGCGCTGGGCCTCCCCTGGGGCCGCCAGGTGCGCCGGATCATCCTGCCGCAGGCGATGCGCACCATCATGCCCACTGCGGGAAACGAGGTCATCGGCCTGTTCAAGGGCACATCGGTGGTGTACGTGATGGCACTGGGCGAGCTGTTCTACCGCGTCCAAGTGATCTACAACCGCACGGGCGACGTCATCCCGATGCTCATGGTCGCCACCGTCTGGTACATCGTGCTGACCACGGTCCTCTCCGCCGGCCAGTTCTACGTGGAGCGGTACTACGCCAAGGGCGCGCTGCGCACCCTCCCGCCCACGCCGCTGCAACGGCTGCGCGCGGCCGCCGCCGGGGCCGGTGCGCGGCTGGGCGGCCGGACCCGCACGGCCGGCGCCGGGGCGGTGCGGCGGTGAGCGCCCGCGGAGCCGCCCGGCCGATGGTGCGCGTGCGCGGCGTGCACAAGTCCTACGGGGCGCTGAAGGTCCTCGACGGCGTCGACCTGACGGTGAACGAAGGGGAGGTCACCGCGGTCCTCGGCCCTTCGGGATCGGGCAAGAGCACGCTGCTGCGCTGCGTCAACCACCTGGAGCGCGCCGACCGCGGCCTGGTGAGCGTCGACGGCGAGCTGATCGGCTACCGGCACGGCCGCCGTGGCCTGCGCGAGCTCACCGAGCGCCGCATCCTGCGCCAGCGCAGCACCATCGGCTTCGTGTTCCAGACGTTCAACCTCTTCCCCAACCTCACCGTGCTGGAGAACATCACCGAGGCGCCGATCGCCACCCAGCGGCGCCCGGCGGCGGAGGCCCGCGCGCACGCGGCCGAGCTGCTGGAGCGCGTCGGGCTGACCGACAAGGCCGGCGAGTACCCGCGGCGCCTGTCCGGGGGCCAGCAGCAGCGGGTCGCCATCGCCCGCGCGCTCGCGCTGCGCCCCAAGGTGCTGCTGTTCGACGAGCCCACCAGCGCCCTGGACCCCGAGCTCGTCGGCGAGGTGCTGGACGTGATCGGCGACCTCGCGCGCAGCGGCACCACGATGGTCATCGTCACCCACGAGATCGGCTTCGCGCGGGAGGTCGCCGACACCGTGGTGTTCATGAGCGAGGGGCGCATCGTCGAGTCGGGCACGCCGAGCCGCGTCCTGGACACCCCCTCCCACGAGCGCACGGCCGCCTTCCTGGCCAAGGTCCTGTGAGAGCCCCTCCCCGCACACACCCGCCCGCGTACGCCTCCCCCCGGACCGCCGCCCCCGCCACCGTCCCCGAGCCCCGGCACCCCCTTGACGAAGGAGACCCCCCGATGCCACCGACACCGACACCGACCGCCGCGAACCGCGGTGCCTTCGCCCCCCTTGCCACCGCGGCGGCCCTGCTGCTCGCCCTCACCGCCTGCGGCTCGCCCGGAGAGGAGGGCGGCGACACGGAGGCCGACGCCTCCGGCGCCGCCTTCAACACCTCCCCCGAGCAGGACCGCATCCGCGCCGAGCCCGTTCCCGAGATCGCCGGCCTGGTACCCGGCGAGATCCGCGACAGCGGCCGGCTCACGGTCGGCTTCTCCACCGGCGGCGCCCCGCCGCTCAACTTCTACGCCGACGACGACGAGACCCTGATCGGCCACGAGACCGACATAGCCCAGATCGTCGCCGACAAGCTCGACCTGGAGCTGGACCCCCGCCCGACCTCCTGGGACAACCTCTTCCTCGGGGTCGAGAGCGGGCAGACCGACGTCGCGATCTCCAACGTCACCGTGACCGAGGAGCGCAAGGACCTCTACGACTTCGCCACCTACCGGATCGACACCGTCTCGTTCGAGGTCACCGAAGGCTCCGAGATCGAGGAGATCAGCGAGCCCGCCGACGTCGCGGGGCTGCGGATCGGCGTGGACGCGGGCACCAACCAGGAGGACATCCTGCTCCGGTGGGACGAGGAGAACCAGGAGGCGGGCCTGGAGGCGACCGAGATCCTCTACTACGAGAGCGCGGCCGACTACTACCTCGCGCTGCGGTCGGGCCGGCTGGACGCCTGGCTCGGCCCCACCCCCAGCGTCAACTACCACGTGGAGACCGCGGGCGAGTCCACCGCGGTCGGCACCATCTCGGGCGGCGGCGACATCCGCGCCGACATCGCAGCGATGACCAGGAAGGACAACGGCCTGGTGGAGGCGCTGGGGGCGGCCGTCGACAGCGCGATCGAGACGGGCGAGTACCAAGAGGTCCTGGACCGGTGGGCGCTGGGCAACGAGGCCGTGGAGTCCTCCGAGATCAACCCGCAGGGGCTGCCGCGCGAGGAGGAGTAGCGGCGCTACCGCCGCTCCCGCGGATCCGTGCCCGCCGGAGCCCGGCTCGGCTTCGGCGGCGCGGACGCGCGCTCCGGCTCGCGGGTCAGCCGCAGTTGTCCCATCCCGGCCGCCCGCCGGAGACCGGCCGCAGGGTCGTGGGGTGCACGATCGTCCCCTCGTAGGAGACGCAGGCGCCGCGGGCGGCGACGTTCACCGCCGCGTAGTGCGAGAACCGTTCCCCCTCTTCGCGAGTGGGGCCGCCCTGGACGCGCAGGACCGCCTCGGTGTAGCCGGACACCCCGTGGGTCGCCCCGCCCTTCAGCGTGACCACGCAGTTCTCCCCGCGGCCGCCGTGCCAGAGCAGGTAGACGGTCCCGTAGTACTCGGCGCCGTAGGTGAGCCGGGTGCTGTGCAGGGTGGTGTAGGACCCGCTGGCCCACGTGCAGCCCTCGCCGGACCGGACGGCCTCGTCCAGGGTGTGGGCGGCCGCGGGCGGTGCGGCCGCCAGCACGCCGGCCGCGGCGATGACCAGGGCGGCGGTGGCACGTCGGATGTTGTGGCGCAGTCGGGTGGCCATGGCGGCCCCTTCCGGTGGGGGATGGTGTGGCGGGGCGGGCGGCGCCCTCGGGGCGCGGAGGCCCGTCCGCCTCCGGCTCGTCGGCCGCCGTCTCCTCCCCACGGCCCATCATCGCGACCGGCATCCGTGCGGTGTTGTCGACGCGCGCCCGATTCCTTGCCATCGCGTGTTCCGGGTGCGGTGCCGCCGCCCGTGCGGGGATCTCCGATCCCTCGCGCACGGTGAACCGGGCGCCTCCGCCTGCCGTGCGGACCCGCCCCGGCGCGGGGGCGGGCGCTGGTGGCCGGTGGCCGCCGGTGGTCGGCCGCGCCGGCCGCCCGGGGTCGTGCGCCCGAGCGGTCACCCGGACGGGCGGGGTGCTCTCAGGCCCGGTCGCCCGCGGCGGGGGCGTCGTAGACGAGTGTGTACCGCCAGAACAGGCGCCGCCGGATCCGGGCGCCGGGCAGTTCCCGTGCTGCCGCGGCCCTGATCTCGGCCAGGGACTCCCGCGGATCGGCGGTGGGCGCGGTCATGTTCACGGGCGGGGCGTCGGCGCGGGCCGGGTGCTTGACCAGGCCCATGACCGGGTTGGCCACCATGGCCGGCAGCGCGGCGAGCAGGTCCGCGGGGCCGCTCTCGCGGAAGCATCCGACGACCACGAGGCGCCCGCCCGGGGTGAGGCAGTCGCGCAGCTCGCGCAGGGTGGGCACCAGCGGGAGGTGGTGCAGGACGGCGACGAGGGTGATGGCGTCCCAGCGCCGCCGCGGATCGCGTCCGGCGAATCCGGTGGTGTGGACGGCGACGGCGGGGTCGTCGGCGAAGCGGGCGGCGGCGGCGCCGGCGGTCGCGGGATCGGGTTCGAGCCCGGTGACGGTCTCCGTGCGGCGGCGGAGCAGGGCGGCGAGGTTGCCGGTGCCGCACCCGACGTCGAGGACGTGGCGGGCTCCGGACTCGGCCACCCTGGCGGCGGCCCAGGGTCCGTAGTGGTCATTGTGACTCCACGGGTGCCGCCGGTTGAAGCGGTCGAGGTGACTCGGAAGCGCCATGGCGGCATGCTAGCCACCCCGGCGGGGTGTCCCGCCCGGGGTGGTTCCCGCTTCTTGGGGCGCCCGCGGCCGTCTACCCCCGCGTGGCCGCGGTGCCGTCCCCCGCCTGCCGGTCGAGGTGCACGGTGACGGTCACCCGGCCTTTGTCGTCGCGTCGGGAGACGGCGTGGCCGGTGCGGTGGCTGCCGCTCAATTCCAGCGAGATCGGACCGCCGTCGCCGGAGAAGTTGCGCCACCATGCCTTGGCGTCGGGCATCCGGACGCCGATCGTGACGGTGTCGCCCCTCTGCCGGAAGGCCACGGGCGTGCTGAAGGTCTTTCCCGACCTCCGGCCCGTGTAGGTCACGATGGTGAGGCGGCGGCGGATCGCCGGCCCCCACCGCGGGGACGACCGCCATGCCAGGACACAGGAGTTGAATCCCGTGACCGCTCGCTCCGCCAGCTCTCCGCCGCGCCGCATAGGTCCTCCTCGACGACATCGTGTCCGGTCATGACCGGCCGGGGAAGGCCCGGCACCGGTCCGCGCCGCCAACCGTAGCCGCGTCATCGGAGCCTTCCTTCCGGTCCGGACCGAAGTGAGAAGAACGGGCGCCGACGTCTCCCGTATCCGGTCCCGACGGGCGCACTTCCGGCGCGGAATCCGGCCGCCCCCGTCCCGGCGCGCCGTCCGTGGAACGCGGGGGACGCAGCCGGGTCCGAGGCGAGAAGGGCGTCCGTTGGCGTGGGGCCCCCGCGCCGTCGCGGCCGGACGAACCCGGCGGACCTGTGGGGTCACAGCACTCTTGGTGTGACAAGATGACGCATATGCCCGCATCATCCCCCTGGGGGGTTCCCCCGGACGCCCCCCACCCCCGTCCTCGAACGGGCGTCGCACCGAACCGGCCGCCGCAGCGCGGAGGAGGGTCGACTGCGGACAGGGTGGTCACGATCGTCCTCATCTGCCTCGCGCCGGTGCTGTGCGTTGGGGCGAGCGCTTGGGGCGCGTTCTCGATCATGGCGACCTCCGCGTGTGCGGGCGAGTGCGGTGGCGCCGTCAACGTCGCCATCGGACTGATGGTCTTCTCGCCGTGGGTGGTCTGGCTGATCTCCGGTATCTGGGCGATCGTGCGCCTGGTCATGAAGAAGACCGCGTTCTGGGTAATGGTCCTCGGCCTGGTGGTGGCGGCGGTGATCTACGTGGCGGCGAACATCATGCTGTTCACGGGCGTGAACTGAGCGCCCGCAGGCATTGAGGTCTCGCCGCAGGGCGATGTCGAAGCGGGCCGCACGGATCAGCGGCGGTCCGCCGCACGCGGCCGGGCCGCCGGGTCGGTCGGTGCCGCGGCCGAGGCGATCTCCCGCGCCTCGGCGACGATGCCGGCCAGCCGCTCGTGATGGGCGCCCGGCCAGTACAGGCGCCCGCAACTCCGGCAGATCTTGAAGGTGTCGTACCTCGCCCGGGTGCCCGGTTCGAGCCGGTCGGCGATCGCGTCCTTGCCCACCGCGACGACGGGTCCGTTGCACGCGGTGCACCGTGTCCAGGGGGCCAGCGGCGGGGCGAAGCGCTCGATGACGTCGCGTATCTGGTCGTCCGGGCGGGATCCCCGCACGTACGCGCCGGCCCTCAGGGACCTGCGGTGCAGCAGCCCGCGGTCCTGGGTCAGCAGCACCCGCCGGTCCGCGTTGGCCTCGGCGACCAGCGCGTCGTCGTCGCGGTCGTTGTGGTACGCGGTGTCCACGCCCAGCAGCCGCAGCCGGCGGGCCAGCGTCCCCAGGTGCACGTCGAGGAGGAACCGCAGCGGGGTATAGGGGACCTGCTGGGGCCGCTCGACCGCGGACACCTCCACGGCCTCCCCTGGATGCGGCCGGTACGCCGGTCCGACCGTCCGGCCGCCGACGTCGAGGCGGCCGACCTCCGGCAGCGGAACGCCGGCCGACTCGACGAGGTGCCCGAGCGTGGACGTCCCGTCATGGGCGACCGCCACCTCGGCGCGCCTGCGCCGGGCCGGTAGGAGGAAGCGCAGCTCGGCGGCGAATCGCAGGCGCACGTCGACCCGGTCCATCCCCTCAGGATGCCACCGCCCCGCCCCCGGCCCGCGGTGCACCGCCGCACCCGGGGGTAGGCGACGGCGCCGTCGCGCCTGACCGTGCGCCCCGGTCATCCTCGTCCGCCCGAGAGCGCTCTCACACAGCCGCCCGCTCGGGACCCGCCCGAGTCGCCGCCGTCCGCTCCGCGGGTGCTCTCCCGGCGGCGGCCGACGCGGCACCCGCCGGTACCTCAGGTCGCGGCGCCGGGTGCGGCGCCGGGTGCGGACCGGTGGCCGCGCTCAGTCGCGGGCGGTCCGGCGGACCAGGTCGATGACGGCGTCCGCTGCCGCGTGGAGGTCGTAGCCGTCGTCCCGCATCGACTCGGCCACCACGGCGTCGATCGCGCCGTTGACCATGATGGCCTGGGTGCGCGCGTCGGCCGACCCGCGGAACTCGCCGGCGGCCTGTGCGCGTTCGATGAGCGACGCGAGGAACCCCCACCGCGAGGACGACGCCGGAGAGTCCTCGATCCCGGTCGCGCCGGGTGCTCCCAGCGCCTCGGTGATGACGCGGACGTGGTCGGGGTGCTCGGCCATGTAGCCGACCACCGCCGCGGCGTAGGCCTCGACCGCGGCGCCGGGGGTGGCCGCGGCCGCGACGCGCGGTGCGACGTACTCGCCGAGCCGGTGCACGACCGACCGGTAGGCCGCCTCGATCACCGCGTTCTTGGACGAGAAGTGGTAGAGGACGGCGGCCTTGGAGATCGAGGCGGCGTCGGCGATGCGGGACAGGGAGGTCGCGGCGTAGCCGTGCTCGGCGACGAGCGCGATGGTCAGGCCGATCAGCTGCTCGCGGCGGGCGCGCTCGGTGATGCTGGGCCGTCTGGCCGGGGCATCGCGAGGTCCGGGCAAGGCGCGTCCTCTCACTCCACGGAATCGAGAAAGGCGGTGAGGTCGGCGGCGATCTCGTCGGGGTACTCGCCGTTGATCGCGTGCGACGCATCGGGGTAGAGCTCGACCGACGACCCCTCCGGCAGCACGCGCCGCGCGGTCGCGACCGACACCTGGGGGTCGTGCATGACGGACTCACCCGCGATGAACACGAGCGCCGGCGGTTCCAGTTCGCGGAGCCGCTGTTCGGGGACCCGGGCGGGCTGGGGAAGCCGCATGGCGTAGGTGTTCATGCCCGCCTCGATCATATCGGCCACGGGCACGTCCTCGACGGGCGCTCCCCCGGCCGTCCAGGAGTTGAAGCCGTCGCGCCAGCTCCGCGGCAGCCAGCGGATCGAGGCGGGGATCGACCGGACGATGGCTTCGAGCGGCATGTCGTCGAACACGAACACCGGGTCGACCAGGGTCACGCTGGCCAGCTTCTCGGGCTCGCGCGTCGCGAGGTTCGCGGCGGTCCATCCGCCGATGGACAGCCCCAGCAGGTGCACCCGGTCCTCGGGGAGGGCCCGGAGGGTCTCGTTCAGCCACGCGGCCTGGTCGGCGTCGGTCTGGATCGGGCGGTCCTGCACGCTCATGCCGGGCTCGCCGAGCAGGTCGATCGTGTAGACGTCGCGCGCCTGGAGCAGTGTGGGCAGGTTGTCGGCCCACACGGGCGACGCGGAGGCGCGCCCCGGGAGCAGGACCAGGGGGGCTCCGTCCGCGGGGCCGTCGAACCGGTAGACCCGCACGATGCCGTAGCCGGTGCGGACATCGAGCGTCTCGTCGGGTTCGGGCAGGTCGGCCATCGCCCGGTCGTAGGACTCGGCGAACGCGTCCTTGGCCTGCGCGGAGGTGAAGTGCCCGACCGGCGCCGCGTCGCGGCCGGCGAGGCCGGCCACGACGAGGACGGCGGCCACCGCGCCGAGGACCGTCAGAACGCGGCGGCGACGGCGCCCGCGCGCGGGGGTGTTCGAAGGGGACATGCGGCTCCTTACCGGTCGGTTATTAATCTAACCGATCGGTAAGTCATCGGCAAAACCGGGCCGGGCCAGGTCGGGGACGCCGTTGCGGCGCGGCGGCGGCAGGACGGGCCCGGGCCCCGGATCCGGGCGCCCCGGCCGGGTTCCGGCCGGGGCGCCGCGCACCGCTCCCGACCGCCGCGGCCGTCAGGCGAACGCCGGCATGATCCGGTCGTGGATGAGGCGCAGCTGGGTGTCGACGTCGGCGGCATCGGCGAGGTCGCGGCCGGTGAAGGCCCTGACGAGCGTGCGGTCGGTGATCGCGCAGATGACGTGGTTGACGCCGGTGGGGGCGATCTCCCGCTGGATCTTCTCCAGGCACTCCTCGGGGGTACCCGCGATCGAGAGGCGCTCGGCGACGTCCGGGCCGGTCAGCTCGATCCCGCGGGCCAGATCGCCGGCGGCGATGGCGTCGATCACCGGCGTGAGCTCGTCGGGGTCCACGCCGTTGCGGCGCAGCTGCTCCGCGGGCATCGACGAGGCGTAGATACCGACCATGCTGCGCGCCGCCTCCTTGGCGGCCGCGGAGTCGGGCCCGGTCGCGAACACGACCCACGCCCCGATGTCGAGCGTCCGCCAGTCCCGGCCGGCGCGCTCCGCACCGGCCCGGATGTGGTGCACCGCGTAGTCGTAGGCCCCGCGGCTGTAGCTCAGCGCGTGGTGGCAGCCGTCGGACAGCTCACCCGCCGCTTCGAAGGACTTCGGCCCGCGCATCGCCCCGAGCTTGACCGGCACCCGCCCCTGGACGGGGCGGGCGAAGGTGAACAGCCCGTTGTAGGTGAAGAACTCGCCGTCGTAGGAGATGGCGCCCTCGTCCAGCAGGGTGCGCACCACGTGCAGCGCCTCCTTGACCCGGGACAGCGGACGTATGCGGGCCGAGTCGATCCCGTACTGCGCCAGCAGCCCGAAGTTCCCGCTGGACAGCACGCCCTCGGCACGTCCACCGGACAGTTCGTCGAGCGTGGCGAGCGCCTGGGCGATCAGGGTCGGCTCCCGCAGGGTCACCGGGGAGACGCTGGGGCCCAGGCGGATCCGGCTCGTCCGCGCGGCGGCCGCGGCGAAGAGGAGCCACAGGTCCTTGTGCCAGGTCTCGTCGGCGGCGTAGCACGCGTGGAAGCCCAGCTCGTCGGCGAGCCGGATGGAGTCCAGCGACTCCGTGACGGGATGGTCGGGGAGCATGGCGTAGCTGAATTTCACGGGCCCACCCCTCCAGAGGGGACAGCGGTACCGGATGTGACTGCTCGCGCCTCCCCCGATAATGCGGACGGCACCCCCGGCTGTCCAGCCGGTCCGCCTTGACGAACGCGGCCCGCGCTGAAACCATACTTTTTTCGTAGGAAATAGCGCGGCCGTCCCGCCCCCGGCGGCGGGACGTCCGCGTGCGGGCGGGTGCAGGTCGGCACCGAAGGGGGCGCTGGATCATGTCGGCACGCGGAAGGTCCCCGCTCTCGCGGCGGCGATTCCTCCAGGCGTCGGGGCTCACCGGGGCCGGCCTGCTGGCCGCGGCGTGCGGCTCCGACACGGGCCGCGGCGGTACCGACGGCACCCTCGCCCACTGGTACCACCAGTACGGCGAGGACGGGGTGGAGGAGGCCGTGCGGCGCTACGCCGCCGCCTTCGACGGCGCCGAGATCGACGTCCAGTGGACGCCCGGCAACTACGACACCAAGCTGCTGTCGGCGCTCCAGGGCAGCTCCCCGCCCGACGTCTTCGAATACCAGACAAAGGCCGACCTGGTCCGGGCCGGCCACCTGGAACCCCTCGACGACATCATCGCCGACGTCCGCGACGACTTCTCCGCCGCCTCACTGGCCTCGCACACCTTCGAGGGGTCGGTCTACGGCATCCCGCAGGCGGTCGACACCCAGATCCTCGTCTACCGCAGGAGCCTGCTCGACGACGCCGGGGTGGAGCCGCCCACCACCTTCGACGCGCTCGCCGACGCCGCACGGGAGCTCACCGACGGCGACCGCAAGGGGCTCTTCCTCGGCAACAACGGCGGCACCGACGTCCTGGGCCCGGTGTGGCTGTGGTCGGTCGGCCTCCACTACGTCACCGAGGAGCACCGCGCCGGGTTCGACGACCCCGCGGCGGCCGGCGTCCTCACCCGGCTCCACGACCTCTTCGAGAGCGACGCGCTGCTGCTCGGCGCCCCCACCGACTGGTCCGACCCTTCGGCGCTCCTCCAGGGACTGACCGCCATGCAGTGGACCGGCCTGTGGGCGCTGCCGCAGATCGAGGCGGAGTTCGGCGACGACTACGGGGTCCTGCCCTGGCCCCGGCTCGACGACGGCGGCGCCGACTCCGTGCCGGTCGGGGCGTTCGGCGCCATGGTGTACGCGGGCGGAGCGCAGAAGGACCTCGCCAAGGAGTACGTCCGGTGGCTGTGGATCGGGCAGACCGCCTACCAGGAGGACTTCAACCTCGGATACGGATTCCACATCCCGCCGCGCGCGAACATCGCCGAGGGCGCCGAGCAGCTGTCCGCCGGCCCCGCCGCCGACGTGGTGCGCTACGTCGAAGAGCTCGGCCGCCCCAGCAACCCGCCCGAGTGGACCCCCGCGATGGACAGCACCTACAAGGACGCGCTGTCCAACATCGTGCGCGGCGGGGCCGACGCCGAAACGGAACTGAAGGCGGCGGCGGAGACGGTGCAGGGCGAACTCGATACGCTGTTCGGCTGACACGGGCGGCGGCCGGTCCCGCCGCGCGGGCGGTGCGGCCGGGGCGGAGGCGGGCGCCGGCCGGCCGGCCGCGGGGGAACGAGGGGGACATGGGCGCGCCGACGACGACCCGGCGCCGGCCGGGAGCACTCCTGGACCGGCCCGCCTGGGCGTTCTGGATCCTGGCCGGGCCGTTCGTCATCGGGCTGGCGGTGTTCGGCTACATCCCGATCCTGTGGAGCGTGTACCTGAGCTTCTTCGAGGCGCGCAACACCGTCACGCCGACCGAGTTCGTCGGGCTGCGCAACTACGCCGACATGCTGACCTCGCCGGCGTTCCTCGACAGCCTGCTCACCTTCACCCTGTTCGCGCTGTTCATCGTGCCCACCACCTTCGTGTGCTCGCTGGGCCTGGCGCTGCTGGTGAACCAGGCGCGCTGGGCGCAGCCGCTCCTGCGGTCCGTGTACTTCCTGCCCGCCGCCTGCTCCTACGTCGTCGCCGCGCTGATCTGGAAGCTGTCGATCTTCAACGGAGTGCGGTTCGGGCTGGCCAACACCGTGCTGGGCTGGTTCGGCCTGGACAACGTGGCATGGCTGGCGGTCACCGATCCGCCCTGGTACTGGCTGGTGCTGGTGACCCTGCGGCTGTGGCTCCAGGTGGGCTTCTACATGCTCATCTTCCTGGCCGGGCTCCAGCGGATCCCGGTCACGCTCTACGAGGCGGCGTTCGTCGACGGCGCCCGGCGGGGCTGGACCACGCTGCGCCACATCACCCTGCCGCAGCTGCGCGCCACATCGGCGGCGGTGCTGCTGCTCAACCTGATCGCGGCCTACCAGGCGTTCGACGAGTTCTACAACGTGCTCGGCAACGACGGCGCCTACCCGCCCTACGCCCGTCCCCCGCTGGTGTACCTCTACTACACGGCGCTGGGATCGGGCCAGGACTTCGGCCACGGCAGCGCCGGCGCGGTGATCCTCGCCCTGCTCATCGCGATCGTCACCCTGACACAGGGGCGGCTCCTCGGATTCGGACGGAACCACACGTGAGCGCGACCACCCCCGCCCCCACGGCAGCGGACCGCCCCTCCCCCGCCGGGCGCCCCTCCCCCGGCACAGGCGCCCGGCGGCCGGGCCCCCACCGCACCCGCGCCCTGGTGGCGGCGGTACTGCTCTACACGGTGCTGGTCGCCGTCGCTGCCCTGTTCCTGCTGCCCTACTACCTGATCGCACGCAACGGGCTGTCGACGCCCGAGGAGATCACCTCGCCGGAGTGGACGCTGCTGCCGTCGACGCTGCAATGGGGCAACATCGCCGAGCTGTTCGGCCCCGGATCGCTGATGGCCGTGGGCCTGTGGAACTCGGCGGTGGTCGCCGTGCTGCAGACCGCCGGCCAGCTCCTGGTATGCGCCCCGGCCGGCTACGCCCTGGCGCGCGTCCCCTACCGCTACGCCGACACCGTGTTCTACGCGGTCGTGGTGGTCCTGATGATCCCGGCGGCGGTGACCTTCGTGCCGACCTTCGTCATGGTGTCCTCTCTGGGCTGGGTGAGCAGCCTTCGCGGCCTGGTGGTGCCCATGCTGTTCAGCGGCTTCACCGCGTTCCTGTTCCGCCAGTTCTTCCTGGGCTTCCCGCGCGAACTGGAGGACGCGGCCCGGGTCGACGGCCTGGGCTACTGGGGGACGTTCTGGCGCATCGTGGTGCCCAACTCGCTGCCGTTCTTCGCGGCCATCGCGGTGATCACCTTCATCGGGAGCTGGAACTCATTCCTGTGGCCGCTGGTCATCGCGCAGGACGCGCAGGCGTGGACCGTGCAGGTGGTGCTGTCGACCTACATCACCGCGCAGACGATCGACCTCCAGGAGCTGTTCGCCGCAGCGGCGGTGTCGGTGGCGCCGCTGGTGCTGGTGTTCCTGTTCTTCCAGCGCCACATCGTCCAGGGCGCGACCGAGACCGGCATCAAGGGCTGACCGCACCCGGGACCGCGGGCGGCGCCCCGGTCAGGGGGTGGGCGGCGAGGAAGTCCAGGACGGCGTCGTCGGCCGCGGGACGGGCCTCGTGCGGGTAGCCGTGCCGGGCGCCGGGCAGGATGTGCGCCCGCGCACCCGGGATGCGCGCCGCCAGTATGTGGGCGTTGGCGGCCGGGGTGAGGATGTCGTCGCCGCCGTGCAGGACCAGGGTGGGCGCCTGGATCGCGCCGAGCAGGTCCGCGGCGTCGTGGCCGCTGCTCGCGGCATAGTGCAGCCGCTGGGAGTGGCGCGTGTTGGCGGGCAGGACCGACTCCACGGCGCCGGGGTGGGCGCCGCCCCAGGCGGGGGTGAAGAAGAGGTCGGCGATGGCGGCGCGGCCCTCGGGCGAGGCCGCCCGGCGCAGGGCGCGGGTGGCCTCGGGCGGCCGGGCGGCTTCGAGCGCGCCTCCGGGGCCGGTCGAGCCGAGCACCAACGCGCCGACCCGCTCCGGTGCCACCGCGGCGAGGACCTGGGCGACCCGGCCGCCCATGGAGAAGCCGTAGACGTGGGCGCGGGCGACGCCGAGGGTGTCGAGGACCGCGAGGGCGTCGTGGGCGAACAGGCGGGTGGTGTAGCCGGCGGCACCGTCGGGCGGCTCGGGGGTGTCGCTGCCGCCGGTACCGCGGGTGTCGAGGAGGATGACCCGGTGGTGGCGGGCGAAGGCGGTGTCGACGCCGGCCCACATGCGGTGGTCCAGGGACTGCCCGCTGAGCAGCAGCAGCGGATCGCCGTCGCCGAGGGTGTCGTACCAGATGCGGGTGGTGTCGGCGGTGATCGCATGGCTCACGTCCCCCGACGCTACCCCACCGGCGAGATGGGGCCGGACGCGGCGGGGTACCCGGTCGGAACGGCCCGGCCGTCCCGACCGCCGCTGCCGCCCCGGCAGCGCCCCGGCCGGTACGGTGCCGGAGCGGGACGGTGCGGGAACCGGGATCCGGGCCGAGGCCGGGTCGAGAGCGGGGCCGAGGTCAGGCCGACTCCGGGGCCAGGCCGGGTCCGGACTCAGCCGACGATATTCGCCGTGGCCACGGTCCAGGCGCGGGCCTGCTCACTGATGGTGACGCCGAGGCCGGGCCGGTCGGAGACGTGCATGCGCCCGCCCGAGATCTCCAGGTGCTCGTCGAACAGCGGGTCGAGCCATTCGAAGTGCTCGACCCAGGGCTCGCGCGCGTAGGCCGCGGCCAGATGGACGTGGATCTCCATGGCGAAGTGCGGGGCCAGGCTGAGGCCGGCGTGGTCGGCCAGCCCCATGACCTTGAGAAACGGGGTGATCCCGCCGATGCGCGGAGCATCGGGCTGGACGATGTCGGCGCCGCGCAGCCGGATCAGCTCGGCGTGCTCGGCGACGCTCGTGAGCATCTCGCCCGTTGCGATGGGGGTGTCGAACGTCGCGGCGAGCATCGCGTGGCCCTCGGCGTCGTAGGCGTCGAGGGGCTCCTCGATCCAGACGAGGTCGTAGCCGTCCAGCGCCCGGCACATCCGGCGCGCGGTGGCGCGGTCCCACTGCTGGTTGGCGTCGACCATCAAGGGCACGCCGGCGCCGAGGTGCTCGCGCACCGCCGCGACGCGGGCGAGGTCGGCGGCGCTGTCGGGCTGGCCGACCTTGATCTTGATCCCGCCGATCCCCGCGGCCACGGCGGCGCTCGACTTCTCCAGGACCTCCTCGATCGGGGCGTGCAGGAAGCCCCCGGAGGTGTTGTACGTGCGTACGGAGTCGCGGTGCGCGCCGAGCAGCTTGGCCAGGGGCAGCCCCGCACGCTTGGCCTTGAGGTCCCACAGCGCGATATCGAAGGCGGCGATGGCCTGCACCGACAGCCCGCTGCGCCCGACGGAGGCCCCGGCCCACACGAGCTTGTCCCAGATCTTGGCGATGTCGCTGGGGTCCTCGCCGATCAGGACCGGTGCGATCTCCTTGGCGTGCGCGAACTGGCCGGGCCCGCCGGCGCGCTTGGAGTAGCCGAACCCGACGCCCTCGTGGCCGGATTCCGTGGTGATCTCGGCGAAGAGCATCGCGACCTCGGTCATCGGCCGCTGCCGCCCCGTGAGGACCTTGGCGTCGCTGATGGGCACGGCGAGCGGCAGGATGACCGAGGAGATCCGGACGGAGGCGATCCGGTCGAGAGTGGCCGGACCGGCGGCTGCAACAGGGGACGCGGCGGAGGTGCTGTCGGTACTCATCGTGGATCTGCTCCTGGTCGGACGGGCGTGGCACGCACGGCGGGCGGGTCGACGGCGATCGTTCCCCTCCGGCCGGGCCCACCCGCCGTGAGACCACCACCGGGACATCCGCACCGAAACCGCAGTGAAACCTGTGAGGAACCTAATCCGGCACGACGATGCAGGTCAATGCCCCATTGGGCATCCATCTATACCCTTTGGGCATCACCCCTGGCGGTCGCTGTTACTCCGTGCAACAGCAAGAAAGCGTGTTCCGAAATTCGGTCGACACCCTCAAACGGGAGTCCCCACAGCCACCCAGTCGACGACAGCCTCTGAGACCGCACCATCTGCCACCACAGATCGCTACACGAAGGTGACCTCACACGATTCCATGCCACAGGACAATGCGACTTCCGACCAGTCGTTCCAACAACATCAAGATTGTCAGCCAACACCACTATTCTCATGAAGCGTGACAGCACAGCGAAGCGGCCACAGAAGCGGGCAACATCCCACCCTGCCCACGAAGACCCGAGCAGAACGATTCGGCCCGCGCCGGACTCCACCTTCACCCTAAATCCGACCGAACGAGCACAAAACACTCATTCATCATTTAATTCATAATCCCGATACTAGGTCCAATTAATGACGAACAACCCCACCGCCCCTCAAATCCTAACCACGACATTCCCAAGAGAGGACAGCGGTCGATCAACCCTAGATCGTTATTATTGGCAGGCATGGGCAACGACCTACCGGAGCTTTGAGCTCCTCGGTGCATATCTAAAAAATCCACAGAAAGACACTCCAACACAGGAATGGTCACTCATCTGCGAATGGCACGAGGATTTTGTCACCATACAAGGCGATCAGGTCGATATTTATTCGGTAAAACACAGGGATATCACCGGAGAAAAATGGCACTTCAAAGACTTTCTGACCAAAGGCGGAATACTTCATTTATTCGCGACGTGGCTTCTCCTTGAGAGAACTTGTCACTGCGTCGTGTACACCAATTCCGAAATGCTTGGACAAAGCGTCAAACAACTAAGACAAGCGACGGAGTTCTTTGGAACCAAACCGGCATCCAACGTCTCCCAGGAGAAATCTGCGATGAAGGTTGTCACGGACATCGCAAAATTGACGCTCGAAGAACACAGGAACCGTGGTGATTTCCGGCTGCCCGACGACCTACTCATCCGGATCGAGGCCGATGGTGCTCTGACGATCCTTGAGGACATAATCCGGGACTTCCTGAGCTCATTGCGCCTGGTCACAGATCTACCCGAGCGCCGGAGCACCCACGTCATGACGCCAAGCAGTCCCGTACGCGTCTGCCTGGATGCCCTGGGGCTTCCATGCCTCCTCACCGAGACGGCATGGGCCACGGTGGAGTCCATGGTCCGCCAGCGCATGAGAGGCGTGAGGAATATCGCCTGGCTGTCCGGAAGCCACGAAGGCTACCGAGTTCTCCGCTCCCCTGATTGGCTCAGCAGCTCAGAGTTCGAACAATTGGCCAGGACCCTTACTCCACGCCAGATGATCGAGGCCTTGAGAAGGTGCGATAAAACAGGCATAGAAGTAATTCGACCCAAAATACCAAATTCATCCCGAAACCGTCTTCCCGCCAACGAGAGTCCTTATGTGAAGAGTGAACAACACCCTCACATCGATCTCGAGCGACTTCACAATAACGTGCTCATCACCGGCAGCCCTGGAGTCGGAAAAACATGTTTGGCGATCGAATACGCATACGCAGGCACAAAGGCCTTCCCCGACGGACAGTTGATGGTCGATATGCAGGGGTTCGCTCCCGGAAACCCCATGTCCACCGACGATGCCGTGACGAGGCTTCTGGATCAGCTCGGTGAAAATCAGGATACGTCTGGCGAAACCAAAGAGGCCCGCCGGTTCCGCTATCTTGACATCGTCGAGAGCGGTAGATTCGTCATCGTCCTGGACAACGTTCCTGACAGTGACTCCGTCCTCCCCCTCATCCCCCGAGGCGAAGGCACGGCCACCATAATCACGAGCCGCCGACCCCTGAGTACGCTCTTGAGACGGAGAGGAGTCACCCACATCCAATTGAACCCGCTCTCTGAGGCCGAGGCGCGTGAACTCCTTACGGCGCATCTCGGTGCAAATCGTCTCGCAGCCTTCCCTGATGCGACGGACGCCCTCCTGCGCGTGTGCGACGGGATGCCTCTCGCGATCACGATCCTGGCCGCCCAGATACGCCGGTCCCCCGATGATCCGCTTTCTTCGTTCGTCTCCGATCTAGCGGATGCCGAGGGAAGACTCGACCTCCTCGATCTCGACGAACCCTATTCCAGTGTCAGGACCGTCTTCTCCTGGACGTACGAAAAGCTCACACCCGAACTCCAGGAAGCCTTCGTACTTTTCGGCGCCGCTCCTGTCCGGTATCTCGAAAGCAGCGCGGCCGGGGCTCTGCTCGGGACGGACACCGCAGGTAGACGACTACGCCGCCTGCATGACGCTCACCTACTGCGAAAGCGTGCAGACGGACGATTCCAGATGCATGACCTGTTCCGCGACTTTGCAACATCAATCTGCAATCACACGGAAAACCTCCGTTGCGCCAGCGACAAGGGCAACGAAAGACTGATTCGGCACTATGCCAAGCTGGCGAGAGAAGCATCCGGTACAAGACGATGGTCCGGTCCCGATGTCGACACGCTCTTGGAGACCGTCACCCACGCCACCACCAGAGGACAGGTCGATGAAGCTCGCGACATCGCGGACGCGCTCACCGAGCACCTATGGTGGCAGGGCCGGTCGATCGACTGTGCCGACATGCTCAAGCGGGTCGTCCATGCCCGTCCGCCATCCCCGAACCCCGGCATACAGGCCCACTTGCTACGGCAGCTGGCCATCACCTTACGTCGGATAGGCTTCCATGAAGCGTCAGCGGAGTACGCCGAACAGGCGCTGGCGGTTTTGGTGCCGGAACCGGACCTGCGTTCCGCCATCGAAAGCCATTACGTTCTCGCCGTAACGCACTCCTACGCCAACAGGCATGAACTTGCCGTCCCAGCGTATCGCAAGGCACTCCAGGGTTTCCGGAAGATCGGCGACCGGAGCAGCGTGGGCGATGCCCTTAACGGTCTGGGATGGAGTCTCGCTGAGATCGGCGATACCTCAACGGGACTCCGTTACTGCCACCAGGCACGGGAGATCCATCGTGCCCATCAAGACGAGAACAACGAGGCGGCCGACCTCGACAGCATCGCGTGTATCCACCACAGGATCGGTAACCACCCGACAGCCATCGAGTACTTCGAACTCTGTCTCGACACATATCGCCGCATAGGCCACCGCCCGAATGAGGCTCGCACACTGGCCAGCATGGGCGACACCTGTATGGCCGCCGGCGATGCAGATGGCGCCCGCGCGTCATGGGTCGACGCCATCGCCATTCTGGACGAGATCGAACCTGCAAGCGCGGACAGGATCCGGAAAAAGATGACCGGCCTTCCCTTCGAGGTCGGTACGCACCCGGACGGATCCGACACCTTCTAGCCACGACCAAAAAAATGTCGCGCGGGTATGAAAGAATGGCGTATGTTCGTCATCGGCACCTGGATGTCCGGACTCCACCGCCGATGACATTCGTGTTGGACCCAAATGAAAATGAAAGCGAGAAGATGCCCGAGCGTCGTCCCACCAACCCGAAGAAGCCTCCGAAGACCACCTGATCCAGGCGGGTGGACGATCGTCCACCCGCCTTTCATGCCCGATGCATGACTCACCTGACGGACCGCAGGATGCCATCAGATCCTCTTCGCCCGCTCCACGGACGATACGGCTCACGGCCTCGGCTGTGACCTCAGGAATCCTCCACGCTCCGGCGCATCCTGTCGTACGCGACAGACACCTTGAGTGCTGTCCTGTTCCCATCGCCCAAGTGTTCTCTGGCCTCGCGGACAAGACGCTCGGCGCCGGCGAGCGCCTCCGTCCTACGGCCGGCCTCCCACAGCGCCTCAACTTCCCGCAGCCTCGCGACAGCAGAGGCATTGGTGAGTTCCGGCTCCGCAATGGTGATCGGCGGAACCCTGGATGCCCCTACCCTGCCGTCAACGCGGGGGACCGGACGCCACGGATCCACGAACGGCCGAGTGAGGTCGAACGCCTCCCGCCCCTTGAACCCCTGACCCCGGACCGGGAGGAGATCTCTCAGCCGGTCGTACACCTCCCAGACATCGCGAGGGCGTTCTGCGGGTTTCTTGAGCAGCATCTGATCCACCAGATCACCGAGTTTCCGCGGAACCACTGGATTCCTCACTCGGAGCGGTTCGGGGATCTCTGTCAGATGCGCCGCGGTCACCTGATCAGTCGTCCCCGTGAATACGGCGCCGCCCAAGGCTTCATACATCACACAGCCCAACGCGTAGAGATCGGATGTCTCCTCCCCCTGGCTGGCCTTGGTACGGACCTCTGGAGCCATGTATCCAGTGGTGCCCGGGCTGCCCTGGGAACTCTTCGTCATCCTGGTCGCGTCAGGGTCGGTCAGAATCGCGATGCCGAAGTCGAGCACCTTCACGAGGCCTGCGTGATCGACCATGAGGTTGCCGGGCTTGAGATCCCGGTGGATAAGCCTTTCGGCGTGAGCGACAGCAAGAACGGAGCAGATCTGCGCCGCCAGGCAGGCCGTCTCCTCCACTGCAAGAGAGTGATGCTCATCTAAGAGTTCCGCGAGGGTCTTCCCTTCGATGTACTGCATCACTATATAACGACGGCCCAGCGCCTTATCAGGCTGCTCCACGCACCAGTCGAAGACCGCGGGAATCCCGGCATGGTCGAGCCGGGACATGATCCGCGCCTCCCTCATAAATCTTTGTTCTATGTCCTCATAACTCCACCCCCCGCTCTGGGACTTTCTGAGGAACTTCTCCTCCTCGACAAGGAACTTCACCGCGACATTCCGGCCGAATACTTCATCCCTCGCCTGCCAGACCTCGGCCATACCGCCCAGCCCGATCTCACGCACGAGCGTGTACCGCCGGCTGGCCGTCCGGTCTCCGATCTCCACGACATCCTCCGTCCGTGGCCGACACACCTTCGACGACCGCAGACTAGGGCAAGCCGAGGGAATCGCGAAATCATTTCCGAACTTGGATCCAGCGTGCCATAATCCCCCAACGGGAGGAACCTTGCCCAACACGCCGAAAGTTACAGGCGATGACGATATGTCCATAAGAGTCTTCAGTGGGTCAGCAAGCGCCATGAAGGGTAGTTGCCCTACACATGTGCGCGTCAAGTCAGATTATTCCATAAAACGGACAGAGAGCAGAAAATACCCCTCTCTTGCCGACATGCCCTTCGGTCCGCTCACCGCGGTTCTCGACCTCGTCGAGCACCGACGCTGGTCTGTCGAGAATGCGTGCGCCCACCTGCCTGCTCCCGGCGACGGGCCCAAGCCCATCCTGGGGGAGTTCGTGCGTCCCTTGCACGAAGGTCTACTGACCTGGACCCTGCACGCGGCACGGGCGTATCTGGCTGCCCTGGATGAGGATCAGCGCAAGGACGGCCGACAGAGAACCCCGGTCTTCGACCCCTGGGTGCGCCAGTATCTTCCTGGGGACGCTCCAGGCCTCATTCGGCCATACGAGGTCTGTGCCTGGGGCCGCAGGTACACCTTCTCCGACGGCGACGAGACGATTCGAGAGCTGCGTATCCCGGTCCTGGGATCCCTCGAGAGGCGTCGACGTGACCGGGCCAAGACCGCCGTCGAGGCCTTCGTTCTCGCCACCGGAACGAACGTCGACCGCGATGTGCTCGACGCCAACCCGCGTCCGTACCGGGGCGGAGTCCCATTTCCGATGCGCCGCACCGACGCGGCCCCCACCATGGTGGACCGCCCTCCTCAGCGGGTTCGAATCGTCGAGGTCTCCTGCCTTGATTCCTCGGTCTCGGCCCCGCTCTTCGAGGGGGGTGTCGCTGAAGCCGAGGAATACTACGCCGCCGAGGGAAGGAGCGCTTTGCGCGCGGCTGTCCGGGGGGATGCCCTCGTACCCGGCTCCGACTGTCTCTCATGCAAGATGATCCGGGAATGTGAGCGACTACCGCACGCCGATGGATTGTTCCTTAGTCCGAGCCGGTCGCGACCGCGGAGATCCTGGTCGGTCACCTCCGGACGGTACTTCAGGGACTGCCCGGCCAAGGCGCACTTCCGGGACCTGCGACTTCCCACCGAGAACAGCGTTGAAAACCCCGTTGCCGTCCGACAGGGACGTGCCGTCCACGCCTGGCTGGAACGACTGCACGCACGTAGCCCTCATCGGCCATGTACCGTCGGCGACCTCCCGAAGGATCCTGACGCGTGGTCCGCCGGCGACTGGGATCTCGAAGGAGAAGAAGCCCGGCAGGCGACGGCAATGCTCGCGGGCCACATCGAGGTCTGCCCCTTCCGAGACGTCTCCCCCACGACACGCGCCCGTGTGGAACAGATCCTGACGGCTCACGATCGGGAAGCCGACGTCCTCGCGCTGGCCAAGGCCGACCTGCTTTACCAACGCGACGGTTCATGGGTCTACCGCGAGCTCAAGACCAGCTCGACCGGTTCCGCAGGCAGTGGTCGCTGGCTGCTGGCCAACCATCCTCAGTTGGCCTTGGCCGTCCTGTTCTTCTCCCACAAGGTGATCCCCTTGGGTGAGGGATCCGCGGTGGAGCTCGAAACCCTTACCCCGAACGGGCCGGACCTCAGAGTCATCGACCCTCACTCTGCATCGGACAAGGCCAGAGCCCGCGAGGTGATCCACGATCTCTCAGCCCGCTGGCACGAGGACGACATGTTCACACCCACACCGGGGAAGAAGGTCTGCGGTCGCTGCTCCTATCGCCGTTGGTGTCCCTCGGCCGACCTGAGCCAGGAAACCAGGGACCAGTGACCGGGCCTTCCACTCACGACCAGACGCCTACGACTCTGGACGACCTCGTCGGTGGCGTCTACAACGAACAGGCGGCCTTGGGTGTGCTCCGCATGGTCGCCCAGGCCGTGGTCGAACTCGCGGATCGTCCACGGAACAAACCCTTCGCCCCGCCGTACTCGCCAGTCGCCCAATGGGCCCTGGACCGAATCTGCCTCTTGGGGGCCTACCGATATCCCAACACCGACTTCCGTGCCATATCGGGGCCGCGCTATCCCCGTGGCCTTACCGAGCTTCTGGCGTGGTGCCGGGACCGGCCTGTCAGCGAGTGGAACTTCCTCGAACTCCCCGAGGCGTTCGAGGAGATCACCGACCGTCTCTTGGAGGCCGATCCCCTGCGTCCCTCCCGCCTCTGTCTGCGACTCGCTCTCGGAGTTGACCCCAACACCCCCCATTGGGAGCTGGAGAAGCAGGTCATGGGTGAGGTCCTCCGGCTCTATCAGGAGTCCGGCCGCGAAGGAGGTTTCGCGGAATTCCGGCGCAGCATCGTCGAAGCCCCGGTCCTGACAGAGCGGGAGTTCGCCCTGCAGAGGATGCATTCCATCGGAGGAATCCATGCCCAGGACCTTCCCCTGAACCGTATCTACAACCCAGCCCACGACAAGTACTTCAATCCCGCCGGCGAGGCCGGTGTCTGCAGATACTGCGGCCTTCTCCTGGTTTCTCGAGATAGGTCATGGGTATGCGAGATCACCTCTTGTCCGAGCCGGGAGCAGCTCGAGGTCGGGGCGGTACTACGGCGGGATGGTGGTGATCTGCACCACGTCGTGCGTCCCATTCGAGAATTCGTCGTGGCGCCCGCGCGAATCAGCGCATACGAACGCGAATACCCTCGCGTCCCTTCCCCCGACCGCGAACTCTGACGACGAAGGAAACGATGCGCGACCTGCGTGCCCACCTCGACGAAGCCATAAGTACCCTGCAAGATCCTGAGGCCGCCGAGTTCAGAGAACTCCTAGGACAGGCTCCCCCTGGCCGACTGGACTACACCATTGAACTCGGACTTCGGGTACTGGAGAGAGTGGAGGCTCTGGCCGGGCCGGAGCTCGCGCTGCGCCCCATCGACGGGTGGACTCTTTTCGGGGGCTACCCCTTCGCCCGCGCCGCCGGAAGGCTCCCCGAAGACGGCGCGGGCGAATGCGAGCGTCTTCTGCGCACCGCCCGCCACCATCTCGAACCCATGCATCGACGGGAGATCTGGTCTTCCGGGCTCCTGAGCTACCTTCGACTCCCCGAGCGCATACGCGGATACGACCTGAGTCTCAAAGAGTCGGCGAAGTGGCGCTTTCCTTCACTCGCCGGGAACCGGCGCGATGTCTATGACACCCTTCTGTTCTCGCCCCCTCCATTCCGTAAGAACCCTCTGAAACTGGCGGGGCCCGGTCAACACCGGTTCCGCGGCCCTAGAATCGGAACAGAGAACGTCACACTCCCCGACGACATACCGCGTATCGAGGTGACGGGGTTCGACCTGGAGGCAGCACCTTCCAGAACATCGTTTTCCGAGCCGGTGGAGTTCCTGGAGAACACCGCGCGCAGGATGGCCGAACTCGATGTCCGGGAAAAGGCCGATGGCAGACGGGGACACGATGACTGGGAGAGCCGCTTCCAGCGCATGGACCTCTTCACCCTGAACGACTCGGACGATCGTTTCGAGCAGGCCGAGGACCTGGTCGTCGACGGGCTACTACACCTGATCGGTGTCCCCGGGGTGGGGAAGAGTACGCTTCGCGACATCGTGACCGCACATGCGGTGGTGGAGCTGGGATGGCACGTCACCCTGGTCGTCGGCGACGTCTCGGAGTGTCTTCGCGTGGTCGAACGCTTCAACAGAATGGGGCGGGCGGCCCGAAAGAGAGCAGTGGACGGCGATACCCGGTACGAGAGGTGGTCCCGCCTCCACGCCACTCCGATCATCGGTTCGTCCACGCGCGAGCAGCACACAGCCAGGTTGCATCATCGCGTTAGCCAGATCTACGACACCCCCTTGGCCCACCACGATGAGGCTTTCGGCCATCTGAGCACCGCCTGCCCGTTGAGTGCGCTCCGAGGCGCGGAGGCAGCCGAACCGCTGCGTTTCTCCGAGGCCCCATGCCAGACATTGATCCCACTGAAGGAACCCGATTCCGACAGCGCCCCTGAAGAGCCCGAAGAACTCACGGTCCGGCGCGGCTGCCCCCTCTGGGGATCCTGTCCGCGGCATGAGACGGCTCGAGAACTCCGGGAAGCGACGATCTGGGTGGCCACTCCCGAGTCCCTTGCCGTTTCGTCTCTCCCCCGGCACCAGAACGCCGACCGCATCCGGTACCTGGAGCTGGCCTGTCACAACAGCAACATGATCATCATCGACGAGGCCGACCAGGTCCAAATCCGCTTGGACCGAGTCTTCTCCCCGACCGCGACACTGTACAAGCCGGGAGACGACTCCTGGTTGGACGAACTCGATCGACACAAGGTCGCGGAATTGGCTCGCGAAGGACGTGTTCAGCTCACCGACAGCCAGGTCGACCAGTGGACCGCGGCCCTGGACACCGTCTCCACCACTGCGAACCGCATCTACGCGATGCTCGTCAACAACGACGAGTTGAGGTCGTGGGCACAGGAGGACTTTTTCAGTGTGTGGTCACTCCAACTGGAACTGGTGAGCCGGTGGCCGACCACCAGGTTCTCTGACGACGTCCTGCGTGCGGAGAAGGTGGGCACTAGGCGGGCCAGAACCGCCCAGCTACTGGCGTACCTCGAACCGGATTGTCACGCACATCAAGAGATACGCGACAAGCGGCGCAGCGAGATCCTCGAAATCCTGGATGACTTTCGTGACGACCCGGTCGGCGACACCGACGAAGAACTGCTCGTCAACCCGGAGCCTGCGCCGAAGACCCTCCGGCTTGCCGAGCTCGCGCGTCGTCTCATCACCAACAGCCCCGGTAACCCGCGGGTGGCCAGGGAACTGGAGCAGACTCTGCTATCCCTGACCGGCCTTCGTGACCCGAGGGAGTTCCCCGACGACGAGTGGGAGGATTCCACCGTCCGGGAGAACGTTCTCGCCGAGTTTGACCGGGAACGGCACAGGTTCGAATTCACCCTCCTCTTGGCGGTCTTGCACGACCGACTGAACCTTCTCACCACGCTCTGGCCGCGTGTCGAGACCGCACTCAGGCTTGATGCGTCCACGAATGCGCTATATCACAGTTCCCCCGCCGACTATGCACCCCACATACCAGAATCCCCGATGGGGAACATCCTGGCGTTCCAGTTCGTCGCGGACCAACGAGAGCATTCGACCCCCACCGGCGAGCTGCGTTTCTTTCGTTGTACCGGGGTAGGTAGGGAGCTGCTGCGTGTACTGCCCTCGCTGGGGACTGTTGGCGGAGAGCGGGGCCCGAACGTCATTCTGATGTCGGGCACGAGCTGGGCGGGTGCTTCCACCCGCTACCACGTAGCCGAACAGGTGCGGGCGGTTCTGTCCGCCCGCACCGAGCGAACTCGGACGCCAACCGCGGAAGACGGACCTCGATCGGCGGCCTCCACCACCGATCGATCCTCAGGGCCGAAGGTCACCATGCACCCTGCGTTCGTGTACGGCCGTCCTCCATCCTCTCCCCCGGACGGCCCCGAGCAGCCCCTCCAGCTCTCCGGTGCCCCATTGGATGATCGGCCCGAGATCCTCAGACAGATGGTCCGCGGCCTCACCCGCCCGGATCCGGCGGACGTGGGCCGCCCATCGAAGTTCCGGCAGGAGATCGCCCAGCTCAAGATCCCGCGCAGGCATCTGCTCGTACTCGTCGGCAGCTATATCGACGCGCGGCTGGTCGCTGAGGAGATCCACGAATCCAAGGACTGGCGGGGAAAGGTGTGCGTCCTGGTGTCCGACGACGCCGAAATCCCCCCGGACCATGGTCTCTCCGACCTGGACGACTCCGCATCCGTTCCCGTCCTTCGCCGCGGCGACCTCGCTAGCTTCCGAGACACCGGGCGCGCGATTCTGGTTGCGCCCATGCTCTCCGTGGAACGCGGCCACAACATCCTCAACTGGGACGAGAAGGCGATCTTCGGCTCGGTGTACTTCCTCTCCCGGCCGTTCCCCCAGCCGGGGGACATCGGCGTGCTGGTTCACGCGCTCAACGATCTGACCGTCCGTCGGACGCTGCCCGGAGGCGGCTTCGATGACATGGTCCGGGAGCACGGTTCTCTGGACGAGGCAGGGCTGGCCTGGCGTCTTGAAGCACGGCGGGAGCTGCGCCGGCTGGCCAATCGCCGCCTGTCGTGGCGAGGTCTGTCCGCAGACGACCGGGAATACTTGACCTGGGATCTCCTCGTGGTGCTGTGGCAGGTCATCGGCCGGCTCACCCGGGGTGGGGTGGACGCACGCGTGCACTTCGTCGACGCCGCGTTCGCGCCGAAACTGGCTGCCGGAATCCGGGGGGACACCGCCAGTACCAGTCTCCTGGCGAGCATGCGCGATGTGCTCGCCCCCTACTTCGGGGAGACAGCGCCCGCATCGGGCCGCGATGTACCACAGCACCGACTACCGGTATCCCCCTCCACCAGGTATCTGGCCGAAGCCCTCTACCGGCCGCTTTATACGGCCCTGGTCGATCTGCTACGGCAACCGCCACCCCTCCCCCACCTCGATGCCAATGCACAGAGAGAATCATGAGCTACGACTCCGTCACCCTCACCGCCTACCTGCCATCCGGCGATCAGAGGCTCATCCGTCCCTTCCACATCCTCCCTTTGCCGAAGGATCTCCGCAGCGCTTTCAGCAGGTTCCACTACTCCAGGTTCGCCGACCCCGACAAGCAGCGACCCCAGAGCTTTCCGATTCGGAGGTTGAACAGCGTGCTGGCCGCGACCGCACCGGACGTGATCTCCATCGGCGGTCGGGTAGCCGTCGAGGATGAGGCTCCCTGGTTGTATGCGCACGCTCCAGTTGACCTACGCCTGATCCGTGGCGTCCTCAAGCTCTGGCTGAGGGATATGAAGTCCGTCGGTTCGGCAGATGCCGTCGATCCGGCCCAGATGTTCGACCTCGTCGACTCTGTGCCCCTCACCTGGCGCGAGCAGGATGTGGACCTTCAAGAACAGGTGCCCGGCCCGCGCCCTACAGCAGAGCCTGTGCCCCATCTCTATCGCCTGCTCCCTGATTTCCTGGCCCGAGTCATCAGGTCGGCAGGCCCCTTCACCCCTCCGAACGGCCCCAGACGCTCGTTCGTGCAGTCCCCTGGGAGTTCCCAGCGTGCGGAACTGGTGTCGTGGCCACCGACCACCGCCGAGTCCGGTGCCCGGTTTTCCTATGTGATCACCATCAGCGTCCATACCATCCCCTTCACCCAGCAGTTCCGCGTACACGTGCGAACCAGTGTCCGGAGGTGGATCACAAAGCCCGGCCCCGGCGGAACGCTCTACACCGGTCGCCGATCCGTCTCGGTCCACCTGCTCACCGCCTCTCCCTGGGAGGGCGTTTCCGGTGAGCGCAGCCGCCTGACTGTGAACCGGCTGCGGTACCAGTCGAGCCGAGGAGCACACGCGTGGCGGATCACGGACGGCCCCGATCTGCCGAGCGGGGCCAGCGTCCTCCCTCGTCTCCCCGACGCCCGAGAACTGGTCGGCGCGCCGGGGCAATGGTTGGCCGGCGTCGACGGTGTCGTCGCGGCCATCCCGTACAACACGGGGATGGGCTCTCACGACGTGGGAGCCGGGCTGATGGCCGGAGACCGCGTCCCACTGATGGCCTGGATCGATGACGCCCTCTTGCCGTTCCTGGAACGCGCACCGCAGTGCAGGCAGCTGTCCCTTCCCAATCATCCGTCGAACTTTCCCGTACGCCGTAGTCTCCCCTCCAAGATGAGCAAGGAGGAAAGAGACCGGATCAATGCGGAGAAAGCCAGGGAACGGGCTCGGCAGGAGGCGCTGGAGCGGCGAGAAAGCCTGCGAGAACTGTTGAACGGTGCCCCATTCGTCGCGCGCGTGCACTGGCAGGAGCGGGACACTCGGGATGCCCTGGTGCTCGCTCTGCGCGAGTTGCTGGACCTCCCTCCTCTGGAGACGTCACATGACGTCCTGACTTGGAAGCTCCCTGGTGTAGAGATCTGTCTACAGCTCTGCCCAAGCGGGGTCCTGACCTCCTCCTTGGACATCAGTGCGGGCCCCAAGACGAGTCGACGGGATCTGCAGGAGGCCATCAGCCGTCGCCGCTCCTTGGCGGAGAACAGCATGCTGAAGGGCTCAAAGGCCAGCGCCGGCCTTCCTCTGGTGGCTCTGGTGGAGATCGACGTGGAGTTCAAGGACAGCCGGTCGGACCCTAAGTTCGCCATTCGACTCGGGTGCGCCCAGGCCGGATCCGTGACCCAGTTCATTCAGACCGCTGTTGCTAAGAGGCTCAAGAAAAACCGGGCCCACCGTGCCCGTGCCAGCTGGCTGGACGCGTTCCGACAGCTCGGGGTGACCCGAGTCCCGCGCCATACGTTCACCGACAGTCTCCCCGCAGACCTGCAGTACGTGTCCGTGTGGATGGCCAAGCGACGGTGGGACGGCCCCACCCGCACACCGGCGTGGCGACTGCTGGCCCTACGTGTGCGTCCGGAGGACGGCATTCGAGCAGTCCAAGGGTGGCGCACTGATATACGCCGCTGGGTTACCTACCGCGAATACCAACTATGGCTGGCGTCCAAGGTCGAATCGGCGGAGGCAGCCGCGGACCAATATGGCGAATCCGAGGAGGAGCCACAGAGCGAGGAAGTCTGCACTTCCGACGGACAGATCGCAGGGACCCGCGAGGAGCGACGTCGAAGGACGAACGAACTCCTGCGTCCTCTCATCGCTCAGCTGAAAGAGCGGCCGACCGTGCTGATGGCACACGCTCAGAATCTTCGCGACGGCTGGACCTGGCTACGCAATGGTGACGTGGAACGCGACCGTATCTGGTTGGACGACGGCGAGAGCCCGGTCCCCATCAGTGTCTGGGGCCGGGGTCTGCGCCTTATCCGAACCCGAGACAGCGGTGGGGATGAGACCCCTCAGTGGTACGGAACCGATGGCAAGAACGGACTCCCTGCCGGACTGAGACCTGTCATCGAAGCACCTGACCAGCGGGTTTTCTACAGCAGCACGGATCGTCCACCCACCGCCAGAAATGCCTCCGTAGAGGCGACGAGGGAGGGAAGGCGGAGAAATCGAATGGGGAGTTGGGTGTCCGACACTGACAAGGATGCCAGCAATCCCAATCTGCTGGAGATCGCGGTCCTGGCGTGCCAGTCAGCGGATGAGCCGGACGCACCGCAAGAATGGGCAGCCTGTGCCCACCAGATGCGATATGCCCCCGACCTCCAGGCTCCACTGGCACTTCCCTATCCCCTCCACATGGCCAAGCGAGCGGCTGACTACGTCCTTCCGACCAGTGACGAGTGAGCGTGTTGCCATTCACCATGGCATTTAGTCCCTATTTCACCGACGCAGTCGCCCTGGCGAAGAGGGACTGCTAGGGGCATGCTCACAGGCTGGAGGGATACGGGCCCGTGTGATGCTCGATCTGGTCCGACTTATCCTTTGGAGGTCCCCGGGTTCCAACCGCTGGGAACCGCCAACGCTCCCGCGCCGGCGGTGGCTAGCCGTTCTCCACGAGCAGTTCCACCTCCTCGGGGGTGGCGGGGGCCGGGGCGGTGGCGGGGAGCAGGCCCGCGCGGCGCAGGGCCGAGGCCGTCCCGGGGGCCCACGGCGGGCGCAGCCGGGCGGCGGACAGGAGTCCGCTGTCGGCGAGGACGGCGCGCGCCGGGCCGGTGGCGAGCAGCCCGCGGTCGAGGACCGCCGCCCGGTCGGCCCAGCGGAAGGCGAGGTCGACATCGTGTGTGGAGACCACGAGCGCGGTGCCCGCCGCGCGCAGCCCTTCCAGCGTGCCGAGCAGCGATTCCACTCCGGCGGGGTCGAGTCCCGCGGTCGGCTCGTCCAGCACCAGGACCGATGGCCGCATCGCCAGCGCGCCCGCCAGGACCACGCGCTTGCGCTGGCCGTAGGAGAGCAGGTGCGTCGGCCGGTCGGCCAGTCCGGCGATGTCGAGCGCGTCCAGGGCCCAGGCCACGCGGTCGCGTACGCCCTCGGCCGGCAGCCCCAGGTTCATCGGGCCGAAGGAGACGTCCTGCCGGACGCTCGCCGAGAAGAGCTGGTCGTCGGGGTCCTGGAAGACCAGTTGGGCGCGCCGGCGCAGCGCGTCGCGGCCGGAGCGGCTGCGCGGCACCGGAACCCCGTCGAGCCGCACCGTGCCGGCGTCCGGGGTCAGGCTGCCGGTCAGCAGCCTCAGCAGCGTCGTCTTGCCGCCCCCGTTGGGGCCGAGGACCGCCAGCACCTCCCCGGCGGCGGCCTCGACGGTCAGCCCCGTGAAGACCGGTGCGGTCCCGCTGTAGCCGAAGGCCAGGCCGTGCCCGGAGAGCGCAGCGGGGGCCTCGTGGACGTCGGGGCCGGCTCCGGCGGTGGGGACGGCGGGCGGTCCAGCGGTCACGGGCGGACTCCGTAGGCGTAGGTGAGGGTCGCCGCGGCGACCAGGAGCGGTACCCCGGCGGCAGCGGCGACGGCCGCCGGACGCAGCGGCAAGGGTTCCAGGAGCACGCGCAGGTCTCCGGTGTAGCCCCGGCACTCCAGCCCGTGCTGCATGCGCCGCGCGCGGTCGTAGGAGTGGATGAAGAGCGCGGCGCCCAGCGATCCCAGGGACCGCAGCCGCGCGTTCCACCCGCTGTAGCCCAGCCGGGCGGCCTGGCCGGTGCCGATGCGCCGCGAGGTGTCCAGCACGACGAACAGCATCCGGTAGACGAGCGCCACCACCTCCACCAGCGCGGCCGGCAGGCCGATCCGGGTGAGCCGCGGCAGCAGTTCGGCGAGCGGGGTGGTGAAGGCGAAGCCGAGCTGGCACACCAGCGCCGCCGCGGCTCGGGCGCTGATCTCCGCGGCCCGGGCCGCGCCGTCGGGCGCCCACGCGACCGTCCCCGCGCTGCCCCCGACGCTCACCAGCAGTGTCACCGCACCGGTGAGGATGAACGCCAGGGGCGCCCATGCCGCCCGGGCGAAGGCCCGCGGCGGAACCCCCGCCGGACCGAGGGCCGCCGCCAGGGCGGCCACCGCCGCCAAGGCGGCGCCCGGCCAGGCCGGCAGGGCCAGTGCGCACACGATCAGGCCGCCGAAGAACGCCCCCTTGACGGCGGGATGGACGCGCCGCCACGGGCTCCGGTAGGCCGCAGCGTCGATCGCGAGCACGCCGCGCGCCGCTCAGCCGGCGTCGGACGCGCCCGCGGCGGGAGGCCGGCCCGCCCGCAACCGGTTGCGGGTCCGGACCGCCCCGAAGTAGTACCCGATCACCCCCGCGCCGATGGCGGCCTGAAGGGCGAACAGGCCGGATTCGATCTCCCCAGAGGGCGCCTCGTAGAGCGGGGCGAACCAGGGTTCGTAGCCGGGGTGCGTCTCGGCGACGGCGTCCTCGGCCTGGCCGTCGGCGCCGCTGAAGGGCTCGGCGAGGTGGTCGCCCGAACCGATCAGCAGGGGCAGCACGGCGATCGCGGCGGCCACCGCGACCAGGATCCAGGTCGTCACGGTCTTGGGCACGGTCACGCCGCCTTCCCGTCCGCCGCCGCCGTGGCCGCGCCACCGCCGGCCGATCGGCGCAGCACTCCCAGGCGCAGCAGCTCACCACGGCTCGCGGTGGTCAGCAGCCGGATGATCACCACGGTCACCAGGCCCTCGATGATCGCCAAGGGGACCTGGGTGACGGAGAAGATCGCGCCGAACTTCACGAACGCGCCGAGCAGGCCGCCCGACGGATCCGGGAAGGCCATGGCGAGCTGGAGGCTGGTCACCGTGTAGGTGCTCAGGCTCGCCAGCGCCGCGCCCGTGAACACCGCCGTGCCCACGGCCGTGGTCTCGGGGAGGGAGCGGGCGGCCGCGCGCACCAGGCGGTAGGACCCGTAGCCCACCCACGGGCCCACCACGGCCATGGAGAACACGTTGGCGCCGAGCGTGGTCAGCCCGCCGTGCGCCAAGAGCAGCGCCTGGAACAGCAGCGTGAGCGTGCCCAGTGCCGCCATGACGGGCGGCCGGAAGAGGATCGCGCCCAGGCCGGCGCCCGTGGGGTGCGAGCAGCTGCCGGTGACCGAGGGGATCTTCAGGGCCGATAGGACGAAGCAGAAGGCGCCGGACGCGCCGAGGAGCAGCTTGGCTTCGGGGTCGGCACGGACGGCGGCGGTCAGGGAGCGTACGCCGTGGACGACGAAAGGGGCGGCCGCGGCGGTCCAGGCGGCGGCGTGCTGCCAGGGCAGAAAGCCTTCGGCGATATGCATGTCAGGGGACCCATCTCCAGCACCTCGTGGACGGTCGTCGCGCCGTGGCCGGTCTCCTGGCTTGCGGGTCGCCGCCCTCTGCCGGCCTTCCCAGCCGCGTCCGGGCGGACGCGTCCAGTGGCCGTCGCCGTCCTGGCCGCCGCCGGCGACGGCGGAGGTGGGACGGGGCATCGGACTACCCGTTCACAGTGGCGAGGGCCGCGCCGGTTTCCCACCGGACTTCCCGAACACCACGGCCCCACGACAGTACGGCGGCGCGCGGTCCCGCGCAATAGCCCGCCGTCCATCCCGGGGAGTGCCCGGCGCCGCGAGGGTGCCGCGTCCACCGCGCCGGACCGCCCACCGCGGCGCGTGCCCACCACGCCGCAGGAGCGGCCGTTCGGCGGCACTGCGCGGCTCCGCCGAACTCGGCCGCACGAAGGACGACGTTGCAGGTCAGAGCGGTTGGGTAGCGATACCGGACGAAGGGACCGGTGCTGTTCGCCGATCCGTCCCATGTTCACCCGCGCCGCGCTCACGCGGGGCTTTCACCGGCCGGGAGGTACCCATGATCGACATCGTCACCCGCGCGAAGTGGGGCGCACGCCCCCCGCTGGACCGCACGCCCGTCCAGCTCTCGCAGCGCACCGAGTTCATGGTGCACCACTCCGAAGGACCCACGACGCAGACGGTCAAGGAGATTCAGGCGATCCATATGGACGAGCGTGGCTGGTCCGATATCGGCTACAACTTCCTGATCGACAACGACGGCCACATCTACGAGGGCCGCGGCTGGACCACCCAGGGAGCGCACTGCCCCAACCACAACGTCTCGGCCATCGGAGCGTGCATCATCGGCACCTACTTCACGGTGCTGCCCTCACCGAAGGCACTGGCGTCCATGCAGGCCCTGTACGCCGAGGCGAACCACCAGACCGGCCGGACGCTGACGCGCATGGGGCATCGCGACGGCCGCGACACCGACTGCCCCGGCGACGCGCTCTACGCGTGGGTGCATTCGATCTTCGGCCATGCGGCCCCGGACTCCCCCGTGTCCGCGCCGCAGCGGCCCGACACCCTGGAGTGGCCCTGATCCGGTCGGGCCGTGACGGGGGCGCCCACGGCGTCCTAGCGGGTCCCGCCGAGGGTGGGGACCGAATCCAGCCCCAGCGGGTCGGGATCGATCCTCGGCACCGGGACCTCGCGGTTCCAGCAGCCCGTCAGTGACATCGACGCCACCAGGAGGATCGTGGCGACGAACCTGCCCACTGTGACCGCCATGTCCATCTCCCCCACTTCGACCACCGGTACGCGCTACCCGCGGCCGCGGAGCCGAACCCCACCCGATGCGCCGCCGTTCACCCGACGCCATGGCGCGACCACGGTACGCGATCACGACGGAATCGGACCGGTGATCCGGCGGACACCGCCGGATCTGCGGCAGCCCACCGGGCAGGGCATTGCGAACGGGGCCGCCGTGGAAACCGCCCCGACCCCGTTTCCCCTGCTCACGGCGTGGGCAGCGGGACCCGGGGGGTTCTGAATGCCCGTGCCGCGCGGGCCCGGACGGCGGCGGCACCGCCGAACGGCCCGGGCGGCGCACGCTCCTGGCACCGCACCCCCGGAAAGGAAGGCAGCGCCATGTCGTCGAACCGAGTCGTCCTGGAGCAGGCCGCCCAGGAGATGGCGGACGCCACCGCCACACCGCCGTTCATCTACCAGCTTCCGCCCGACGAGGGCCGCCAGGTCCTGGAGGACCTGCAAGCCGGGGAAGGCGTGCCCAAGCCCGAGATCGATGAGGACTGGGTGACCGTTCGGGGCGGCCCCACCGAGCAGGTGCCCGTGCGCATCGTGCGCCCCGCCGGCGCCTCGGGGACGCTTCCCGTGGTTCTGTACATCCACGGCGCGGGGTGGGTGTTCGGCAGCGCCGCCACCCACGACCGGCTGGTGCGCGAGATCGCGGTGCGCACCGGGTGCGCCGTGGTGTTCCCCGACTACGACCGGTCCCCTGAGGCGAGGTACCCGATCGCCGTGCAGCAGTGCTACGCCGTCGCCGAATGGGTGGTGGCCGAAGGGGCGGGTCAAGGGCTCGACGCGTCGCGCATGGCGGTGTGCGGCGACTCGGTCGGCGGCAACATGGCCATCGCGATGACCCTGCTCGCCAAGGAGACGGGCACCATCGGGCTCGCCGGCCAAGTCCTCTTCTACCCGGTGACCGACGCGAGTTTCGACACCGAGTCCTACCACCGATTCGCCGACGGGTACTACCTCACCCGCGAGGCCATGATCTGGTTCTGGGACCAGTACACCACCGACCCCAACGACCGGGCGCAGATCACCTGCTCCCCCTTGGGTGCGCGCACGGACCAGCTCACGGGCCTCCCGCCGGCGATGGTGATCACCGGCGAGGCCGACGTGCTGCGTGATGAGGGCGAGGCCTACGCCGCCCGGCTGCGCGAGGCCGGGGTCCCGGTCTCGGCGATCCGCTGCCAGGGCATCATCCACGACTTCATGATGCTCGACGCGATGCGCGACACCAGCGCCTGCACGGCCGCCATGGAGATGTCCACCCTGTTCCTGCGCCGTGTGCTCGACACCGGCGGCGCGGCGATACCCCGCCAGGCGGGCTCCCGGGCAACGGCCCCGACCCGCTGACGCGCCCGCGGCCACCCGACGCGCCCCGGGCCCAAGGCCCGGGGCGCCGACGCCGCGCTCCGGGGGTCTCGCCGGTGCCGCGATCCGGCCGGCCACACCGCGCCCGCTCCAAGGAGACCGCCCAGCCGCATCGCGGCCCCTCGCCGCCCCCTCGTCAGCGACGCCGCTGAACACGCCGCGCGGTCGGCGTCCGGCCAGGCGCGCACCCCACACGGCCGGAGAACCGGAGTGCCCTCGTTCTCCGGAGATCCACCGGCCGAGGACGTCGATCGGGCCCCCGCCCGACTTGCATCTGACACTGACGTCAGCTCTTAGGGTGCTCGGTGTCGGCGCTCGCCGAACATCCACCCCACTGATCTCACGAACGGCCGGTTCAGGCCGCGTGGAAAGGCACGACGTCATGCGCGCAGTCCGATATCACGAGTACGGCGGTGTGGAGACCCTCGTGGTCGAGAAGGTGCCGGACCCGCATCCCGGGCCCGGCGAGATCCGCATCCGCGTCGCGGCGGCCGGGGTCAACCCCATCGACTGGAAGGTGCGCTCCGGTGCCGCGCGCGAGATGCTCCCCGTGGACCTGCCCGCGATTCCCGGGCGCGATGCCGCCGGCGTGGTCGACGCGACCGGCGACGGGGTGCGGGGGGTGGGCATCGGCGACCGTGTCTTCGGGCTGGGCGGCGTCACCGGCGCGACAGCGGAGCTGGCGGTGCTCTCGGCCTGGGCCCACACGCCCGCCGCGTGGACCGACGAGGAAGCGGCCGGTGCCGGCCTGGCATCCGTGACCGCGATGGGCGGGCTGAAGGCGCTCGGTCCCCTGCGGGGGCGCACCCTTCTCATCGAGGGCGCCGCCGGAGGCGTGGGCAGTGCCGCGGTCGAGATCGCGGTGGCTCAGGGTGCCACCGTGATCGGGACGGCCGGCGAGCGCAACCACGGGTTCCTCACCTCTCTCGGCGCCGTTGCCACCACCTACGGAACCGGCCTCGCGGAGCGCCTGGCCGACCTGGCTCCGGACGGTGTCGACATCGCGCTCGACACCGCGGCCTCCGGATCCCTGGCCGACCTCGTCGCGATCGTCGGCGACCCGGCTCGCGTGTCGACGGTCGCCGACCACGCCAACGCGCGGCGCCTGGGCGTGCATCCGGCCAACGCGGAGAACGACTCCACGCTCCTCGCTCAAGCGGGCGAACTCGGCCGGCAGGGCCGCTACACACCCCGCATCGAGCGGACCTACCCGCTCGAACGGATCGCGGAGGCGCACGCCTACGCCGAGCGCGGACACACACGGGGAAAGATCGTGGTCCGCGTCTGAGCTCCCCCCACCGTTCGGGGCCTCCCGCGGCTCGGCACGTTCCCTGACAGGGAACCGGTCGGGCACGGAGGCATCGCCGACCTGGCGCTCGGCCTGGTCAGCGGGTGTGCGTCAGGGACGGACGGTGAGCTGCGAGTGCTGCGGTTCGCCCCCTCGGCGCGGCGAGAGCCGGTGGTCGTGCTCACAGTCGGATTGACACCGACGCGGCGTCACAGTGTTGCGTGGTCGGCCTGGCCCCTGACGAAAGGCTCCGACGTGATCGACCCGGCCGAGCACATCCAGCTCACCGACACCGACTACGCCCGCGCGGAACAGATGCTCGCCCCGTACCGGGCCCGGCTGATGCCACGGGCCGCGGTGGTACCGCAGTGGTCCGACGACGGTGCGCGATTCCGGTACCGGTCCGGGGCGCGGCACGTCATGGTCGACCCGGCGGCGGGCACCCGGCGGGACGCGTTCGACCACGAGCGGCTCGCCGCGGCACTGTCCCAGGCGTCCGGACACGCGGTGGTGGCCGACGATCCGCCGCTCACCTCGGTAGAGTTCGAGGCCCCCGGCCAGGACAGGGACGTGATCCGGTTTACGGCGTTCGACACGCGGTGGGAGTGGTCGGATCGAGCCGGGACCTGCACGCGGATCGAGGGCGGCCCCCCGGTGGGGCCGGGAGAGATCGCGTCACCGGACGGGGCGTGGGTGGCGTTCCGGCGGGCCGGCGACGTTTGGGTGCGCAGCCGGGACGGGCAGCGGGAGTTCGCGCTCACCGACGACGCCGAGCCGCATTGGGACTACGGCGGGCTGCCCGAGGCGGGGACGAAGGCGAAGCTGGCGATGCTGGGGCTGGAGTCGGTGCTCGTGGCGGCGTGGTCGCCGGACTCCACCCGGCTGATCACCCACCGGATCGACCAGCGCGGGCTGCCCGAGCAGGTCGTCGTGGAGGCCGCCCCGAAAGGCGGCGGACGGCCGGTGGCGCATCGTGTGCGCTACCCGATGCCCGGCGACGAGGCGCAGGCGACGATGTCCTGGCACGTTTTCGACGTCCGCACGGGGCACAGTGTGGCCGCCTCGGGCGAGCCGGAGGTCCTGGTGTCTCCCTACGCCCTCGAACGGCGCTGGTGGTCGGGGGAGAAGGGGGACGCCGTCCATATCCTGCACCAGTCCCGGGACGGGCGCACCCTCGCACTGCGCCGCCTCGCCCCCGGCTCCGGTGCGGTGACGACGCTGATCACCGAGACCGGTCGGACCCGGGTGGACCCCTCGCCGTACCTGCACGTCCCGCCCATGGTGCGCGTCCTGGGCTCGGGGGAGATCCTGTGGTGGTCCCAGCGCGACGGCTGGGGTCACCTCTACCTCTACTCGGCCGACGGCGAACAGCTCGGGCAGGTCACCCGGGGACAGTGGCTGGTCCGCCGGATCCTGCGGGTCGACGAGGAGCGCCGCCGAGTGTGGTTCCTCGCCTGCGGGCTGAACGAGGACCCGTACGTCCGTCAGATCTGCCGGGTGGATCTCGACGGTGGCGGGTTCGTGCGAATCACCGACGACGACCTCGACCACGACGCGGTCGGCCCACCGGACGGCGGCTACCTCGTCGACCGCGCCTCGACCGCCGCCCGCCCGCCCCGCACGAGTGTGCTCGGCGACGACGGCCAAGTGCTGGTCGAACTCGAGGCCCCGGACTCGACCGCGCTGGAGGCGGTCGGGTGGAGCCCACCCGAACGGTTCCGGACGACCGCCGCCGACGGGCACACCCCGATCTACGGGCTGCTGTGGCGCCCGCACGGTTTCGACCCGGCACGGCGCTACCCCGTCATCGACCACACCTACCCCGGACCCAATATCCACCGAGCCTCACCGGCGTTCGGCGACCTGTTCACCGGAGAGCCCGAAGCGCTGGCCGCGCTCGGGTTCGCGGTCGTCGCGCTCGACGGCCGGGGCACCCCGGTGCGCAGCAAGGCGTTCCTCGACCACTCCTACGGGGACCTGGGCATGGCCGCAGCACTGGACGACCACGTCGCCGCCATCCGCGAGCTCGGGCGACGCCACACCTGGCTCGACACCGACCGGGTCGGGATCACCGGCCACTCCGGCGGCGGGTTCTTCACGGTCCGGGCCCTGCTGGCCCACCCCGAGATCTACTCGGTGGGGGTCGCGCAGGCCGGCGCCCACGACCTCTCGATCTACCTGCCGTTCTGGGTCGAGCAGAACCACGGCGAGATCACCGAGGAGAACCGTCGAGCGCTGGTCAACACGCTGTGGGCCGGCGACCTGCACGGCAAGCTCCTGCTGATCGACGGCGAACTCGACGACAACGTGCTCCCCCACCAGAGCCTGCGCCTGGTCGACGCGCTCATCGACGCCGATGCCGACGTGGACATGCTCCTCGTGCCCGGAGTCGAGCACGGCTTCCACGGCCGTCGCCACTACGTCACACGGCGCACCTGGGACTACCTCGTGCGCCACTTGCACGGCACCGAACCTCCGGCCTACCGCCTCGCACCGTTCCCCACGATGCCCGACTGGGCCGTCCAACCCTCCGGTTAAGCCTGATCCAGGTCGGTAACGGGATCGGCGTTCACCCGCTCGGCCGGTCCCGGGGCGGGCTCTGCTCGCGCGGGGAGTGTCCTCGGGCCTCCGGGGGATCGGAGGCCCGAGGACGTCGGGCGGGCCCGTGGCCCCGCGATCGGCGATCGGCGGCGTCCGGGCCCGGCCGCCGCGGGCCTCCACGGTTCCGCCCGTCCGCGCCCGCACCGGGCCCCGTCCGGTGCGGGCGCGGATCGCCGTCAGCCCAGGCCGCCCGTTGCCCGCAGGTTCTGCCCGGTGAGCCAGCGCGCGTCCGGTCCGGCGAGGAAGGCGACCACGTCGGCGATATCGGCCGGGCGGCCGAGTCTGCCGAGCGGCGTCATCGCCGCGATCCGGCCCAGCGCCTCGGGCGGGTTGTTCCCGAAGAGCAGGTCGGTCTCGACCGGCCCCGGCGAGACGGTGTTGACGGTGATCCCGCGCTCGGCGAACTCCACCGCGGCCACCCGCGTGAACTGCTCCAGCGCCGCCTTGCTCGCCGCGTAGGCCGCCGCACCGGGCTCGGCCAGGGCCGTATTGAGCGAGGAGATGTTCACGACCCGGCCGCCGTCGCGCATCCGGCGCCCCGCCTCTCGCAGCGCGAAGAGCGGGGCCTTGGCGTTGACCGCCATGACGTCCTCGTAGTCGGCCTCGGTGATGTCGGCGATGGCGGCGGTGGCGATCGTCCCCGCGTTGTTGACGAGGATGTCCAGGCCGCCGAACTCCTCCACCGCGACGTCGAAGAGCCGGACGATATCGGGCAGCGCCCGGAGGTCGACCCGCACGGCTTCGGCCCGGCCGCCCGCGGCGCGGATGCCGGCGGCGACCTCGTCGGCGGCGTCACCGTCGACGTGGTAGCCCAGCGCCACGGCCGCGCCGTCGCCCGCCAACCGCAGGGCGATGGCCCGCCCGATCCCCCGCGATCCACCGGTGACGATCGCGACCGCCCCGGACAGGGGCGGTCTCCGCACACCGGGCGTCCCGGCCGGCGACAGCCCCGGATCCCCCGGCCCGCCGGGCGGGCGTAGTCCTGCTATCTGTCGATTCACCTGCGAACTCCTTGCGTGGCGGCCCCGACTCCGGCCGGGGAGGGACGCTGCCCGCGGCCGCGCGTGCGACGGCGGGACGGCACTCGGTCGGCGGCTGCCGGGACCGGGCGGGGAGAGGCGCGGCCCTCGCATGGGCGGCCGCTTGGGGCAACCCTCCGGACGGCGCGCGAAGCGCGGTCCTCCACACCGCGGTGGCGCCGGCACGAAGGCGGCCCCGTCCCCGCGCTGTGCCGGGCCTCGGCGGGTGCGGCCTCCAGGTCGTCGGTGTGCGCCGGTGCCGTGTCAGGCATAGAGGCCGGGGGCGACGTAGCAGGAGAAGCGCGGGGTCGTGCCGGGTGGGGCGGGGTGGTAGGCGATGAAGTTCTGGTTGCGGGTCTCGGCGAGCGGCAGGTCCGCCAGCGATTCCAGGAAGGCCGCGTAGGGGCCGGGATCGATCCCCTCGCGGCTCAGGAAGGCGGCGGTGCGGTCCCGGGCCGATTCGTCGTCCGGAAACTCCGGGATCATCGGCACGTACAGGGTGGCCGCGGCGGGCACGCTCCTCCCCTTCCGGAACGCGAAGCAGGTCACCGGCGGTTTGCCGAAGGGCGGCGCCGAGTGGCCGGTGATGGTCCGCAGCGCCGCGGCGAACGCTCCGGGCACGTGGCCGGCCGCGATCGCGGCCTGGCTGTCGATGGCGCGTGCGTCGTGGTCGGGGTATTGCAGGTAGATCTTGGCCCGGGCGCGCTCGGGATCGGTGAGGTCGAGCGCCAGCGACCCGATCCGGCCCGGTCCCCCGAACGCGCCGGTGTGGTCGAGGGTGCGCCGCCAGGCCGCGCCCATGCCGAGCCGGGCCATGGCCTCGTCGATGACGTCGCCGGCGTGCTCGGAGCCGCCGACGTGCGGGTCCAGGTAGACCTTGAACAACGGGTCGGCCCCCGGGCGGACCGCCACCCCGTGCATCATCCAGTAGTGCTCGCGCGGCTCGTCGGAGCGGAACAGGTCCTCCAGAGCGAGCACCTGGCCCAGGTCGACGCCCGGCCGGCCCGCGATGCCGCGCAGGTGCGCCCAGGCGAGCTCCTGGTTGGCGGCCGGACCGGGCGGATCCGCCAGCGCCTCGCCCGTGACCCGGAGTTCGACGTCGTTGCCGGTCCACGACGCCGACAGCTCGAAGGGGGAACCGTCGGCCGCGGCATAGCAGCGCCACGCCGGGGTGGCGACGGGTGCGTCCGCCCACACCCCCCACACGTCGGTGATGAGGGCGGCGAGGGCGCGCGCCTCCGCGGGCGGCCGCCCCAGGGCCGAGAGGCAGCGGCCGGTCTTGTCGACGGCGGCCTCCAGGACGGTCGTCCCCCGCGGGTAGCGGTCGGAGGCCGGCCGCAGCGGGTGGCGCCGGGACAGCGGACCGCTGCCGACGAAGGGGTCGCCACCGCCGCGCACCCCGCCGGCCAAGGGGTCCCCACCGGGCTGCGCCGGCTGCACGCTGGTCACGTCGTCGTGTCCTCTCTCCTCGGATCTCCTCGAAGGCGTCTCGCGCGGGCGCGGGGCGCCCGCGGCGCTCACCACGCCACGGGCAGGTGCCGCAGGATCCGCACCTGGATGCCCTCCCGGAAGGCCATCTCCTCCGGCGGCACAGCGGGGCGCAGGCCCGGGAACCGGGTGAACAGCGTGTGGAGCCCCTCCTCCAGTTCGGCCTTTGCGAGTGCGGCCCCCACACACCGGTGCACGCCGTGGCCGAACGCGATGTGCGGGTTGCGCTCGCGGCGGAAGTCGGGGACGTCGGGGTTCTCGAAGGCCGCGGCGTCGCGGTTGGCGGAGGTCAGGACCGGGAGCACGGCCTCTCCGGCGCGGATGAGGGTGCCGCTCAGCTCGACGTCCTCGCGGGCGTAGCGGGCGAAGGCGACGTGGGCGTCCAGCGGCACGAACCGCAGCAGCTCCTCGACCGCCCGGGACATCATCCCCGGGTCGCCCCGGAGTCCCCGGTAGGCGTCGGGATGGGTGAACAGGACGTGCACGGAGTTCATGAGCTGCGCCGAGGTGGTCTCATACCCGGCGATCAGCAGCACGCTGACGAGTTCGACGAGTTCCTGTTCGCTGAATGCGCCGGTGTCGTCGCGGACCCGGATCATGGCGCTGATGAAGTCGTCGGCGGGCGTCTCCCGGCGCCGGCCGACGAGGCCGGAGATGTAGTCGTAGAGCGCGGCGGTGCGGATCTCGATCTCCTCGACGCTGAGCGCGGTGGTACTGGAGAACGCGTCGAGCCACAGCCGGAACCTCGGCCGGTCGCCGGCGGGCACGCCGAGGAGTTCGCAGACGACGAGGGCGGTCAGGGGCAGCGCGAAGTCCTCCACCAGGTCGCCGGGCGCGCCGCGGGACTCCATGTCGGCCAGCAGGTCCTCGCTCATGCGCCGGATGCGGGGGCGCATCTCCTCGACCCGCCGCGTGGTGAACGCGCGCGCCAGCGGCTTGCGCAGCCGCGTATGGCCGGGCGGGTCGGTGCCCAGGATGCTGGTGTGCACCGGGAGGGGGGTCAGGCGCGATTCGTCGTTCTCGGCCGCCAGCGCCCGGCTGAACCTGGGGTCGCCGATGACCGTCTTGACGTCGTCGTAGCGGGTGACCAGCCAGGCGTCGTCGCCGAAGGGGACGCGGACGCGCAGGACGGGCCGGTGCTCGCGCAGTTCGGCGTAGAGCGGGTCCATCTCCAGCCGCACGTGGTCGCGGAAGGGGTAGGGCACCGGTTCGGCGGCGGTGCGGACGTCGAGCGGCGCCGCCGGATACGCGGCACCGGCGCCGCCCGCCGCCGGGCATCGGGCCCCGGCCGGGGAGCCCGTTTCCGTGCCGGCAGCGGGTTCGGCGGCGCCGCGGAGACCGGTCCGCCCCGCCGGGTCCGCGGCGCCCGCCGCACCCGCCGCCGGGCATCGGGCCTCCCCTGGGACGCCCGCCTCCGATCCGGTGGCGGGATCGGCGGTGGCCGTGCGCGCGGCGGCCGCGGTGGAGCCGGCCGGGCCGGGTCCACCGGTGCCGCGGTCTCTCAGGTGCGCCGGCCGCATGTCGGTCCACGCACGCTCGATGTGGTCCAGGCAGGCGTCCCGGCCGGCCCGGCCGTGGCGCACCGTCCAGCCGGGCGGGACGTCGGCGAACGCGGGCCACAGCGAGTGCTGTCCGTCGTCGTTGACGAGGACGAGATAGGAGCCGTCGGGGTCCTCGAACGGGTTGCTCACGTGATCGTGCCTCTCACAGGTCGTGGCGGGCCGCGGCCGGGGTCGCCCCGGGGGCGCAGGCGGGTGCGGGGAAGAAGCCGGTCCGGGTGAGGTGGCCGACGTAGCGGGCCAGCAGGCCGGCGTCGACGGCCGGCGCGGCGATCCCGCTGCCGGTCAGGCCCGCGTCGGCGTTGCGCCGGTCGAAGCGCAGCCCGCCGAACGCGAAGACCGTGGGCAGCACGTCGCTGAGGAGCGCGGCCGCCTCCAGGCCGGTGCCCGGGGCGTGGTCGCCGGCCCGCTGTGCGAGCAGCTCCCGCCACCCGGAGTCGGGGAGCGCGCGGAGTTCGTGGCCGCCGGCGCGGAGCGCGTCGATGAGCACGCGGAACGGGACCGGGTCGGGGCACGTCAGGTGGTGGGTCCGGCCCAGGGCCCCGGGATGCCGGGAGATCCGCACGACCATGCGCGCCACGTGGTCGACGGGAACGAGGTCGACCACGGCGCCGTCTCGGGTGGCGCTCTCCGGGACGGCGCCCAGCATGACCATGGCGCGGACGAGGTGCCACAGGGTGTCGTCGGTGCCGCCGATGCCGGTCAGCGAATGCCCGCTGATCCGCCCGGGCCGGTGGACGGTGACGGGCAGGCCGTGCGCGGCCGCCGCGCCGAGCAGTTCCTCCGCCACCCACTTGCCGGCGACGTAGCCGCTGGGCAGGACCGCGGTGGCGGGCGGGCGGCGGTCCTCGGTGAGGACGGCGGGGTTGTCGTTGCGGGACACGGCCACCGCCGCGGTCGACACGAAGTGGACCGGGACCGCCCGTCCGCGGGCGGCGAGCCGGATGACCTCGCGGGTGCCGTGGACGTTGTGGGACCGCAGCCGCGCGTAGGGCTCGACCGCGCTGACGCGCGCCCCGTTGTGGTAGATGACGTCGATCCGTCCGGCGAGTTCGCTGAAGCGCTCCTCGGTGAGGCCGAGCAGCGGCCGGGCGAGGTCGCCGGGGACCGCGGTGATCCGGGCGCCGTCCGCCGGCCCGGGGCCGACCCCGTGGCGGAGCATGTTGCGCCGGATGCGGTCGGCCCCGCCCGCCTCGTCGCCGGCGCGGACCAGGCAGTGCACGGTCGCGCGGGTGCGGTCGAGCAGTTCGCGCAGCAGGGCGGCGCCGAGGAAGCCGGTGGCCCCGGTGAGCAGGATGTGCTCGGGGTCGGCGCCGCGGTCCGGGTCGGCCGTCCCGGCGGCGGCGATGGCGATGCGCGGGTCCAGGACGGCGTCGGCGGCGAGGACGACCGCGGGATCGGGGTCGGTGCGGGTGGCGCCGGCCGCACCGCGCGGCCCGGCGGCGGCCGCCGCTTCACGGGCGATCGCGGCCACGGTCTGGAGTTCGAAGAGCCGGCGCACCGTCAGGTCGGCGCCGGTGCGGTCGCGCACACCGCTGAGCAGCCGCGGCACCAGCAGCGAGTGCCCGCCGAGGTCGAAGAAGCCGTCGTCGGCGCCGACCTGGTCCCGGGACAGCCCGAGGACGTCGGCGAACAGGGCGCACAGGGTGTGTTCGAGGTCGGTGCGCGGGGGCCGCCCCGTGGTGGCCGGGCCGTAGCAGGGGGCGGGCAGGGCGGCCTTGTCGAGCTTGCCGCTGGGCAGGGTGGGCAGCGCCGGGAGGGGGACGACGGCGGCGGGGGTCAGGTAGCCGGGGAGGTGCGCGGCGGCGTGGCGGCGCAGCTCCGCGGGGTCGGCCGGGTCGGCGTCGGGGGCGGGGACGACGTAGGCGACGAGGCGCCGGTCGCCGGGGCGGTCCTCGCGGGCGACGACGGCGGCGCGGCCGACGGCCGGGTGGCGTTCGAGGACGGCGGCGACCTCTCCTGGCTCGATCCGGAACCCGCGGATCTTGACCTGGTCGTCGGCGCGGCCCACGAACTCCAGGTGCCCGGACCTGGTCCACCGCGCGAGGTCGCCCGTCCGGTACATCCGGGTGCCGGGGCGGCCGAACGGGTCGGCCACGAACCGGGCGGCGGTGAGGCCGGGTCGGCCGAGGTAGCCGCGGGCCAGGCCGGGGCCGGCGACGTAGAGCTCGCCCGCGGCCCCGGGCGGCATCGGGGCGAGGCGGTCGTCGAGGACGTAGCAGCGCGCGTCGACGGTGGGCCGTCCGATGGGCGGCGGGCCGTCGCCCGACAGCGGGGCGCTCAGCGTGGCGCACACGGTGGTCTCGGTCGGGCCGTAGCCGTTGATGAGGCGGCGCCCGGGCGCCCACGCCGCGGCCAGGCGGCCGGGGAGCTCCTCGCCGGAGGAGATGATCGACGACACCCCCGGCAGGTCGGCGGGGTCCATGGCGGCCAGGACCGCCGGGGGAAGGGTGGCGTGGGTGACGCGCCGGCGGGCCGCGAGTCCGGCGAGTCCGTGGCCGGGGGCGATCTCGTCGGCGGCCGCGCTGACCAGGGTGGCGCCCGCGGCGAGGGCGCCCAGGATCTCCCACACCGCGCCGTCGAATCCGATCGGGGCGAATTGCAGGACGCGGCTGTCCGGCGTCACGCCGAAGCGCTCGCGGTTGGCCGCCGCCAGGCCGGGGAGGCCGGTGTGGGTGACGACCACGCCCTTGGGCCGTCCGGTGGACCCCGAGGTGAAGATGGTGTAGGCGGGGTGCGCCGGGTGCAGCGGGGTGGTCCGCTCGGCGTCGGCGACCGGGGTCGCCGGGAGCCCGGCGGCCTCGGCCTCGATGTCGTCGAGGGCGACCGCCGGCGCGTCCGCGGCGGGCAGGCCGGCCAGGGTCGCGTCGGTGCCGAGGATGAGAACGGGGCGGGTGTCGGCGAGCATCCCGCCCAGTCGCTCGCCGGGCTGGCCGGGGTCGAGCGGGAGGTAGCCGGCGCCGGATGCCAGGACCGCGAGCAGGGCGGCCACCTGGTCGGCGGAGCGCGGCAGGGCGATGGCGACGAAGCGCTCGGGGCCGGCTCCGCGGGCGATGAGCGCCCGGGCCAGCCGGTTGGCGCGCGCGCTCAGCTCGCCGTAGGTCCAGGTGGTGTCGGCGTGGGTGAGCGCGGGGGCGCCGGGCGTGCGGGCGGCCTGGCTGTCGAACAGGACGGGGTAGGGCACCCGGGGCAGGTCGCGCGCGGTGTCGTTCCAGGTCTCCAGGGTGCGGTGGCGTTCGTCGGGGTCGAGGACGCCGAGGTCCCCGATACGCCGGCCGGGGTCGGCGGCTGCGGAGTCGAGCAGCCGGATCAGCCGCCGCACGAGCGCGTCGATGGTGGCGCGGTCGAAGACGGCGGTGCCGAACTCGGCGATCCCCCCGAGGCCGAGCGGCGCGCCGTCGTCGTCGAGGTACTCCGTGAGGCTGAGCACCAGGTCGAACCGGCAGGTCCCGGTTCCCATGAGGTCGATCTCGGCGGTCATACCCGGCTGCGGTCGACCTACCGCGGGCGCGTTCTGGAGGGCCAGCATGACCTGGAACAGGGGGTGGTGGGCCAGGGACCGGGCGGGGCGGATCTCCTCGACGAGCCGTTCGAACGGCAGGTCCTGGTGGGCGTGTGCGGCGAGGGCGACCTCCCGGACCCGGTCCAGCAGGTCGCGGAACCGGGGGTCGCCGGAGGTGTCGGTGCGCAGGACGAGGGTGTTGACGAAGAAGCCGACGAGGTCGTCCAAGGCGTCGTCGGTGCGGCCGGCGATCGGGCTGCCGATCGGGATGTCGGTACCGGCGCCCAGCCGGGTCAGCAGGGCGGCGAAGCCGGCGTGCAGCACCATGAACAGGGTGGCGCCGTGGCTCTGGGCCAGGTCGGTGAGGGCGCGGTGCAGCGGGGCGGTGATCTCGAAGCGGACGCGGTCGCCGTGGTGCGCGGGGACCGGCGGGTGGGGCCGGTCGGTGGGCAGGGCGATGCGTTCGGGGAGCCCGTCCAGGGTGCGGCGCCAGTGGTCGAGCTGGCGGCCGGCCGGGCTCCCGGGGCCGTCGCCGAGCAGGTCGCGCTGCCAGAGCGTGTAGTCGGCGTACTGCACGGGCAGGGGCGGCCATTCCGGTGCGCCGCCGGCGGTGCGGGCGGCGTAGGCGGTGGCGAGGTCGCGTCCGAGCGGGGCCAGGGACCAGCCGTCGCAGGCGATGTGGTGCAGGACCAGGACCAGCACGTGGGCGTCCTCGGCCGTCCGGAACAGGGCCGCGCGGATCGGGGGTTCGGAGTCGATGGCGAAGGGGCGCCGGGCCGCCTGGTCGGCGAGTGCTTCCAGGTCGCCGGGGGTGGTCTCGGTGAAGGTGAACTCCGGGCGCGCCCCGTCGAGCACCACCTGGTGCGGGATGCCGCCGTCGTCGGCCATGACGGTGCGCAGGCTCTCGTGCCGGGCGGCGACGTCGGCCAGCGCCGCGCGCAGCGCGTCGCGGTCGAGCCGTCCGGAGAGCCGGACGCGCAGGGGGACGTTGTAGGTGGCCGTGGGCCCTTCCAGGCGGTACAGGAACCACAGGCGCGCCTGCGCGTGGGACAGCGGGAGCCGGTCCGGACGGGGCCGGGGGGCGAGCGCGCCCCGGGCGGCGGTGCCGCCGAGGCGGTGCACGAGGTCGGCGACGCGGGGCGCCTCGAAGACCGCGCGCACCGGCAGCTCGATGCCGAGCGCGGTGCGGATCCGGCTGGCGAGCCGGGTGGCCGACAGGGAGTGCCCGCCGAGGTCGAAGAAGTCGTCGTCGATGGTCACCGAGGGGGCGCCGAGGATCTCGGCGAAGAGCGCGCACAGGCGCTCCTCCATCGGGGTGCGGGGCGCGCGGCCGTCGGCGACGGCCCCGGAGCGGGGTGCGGGCAGGGCCGCGCGGTCGACCTTGCCGTTGCGGGTGAGGGGCAGCCGTTCCAGCGCCATGATGTGGCGGGGCACCATGTGGTCGGGCAGCCGCTCGGCCAGGTGGGTGCGGACCCGCGCGAGCAGGGCCCCGGCCTGGCGCGACAGGTGGGGGCTGTTGGTGTGGCGGGCGGGGTCGGTGCCGGCTCCGCCGGGCGGGCGGTACAGGCTCGCGGGCGGGGTGTCGGGGCCCTCCCGCGGGTCGAGGAAGTGCACGTCGAGGCTGCCGTCGGGGGTGCCGGCCCAGGTGGCGACGGTCCGGTGCCCGGTGCGGCGCGCGGCCTCGTACAGGTCCTCGGGGTCGGGGACGCCGGGTGCGGGCCGCTCCAGGGCGGTGCGGGCGAGGTCGGCGTCGCCCTCCTCGTGCAGCGCCCGCCAGGCCGCCGCCGCGGGGGCGACGCGGGCGTTGGGCACGCCGACCAGCCGGATGTGGGGGGCGGGGCGCTCGGCGAGCAGGTCGGCCAGGTGGCCGGGGCCGGTGACGTCGGCCCCCCACACGAGGTCGAGGGGGGCGGGTCCGGGCGGCCCCTGGGCGGCGGTGCGCAGCACGGCGTCGTAGCGGTACTGCGACATCTCGTTGTGGCGGCGCCCGCGTTTGACCCGCACGTCGGCGCCGGTCAGGCCGGGGACCACCGCGGCCAGGGCGGCGAAGTAGCAGGGGTCGACCATGAGCTCCTGCTCGGCCGCGATGTGCCGTTCGACGGCCGTGCGCAGCGCCGCCGCGCCGTCGACGGGGTCGGCGCGGCGCAGTGTGGTCTCGGTGTGGAAGAGGCGGGAGAGCCGCAGGTCGCGGACGTCGCCGACGAAGATCGCCCCGCCGGGGGCGAGCAGTCCGGCGGCGCGGCGCAGGACGTCGGTGAGGTAGCCCCCGTTGGGGAAGTACTGGACGACGGAGTTGACGACGATGGTGTCGAAGCGCCCGGCGGGCAGGCCGGCGGTGTCGTCGGCGGCGCCGACCCGCAGGTGGACGCGGCCGGCCAGGCCGGGGGTGCGGTCCACGTTGCGGCGCAGCGCGTCGATGGCGGGCGCCGAGAAGTCGGTGCCCCAGTACTCCTCGCAGTCGGGGGCGAGGCGGGCGAGCAGCAGGCCGGTGCCGACCCCGATCTCCAGCACCCGGCGGGGGCGGAGCTCGCGGATGCGGTCGACGGTGGCGTCGCGCCATTCGTGCATGTGGTCGGCCGGGATGGGGCGGCCGTCGTAGCTGCTGTTCCAGCCGGTGAAGTCCGCCCCGAAGGGCGCGCGGGGGGCATCGGGGCCGGCGGCGGGGCCGTCGGGGGCGGGGCCGTACAGCCCGTCGTAGATCCGCTGCCATTCGGTGACCTGGTGGACGTGCGCGTCGCCGCCGTCGTGCTCCCCGGTGTCGGCGGCCACGATGTAGCCGACGAGCTGCCGGTCGCCCGGGCGGTCCTCGCGCACCGTGACCGCGGCGTGGGCGACCCCGGGGTGCTCGCGCAGCGCGGCCTCGACCTCGCCGGGCTCGATGCGGAAGCCGCGGATCTTCACCTGGTCGTCGACGCGCCCCAGGAACTCGGTCTCCCCGTCGGCCCCGCGGCGCACCACGTCGCCGGTGCGGTACATGCGGGTGCCCGGCGGCCCGAAGGGGTCGGCGACGAACCGCTCCGCTGTGAGGCCGGGTGCGCGCAGGTAGCCGCGGGCCAGTCCGCCGCCCGCCAGGTAGAGCTCGCCGGCGACGCCGTCGGGGACGGGGCACAGGTGGCGGTCGAGCACGTGGGCGCGGGTGTCGTCCATCGGCCGCCCGATGGGCACGGTGTCGCCGAGGCCGGGGCCGTGCACGGGGTGGGAGAGGGCGAAGGTGGTGGTCTCGGTGGGCCCGTAGACGTTCACCACCCGCAGCCCGGGGCAGTGGTCGAGCACGCGCCGGCACGAGCGCGGTGCGACCCTGTCACCGCCGGTCCACACCTCGCGCATCCCGGCGAAGCAGTCGGGGAGCTCGTCGGCGATGACGTCGAACAGCGCGCTGGTGACGAACGCCGCGGTGGCCCCGCCTTCGGTGATGGTGCGCCGCAGCTCCGCGGGGCCGAGGTCGCCCGGCGGGGCGATGACCGCGGTCCCGCCGCCGAGCAGGGGGGTCCACAGCTCGTAGGTGGCTGCGTCGAAGGAGTGCGGCGAGTGCAGGAGCACGCGCCGGTGCCCGCCGCCGCGCCAGCGCCGGTCGGCGGCGAGGGCGGCCACGGCGCGGTGGGGGACCCCGATGCCCTTGGGGCGGCCGGTGGACCCGGAGGTGTACATGACGTAGGCGAGGTCGTCGGGGTCGACGTCGACGGGGGGCGCGCCGGGGTCGGCCTCGTGCCATGGCCCGTCGATGGCGAGCACGTCGCGGCCTTCGGCCGCGGGGTGCCGCGCGGCGGCGGCGTCGGTGACGACGGTGTGCGCGCCGGTCTCGGCCAGCACCAGCCGCAGCCGGGCGTCGGGCTGGCGCAGGTCGAGCGGGACATAGCAGGCGCCGGCCTTGAGCACGGCCAGGACGGCGGTGACCAGGTCGGTGGAGCGGGGCAGCGCGATGGCGACGGCGTCCCCCCGTCGGCAGCCGCGTTCGACGAGGCGGTGGGCGAGCTGGTTGGCCCGGGCGTTGAGCTCCGCGTAGGTCAGCCGCTCGTCGCCGCGCACGACGGCGGTGGCGTGCGGGGCCTCTTTGACCCGGCGCTGGAAGACGAGGTGCACGGCCGGCGCGGCGGGCGGCGGGGGGACGGGTCGCCTGCCGGACACCGCGGGGCGGCGTTCGGCCCAGGTGAGCGCGTCCGATTCGGCGACGCGGCGTCCGGGCTGGGTGACGATGCGGCGCAGCAGGGTGCGCAGGCGCCGGTGGTGCAGGGCCAGGGCGGCGGGGTCGTGGCGGTCGGGGTCGGCGAAGAGGGAGAGCCCGTCACCCACGACGGCCGCCAGCTCTCCGGCCGTCCCGGGGTTGAGGACGTGGACGGTGCCGTGGTTGCGGCCGAAGCGGACGTGGTGTTCGTCGGTGGCGAGGGTGATAAGGGGGTGCGGCAGGGGCCCGGAGCCGCTCCGCAGGAGGTCGGCGTCCAGGTCGGCTGCCCCATAGCGGCTGTGGCGGTCGGCCGCGGCGTACTCGGCGGCGGCGGCGCGCACGAGGTCGGCGAGCGGGGCACCGGGGTCGGGTTCGAAGGGCACGTGCAGCAGGGCGGCGAGTGCAGCGGGGGTGCGGTGCGCCGGTGACCGGCCGTGTCCGGGGGCGACGACGCCGACCACGGCCGCGCCCTCGGCGCCGAGCCGCAGCGTGTAGAGGGCGGCGGCGGCCAGGACCGGGGCGGCCGGGGGGACGCCGAGGTCGGCTGCGGAGCGGCGCAGTGCGGTGCGCGTGCCGACCGGCAGCGTGCGGTGGTGGCGGATCAGCGCGCGTGCGGGCGGGCGGGGTGCGGCGGGGGCGGTCCGCCGGGGGTGGCGGGCCAGCCAGTGGTCGCGGTCGGCGGCGAACTCGGGGCCGCGCCTGATCTCCTCCTCGGCGCGCACGATCTCGCCGATGGGGGCGAAGCCGCTGGGTGGGACGGGGCGGCCGTCGTCCAGGGCGGTGTAGACCTCGGCGACGCGGGTGCGCAGGAGGGCGAGGCCGGGGAGGTCGAGCAGGAGCGGGTGGGCGTAGTGGGCCCACAGGTGGAGCCGGGGACCGAGGGTGATGAGCGCGTGGCGGTAGAGGCCGGCGCCGTCGGCGGGGGCGACGAGCCGTGCGGCCTCGTGTTCCAGCCATGCGGTGGCCGCTGCCCAAGGGCCGGGCTCGCCGCTGAGGTCGAGGTGGCGGGGCGCGGGGGCGGGCCCGGGGTCGAGGTGCCGGCGGACGGCGCCGTCGGTCACCGTGAAACGGAGGCGGAGGGCGTCGGTGTCGGCCGCCGCCCGCTGGAAGGCGTCGGCGAAGAGCGCGGGGTCGAGCCCCCCGGAAATGGCGATGTACTCGCTGACGGCCAAGGAGGGATGCCCTGTATCCGGCCGCTCCCCCGCCGCCAGGACGGATGCCTGATAGGGGGAGAGCGAAAACCGAGGGCTGCGCGGATCGAACACGTAACACCGATTCCCGTCACGGTGCCGCAATGTCGGCGACGCGGTTCCGGGAACGGGATCACCCGGTCGCCGGTCGGCACCAATCGCCGCATTGGAGGCCCTACATATAAAAGGAGACAACAGCGCTCTATCTGCACCGGAAGCCTCGTACCCCTGGGGACTCCGGGGCAAACGGCGCGCCACGAGAGAACCATGAAATCACCAATGTTGAAAGTCGGCCAACTCCGGCGGAAGGGACGCCCCACCACGCGTTGGGTTCTTGTCCTTTGTTCATGTTCGGGCGGAATACGCACCACTGGACACCGTTTCGGGCGTCGATATATTTACTTCATCCACGCCCATGGCATCTGCGAAATTCATTCGCGAATGTCGTGAAATCTGAGGATGAATCGGAAGGAATCACCATCGGTGGATACGCGCGGGAGTGGCGCACGTCACCTCACCCGGATAGGCCGGCCCGGCTCCGGTCGCGGACGCGGGCGCGCCCCAGCGGGCGGCGGCCGTACGGCGCGGCCGCCCCCGGCGAGCGCCGCCCCGGCCGCCGACGCGGTCACGCGGCCGGCGGCCGGGGCTCATGCGGAGGTCACACCTCCGCGCCGTCGGCCGCGACGGGGTCCGGGGGCCCCGCCGGCATCGGGATCCCGGCCAGCACCGGGATCAGGGACTCCTCTTCGTAGTCGAGGTGGGCGCGCAGTTCCACCGACAGCAGCTCCAGCTCGGCGCGGAAGCGCCCCGGGTCGGCCGCCTCGATGTCGGCCAGCAGGGCCAGGAGCTCGCCCTGGATCCGCTCGACGGTACGGTGCTCCTCGCGCAGCCGTGCCACGGTGTCGCGCAGGTGGGGGTGGTGCTCCTCCAGCCCGGGGAACATGTGCGCGTCCTCGCCGGTGTGGTGGAACTCCAGGGACTCGCAGAACGCCAGGCAGTGCTGGCGGAGCTGGAGACCCAGCCCGGGCGGCGGCGGATCGCCCGGCCCCTGGTGGGCGGCGCGCGCCGCGAAGTAGGCGTCGGCCTCGACCCCGACGCGGTCCAGCTGGCCGCGCAGCCAGGTGTGGACCCGCACGAGCATGTCGCCGAGGTCGGCGGCCGCGTCCACCTCCTCCTCGGGCTGGGACCGGTCCAGCACCACGACCGGGATCACCCGGTCGGTCTGCTCCTGGTAATCGGCGTATCCGGGCACCTCGCCCACCACGTGGGCGAACAGGCGGTCGCGCTGCCCGCCCTGCGCGGGCACGGCGATCGCGCCGAACGCCTCGGTGCCGATCTCCACCCGGACCATGGGGTGGGCGAGCAGGTTGTGGTACCAGGCGGGGTGGCGGTCGGAGCCCCCGGCGGAGGCCACGACGAGGAGCCGGCCGCCCTCGCGGACGAAGCCGAGGGGCGTGGTGTGCTCGGCGCCGGACTTCGCCCCCGTGGTGGTCAGCAGCAGGAGGTCACCGCCTTCGAAAGGGCCGCCGACCTTGCCGCCGTTGGCGCGGAACTCGTCGATGATGGACTGGTTGAAGGATTCGGGCATGCGGAATGGACTCTCCAAGCGTGAATGGGTCCGCGTGGTCGCGGTGGTGGTGGAACAGCGGTGCTGCGGACAGCACACGGCAGCCGCACGGGCCCTCGCCCGGGGATGGGGACACGCGTCGAGCACACTCGGCCGCGGCCGCACAGGCCGGGCAGCCCTCGAAAAAGGGGGGGCGGGTGTGCTCGTCTCACATGGCACACAGCGGTGCCGGAGGCACCGGGGAAGGCGAGGGACGGCGCGTGGGCGCGGTCAGATCAGGCGCGACTCATCATGGCATCGTCCCTCGGATATAAGGTGCTCGCTTGGCCGACCGCCGTCCTCTTCGGCGGACGCCACGCTGCACGCCCCCCATTACAGCCACTCCCACCCCCGGCTGTCAACGCGGACGGGCCCTACTGTGGTGGCCCCGGCGCGCGGCGCGGCCGGGCAGCCGAGGGAGGGGCACATGGGCGGCGACGATCCGCACATCCACGTCGACTCGACGGCGGTCCACGGCGACGCCGCCGTCCGCGACGTGCCGGCGTCGACGTTCGGCCTGGCCGGCGACCTGCCGGGCACCGTCGCGACGGGATGCGGGCTGCGGATGCCCTATGCGATGACCTCGCCACGGCCCGAGAGCGTCACCTGCCTCGCCTGCCGCGAGCACGCGCGGATCGCGCACCTGCGCTTCGCGGAGCAGGTCGAACGCCTGGGCCGCATGCCCGGATCGGTCATCGGCCCCGCCGAGGCGCGGACGGCCGCGGACCGGCACCGCGGCCTCGCCGCGCGGTTCTCCGGCGCCGGGGGCTGAGCCCGTACGGCCGGTGCGCGCCCGCCCGCGCGGGCAGGCGCGCACAGCCCTCACGCGGTCCCCGGGGCCTCCTCCAGGCAGTCCCGGATGAGCAGGACGGGGTGCCGGGCCTCGCGCTCGGTGCCGTGCCCGATCTGCTGGCGGCACGAGACGCCGGTCGCGGCGATCACGGTCGCCTCGGGCTCGGCCTCGATGGCGGGGAACAGCCGGTCGGCGCCCACCTGCATCGAGGTCGCGTAGTGCTCGGCCTCGAACCCGAACGACCCGGCCATGCCGCAGCACCCGGCGTCCAGCTCGACCACCTCGGAGCCCGGGATGCGGCGCAGCATGTCCACCGTGGCCGCGGTCCCCACCTCGGCCTTCTGGTGGCAGTGGCCGTGGAAGAGGATGCGCCGCCCGGCGGGGCCGGCGTCGGCGCGCAGCCGCAGCCGCCCGGCGTCGATCGCCTCGGTGATCAGCTCCTCGACCTGGCGGACCCGGCCCGACAGGTCGGCCACACGCGGGTCGCCGGGCAGCATCGAGGCCGCCTCGTCCTTGAGGGTGAGGATGCAGGAGGGCTCGCAGCCCACGATGGGCGTGCCCGGCTCGGTGCCCTCCGACAGCAGGGAGACGAGCCGGCCGGCCTTGGCCTTGGCGTCGTCGACCAGGCCCTTGGACAGGCTGGAGCGCCCGCAGCACCCGCGCGACTCCAGGCGGACGTCCCATCCGGCGCGCTCCAGGAGTTCGATGGCGGCGCGGCCGATGCCCGGCTCGGTGTAGGTGGTGAAGGAGTCGGCGAGGAAGGTGAGCTGCCCCAGCGGTGCGGGCCGGGGTGCGGTGCGGCGCCGGGTGAACCAGCGGACGAGGTGGGTGCGGGCGAAGGCGGGCAGGGGGCGCCGCGCGGTGATGCCCACCGTCTTCTCCACGAGCCACCTCGCCCCGGGGACGCGGCCGGGCAGGTTACTGAGCGGCGCGGTGGCCGATCCGAGGCGGTAGAGGGTGCGCACGGCGCCGAAGACGCGGGTGCGCAGCGGCACGCCGTGGGCGTCGTGGTAGTGGGCCTGGGTCTCGCTCTTGAGCTTGGCCATGTCCACGCCGAGGGGGCATTCGCTCTTGCACGCCTTGCACATCAGGCACAGGTCCAGTACCTCGTGCAGGCGCTCGTCGCCCAGCGCGGCCCGCGGGTCGGGCTCGGACAGCGCCTTGACCAGGGCGTTGGCGCGCCCGCGGGTGGCGTGTTCCTCGTCGCGGGTGGCGATGTAGGACGGGCACATCGCGCCGCTGCCGCTCTTGCGGCACAGCCCGATGTTCATGCACCGGTCGGCGGCGCCGCGCATGCCCCCCACGACGTCGAAGGAGAGCTTGGTGCGCAGCGGGCCGGGCTCGGGCAGGGCGGCGTCCCGCAGGTTGTCGGTCATGGGCGGGGCGTCGACGATCTTGCCGGGGTTGAGCAGGTTGTCGGGGTCGAACGCCTTCTTGACCTCCTGCATGGCCGTGTAGAGGTCGTCGCCGAAGATCTCGCGGTTGAATTCGCTGCGGGCCAGGCCGTCGCCGTGCTCGCTGGAGTTCACCCCTCCGTACTCGGTGACGAGGTCCTTGACCTGCTCGGCGACGGCGCGCATCTTCTCGGCCTCGCCCGGGGCGGCGAGGTCGACGAAGGGCCGGATGTGCAGGCAGCCGACCGAGCAGTGCCCGTAGAACCCGGCCTCCAGGCCGTGGGCGTCGAGGATCTCCTTGAAGCGGGTGGTGTATTCGACCAGGTGGGCGGGGTCGACCGCGGTGTCCTCGACGAAGGCGAGCGGCCGGCGGGTGCCCGATCCGGCCGCCATGAGCAGGCCGAGGCTGGACTTGCGGACCTTGAGCAGCGACGCCTGCTGCTCGGGGGTGACGGCCTGGAGGGTGTGGTAGCCGTGGCCGTTGGCCTCCCACAGCCGGGTGAGGCGGTCGAGCCGGTCGCGCAGGTCCTCCAGGTCGTCGCCGGAGAACGACACGAACAGCAGCGCGCCGGGGTCGCCCTGGAGGATGCGGCCGAGCCCGGCGTACTCGATGCGCTGCCGTGAGAGGTCGAGGATGGTGCGGTCCATCAGCTCCACGGCGGCGGGGTCGCAGGCCAGGGCGTCCTGGGTGCCGGCGATGGCCTCGGGGGTGGTGTGGAAGTGGCCCACGGCGATGACGGTGTGCCGGGGCTTGGGCACCAGGTCCACGACCGCCTCGGTGGCCAGGACCAGGGTGCCTTCGGCGCCGACGACGAACTTGGCGAGGTCGAATGGGGTGTCGTCGGCGAGCCGGTCGAGGCGGTAGCCGCAGGCGCGCCGCCAGAAGTCGGGGAAGCGGGTGGCGATCGCGTCGCCGTGGGCGGCGAGGATGCCGGGCAGGGCGCGGTAGACCTCGCCCTCGCGGCCGGGCCGGGCGGCGTGCTCGCGCAACTCGGCCTCTGTCAGCGGGGCCAGGCGGGCGGTCGCGGCGTCGGACAGCACGACCTGGAGTTCGCGGACGTGGTCGATGGTCATGCCGTGGCGCAGCGACCCGCTGCCGGCGGAGTTGTTGCCGATCATGCCGCCGATGGTGGCGCGGTTGCTGGTGGAGGTGTCGGGGCCGAACATCAGGCCGTGCGGTGCGGCGGCGCGGTTGAGCTCGTCCTGCACGACCCCGGGCTGCACGCGGGCGGTGCGCGCGTCGGGGTCGAGTTCGAGGATGCCGTGCATGTGCCGGGACATGTCGATGACGATCCCGGCGCCGACGGTCTGCCCGGCCAGGCTGGTGCCGGCGCCGCGGGCGGTCACCGGGACGCCGAACTCGCGGGCCACGGCCATGGTCGCGGCGACGTCGCCGGCGTGGCGGGGCAGGACCACGCCGGCGGGCGTGATGGCGTACATGCTGGCGTCGCGCGAGAACAGGTGCCGGGTGTAGTCGTCGAAGCGCACGTCGCCGTCGACGGCCGCGCTCAGGCGGCGCTCGATCTCGGTGCGCGCCGCCGGGGGCGCGGCTGGTTCGGTGCCGATGGTGGTCACGGGACGTCCTTCGCAGGTGGATGGGGTGGGCCGTGTTCTCGCCACACGCGTGGCCGCGCCTGCGGTCAGGCGGGGGCGGCCGGGCGGCCCAGGACGTCGAGCGCGGCGTTGATCCCCTCGGTGCCGACGTCGAGCCCGGACGCGCGCAGCCCCATCTGCACGCCGGCGAGCGTGCCGGCCAGGGTGAGGTCGTTGGTGTGGCCGAGGTGCCCGATGCGGAAGACCCGGCCGGCCAGCCGGCCGAGCCCGGCCCCCAGGGACATGTCGTAGCGGTCCAGGATCAGGTCGCGGATGCGGTCGGCGTCGTGGCCGTCGGGGACGACGACGGCGGTGAGGACGCCGGAGTACTCGCGCTCGTCCTTGCAGAGGACCTCCAGCCCCCAGCCGCGGACGGCGGCGCGGGTGGCTTCGGCGTGGCGGGCGTGGCGGGCGTAGACGTTCTCCAGTCCCTCGGCGTAGAGGATGCGCAGGGCCTCGCGCAGCCCGTAGAGCATGTTGGTGGCCGGGGTGTAGGAGGTGAAGCCCGTGGCGTTGGCGCCCAGGATGGGGGTCCAGTCCCAGTAGGAGCGGGGCAGGCGCGCGGTCTCCGCGGCGGCCAGCGCCTTGTCGCTGACGGCGTTGAAGCTCAGGCCGGGCGGGAGCATCAGGCCCTTCTGCGAGCCCGAGACCGTGACGTCGACGCCCCACTCGTCGTGCCGGTAGTCGAGGGAGCCGAGCGAGGAGATCGTGTCGACGAGGTAGAGCGCGGGGTGGCCGGTCGCGTCGATCGCGCGGCGGATGTCGGCGATCCGGCTGGTGACGCCGGTGGAGGTCTCGTTGTGCACCACGCAGACGGCCTTGATCCGGTGCTCGGTGTCGGCGGCGAGGCGCTCGGCGGCGGCCTCGGGCGAGGCCCCGTGGCGCCAGTCGCCGGGGACGAACTCCACGACCAGGCCGAGCCGGGTCGCCATCTCCTGCCACAGGGTGGCGAAGTGCCCGGTCTCGAAGCAGAGCACCCGGTCGCCGGGGCTGAGCGTGTTGACCAGGGCCGCCTCCCAGGCGCCCGTCCCCGAGGCGGGGTAGATCACGACCGGGCCGGCGGTGCCGAACACCGGCTTGATGTCGTGGAGGAGTTCGGCGAGCAGGTCCGAGAACGCCGGGCCGCGGTGGTCGATGGTGGGGGCGGCCATGGCGCGCAGCACCGAGTCGGGGACGTTGGTGGGGCCGGGGATCTGGAGGAAGTGGCGGCCGGTCGGGATGGTGGTGGTCATGGTTCGGCGGTCTCGCAATCAGTAGAGATAATCCACTTTGCGGAATGCTTATTTCGCACAGCGAATTTTAGGCGCACTCGGACGCCGCCGACAACCCCCTGACCGGCCGTTGGTCACCGAACACGCCATGTCAAGTCGACAGAGAGGGTTGACGGGCAATGAGAGGAAGAACATACTGCTGCGTGTTCTGCCTGACAGAAGCGATCTTCTGCGATACGGAATCAGCAGTGTGCTGGCGGCAGCACGCCCCGGACAGCGCCGTTCGGGACCTCCGACCAGTGCGCGCCACCACCCGACCGCCCGCCGCCGCGCGTGCGCCCCAGGGGGCTCCATGTCCGTTGAGCTGGTCTCCATCCTCGTCCTCGTCCTCGTCTTCCTCATCGCCACCTTCACCTCCGCCCATATGGGCGCTCTCGCCCTGGTCGCCGCCTTCGTCGTAGGGACGGCCGTCGTCGGCGAGACGCCCGACGACATCTTCGGCGGATTCCCCGGCGACCTCTTCGTCATCCTCGCCGGGGTCACCTACCTGTTCGCCCTGGCCAAGGGCAACGGCACCGTCGACTGGCTGGTCCAGCAGGCGGTGCGCGCCGTGGCCGGCCGGATCGCCCTCATCCCCTGGGTGATGTTCCTGATCACCGCGGCCCTCACCGCCGTAGGTGCGGTCGTACCCGCCGCCGTCGCGATCATCGCCCCGATGGGCATGGGATTCGCCGCCCGCTTCCGGATCAACCCGGTCCTGATGGGGCTGCTGATCATCAACGGCGCCAGCGCCGGCGGCTTCTCGCCCCTCAGCATCTTCGGCGGCATCACCAACGGGGTCGTGGCCCGCAACGACCTCGGCGGCTCGCCCCTGACGCTCTTCGTCGCCTCGTTCGTGTTCAACGTGGTCCTGAGCATCGCGGTCTTCTTCATGTTCGGCGGCCGCAAGCTCATCGGCCGCCGCGCCGAGACGGCGGGCGCCGGCGCCGCGACGCCGGACGGCGGCGCCGGGGCCCCGCCCGCGGACGCCGGCCCGTCCGGGCTCCCGGACCCGGACCCGGCCCCGGGAGGGACCGGGCCGGCCGCGCCGGAGGGTCCCGGCGGCTCCGCCACCGTGCCGGCCTCCTCCGGCGGGACGGGCACCGGGGTGCGCACGACATCGGTACCGCGGCCGCGGACCGCCGAGCCGGGCGCCCCCGCACCGGCCGGCGCCGCCGAGGAGACCCTGACGCTGAACCCGGAGCGGGTCCTCACCGTGATCGGCATCCTCGCGCTGGCCGTGGGCGCGCTCGCCTTCGACCTCGACGTGGGCCTCATGGCGGTCAGCGTCGCGGTCGTGCTCACGCTGGTGGCGCCCGGATCGGCCAAGGGCGCGATCGACCGGATCGCCTGGCCCACCGTGCTGCTGGTGTGCGGGATCGTCACCTACGTGAGCCTGATGGAGCGCATCGGCACGGTGGAGTACCTCGGCGGCGGGGTGGCCTCCATCGGCGTCCCGCTCCTCGCGGCCTTCGTGATCTGCCTGATCGGGGCGTCGGTGTCGGCGTTCGCCTCCACCACCGGCATCCTCGGCGCGCTGATCCCCCTGGCGGTGCCGTTCCTGCTGGCCGGGGAGGTCGGGGTCATCGGCATGATCACCGCGCTGGCGATCTCGTCGTCGGTGGTCGACTCCTCGCCGTTCTCCACCTCCGGCGCGCTGGTGGTCGCCAACGCGCCGGAGGAGCAGCGGGCCCGGGTGTTCCGCACCCTCATGATCTGGGGCATGAGCATGATCCTGGTGGCCCCGCTGCTGGCGTGGACGGTGTTCGTCGTGCCCGGCTGGTGGTGACACCCGGCCCGCTCACCGTGCCTACCCGCCGGCGGCCGCGGCCGGCGGGCCGGGCACGGCCGGCGGGTCGTCGATGGCCATCGCGCCCGTCATGACCGCGACCACCTCCGTCATGCTGTACTGATCGGGCGTCACGCACGCCACCCGGCGCCCGAGCCGCTGGATGTGGATGCGGTCGGCGATCTCGAACACGTGCGGCATGTTGTGGCTGATCACGATGACCGGCAGCCCGCGGTCGCGCACGCGCAGGATCAGGTCGAGCACCGCGCGCGACTCGCGCACCCCGAGCGCGGCCGTGGGCTCGTCCATGATCACCACCCGGCTGCCGAACGCCGCCGCGCGCGCCACCGCCACCGCCTGGCGCTGGCCGCCCGACAGCGTCTCGACCGCCTGGCCCGGGTTCTGGATGGTCATGACGCCGAGGGAGTCCAGGTGCCGCCGCGCCTCCTCGCGCATCCGCCCGTGGTCCAGCGAACGGAACACCCGCCCGAGAACACCGGGGCGGCGGATCTCCCGGCCGAGGAAGATGTTGGCCGCGATGTCCAGGGAGGGGGCCACGGCCAGGCTCTGGTGCACGGTCTCGATCCCGGCGGCGCGCGCCGCCGGCGGGGTGTCGAGGCGGACCGGGTGGCCGTCGATGCGGATCTCCCCAGCGTCGGGCACGACCGCGCCCGACAGACACTTGATGAGGCTGGACTTGCCGGCCCCGTTGTCGCCGATGACGGCGAGGATCTCCCCGGGGTAGAGGTCGAGGTCGGCCCCGCCGAGCGCGGTGACGCTGCCGTAGCGCTTGACCAGGCCGGTCGCCTGGAGCAGCGGGGTCGTGGGGGGCGTCTCGCTCATGCCTTCGCCCTCCGGATCCACTGGTCCAGGGAGACCGCCATGATGACGAGTACCCCGACCGCGAAGTTCTGCCACAGCACCTCGACCCCGGCCAGGGAGAGCCCGTTGCGGCAGATGCCGACGATGAGCGCCCCGATGAGCGTGCCGGCGACCAGCCCCCGGCCGCCGAAGAGGCTGGTACCGCCCAGCACCACGGCGGTGATGCTGTCGAGGTTCTCCGTCAGCCCCGCCTGGGGGCTGGCCGACCCGACCCGGCCGATGAGCACCCACGCCCCGACCGCGTAGATCAGGCCGGCGAGGATGTAGACGCTCAGCAGCACGCGCTTGGTGCGGATACCCGACAGCCGGGCCGCCTCGGCGTCGTCGCCCGTGGCGTAGACGTGCCGCCCCCACGCGGTCATCTTCAGCGTGTAGGCCACCGCCGCCACCAGGACCAGCATCAGCACCGAGCCGTAGGTGACGCTGGTCTGCCCGATGCGGAACACCTCGCCGGTCCACAGCAGCAGCGGGGACATGTCGGTGCCGCGCACGGTCTCGCTGCGCGAGATCCACAGGTTCAGCGCGAAGTAGATGTTCATCGCGCCGAGCGTGACGATGAACGGCGGCAGGTTGAGCCGGGTGACCAGGGCCCCGTTGAGCAGCCCGCACGCCGTGCCGCAGGCGAAGCCGGCCAGCAGCGCCACCGGGCCGGGCAGGCCCGCCTCGGCGGAGGCCCTGGCCATCACCATCGAGCACAGCACCATGACGGCGCCGACGGACAGGTCGATCCCCGCGGTGAGGATGATCAGGGTCTGCCCGACGGCCAGTGTGCCGACGACGGCGGTCTGCTGGAGGATCAGGGAGATGTTGCCGGGCAGCAGGAAGTTGTCGGCGACCAGGGAGAACGCGGCGACGGCGATCACCAGCACCGTCGCCGGGCCCAGGATCGCGTGGGCGTGCAGCAGCCGCTGGAGGCGCTGGGCCGGCGACGGGGCGGGCGCGGCCGGGCCGGGGGGTGCGGGCGGCGGGGAGGCGGCAGGGGGCCGCACGGCGGATGTGTCGGAATCGCTCACAATGGCTCGCAGACGTTGCTCGGCGGCTCGGGGTTCGCAGGGCGGGGCCGGGAGGTCAGCCCCAGCAGTTCTCCAGGCCCCACGCACTGTCCTCGGATTCCACGCCGTCGACCGGGTCGTCGGTGATGAGCCGGACGCCGGTGTCCACGAAGTCCTTGCCCTCGGTGTTCTCGGGCAGCCGTCCGTCGTCGGCGTAGGCGGCGACGGCCGCCACACCGTCCTCGGCCATGACCAGCGGGAACTGCATGGCGGTGGCCTCGATGACCCCGGATCCGACGTTCTCCACGCCGGGGCAGCCGCCGTCGACGGAGACGACGGTGATGTCGTCCTGGCGCCCCGCGGCCTCGACGGCCTCGTAGGCCCCGGCCGCGGCGGGCTCGTTGACGGTGTAGACGAGGTTGATCTCCGGGTCGCGCTGGAGCAGGTTCTCCATGGCCTGCCGCCCGCCCTCCTCGGCGCCCTCGGTGACCTCGTGGCCGGCGACGCGGTCGTCGTCCTCGTCGCCGATGACGCCCTCGTCGGCGATGTCGATGCCGAAGCCGCTCAGGAAGCCCTGGTCGCGGCCGATGTCCACCTCGGTGGGGTTGGGGTGGAGGTCGAGCATCGCGATGCGCGCCTCCTCCCCCTCGGCCTCGAACCTCGCGCTCGCCCACTGCCCGATGAGCTCCCCGGCGAGGAAGTTGTCGGTGGCGAACGTGGCGTCGACGGCGTCGGCGGGGTCGGTCGGGGTGTCGAGGGCGATGACGAGCATCCCGCTGTCGCGGGCGCGCTCTAGGACGGGGACGATCCCCTGGGAGTCGTTGGGCGTGATCAGCAGGCCCTCGGCGCCCGCCGCGATCAGGTTCTCCACCGCCTGGATCTGGCCCTCGTTGTCGCCGTCGTGCTCGCCGGCGTAGGTCTGGAGGGAGATGCCGTGCTCCTCGGCGGCGGCCTGGGCGCCTTCGCGCATCTTCACGAAGAAGGGGTTGGTGTCGGTCTTGGTGACGAGTCCGACCAGCGCCTCGCCGTCGTCGGCGGATCCCCCGCCGCATGCGGTGAGGGCGAGGGAGAGGGAGAGTGCGGCCCCGGCGAGCGGCAGGACGCGGCCGCGTGCCGGATGGGGGGTGGAGGGCATGACGTCTCCTCACAGACAACGGTGGTGTGTCCTGAGTCACGAGAGACAACGTTGTCCGTGAAGTGTGACCTCCGCATGACGGGGTGTCAATAGACCCTCACACAAGGGGAACGGAGGCGGAAACGTCCCCTCCGAGGTACCTTGACAACGTTGCCCCGGCCACGCATCGTGAGGGGCGCCGCACCGGTGCGCCCCGGAAGCGGCGTACACGCCGCGCTCAGGCACGGCCGGCGCCCGCGCGGCCCGCGGCCGGTAGGGGATCCGTGCTCTCCGGCCGGGGCGGCGGCACGGGCCGCGCCCGCCCGCCGCGGCACGGGACGGCCCATGAGCGGACCTGTCCTCGGCGCAGACCCGCGGCCCGGCGCCGCACCCGGACCAGGAAACGGGGGACATCGGTGCACGGTGACGCCGACACGGCGGCCTCGGCCCAGCGCCCGCTGCGCCGCTCGACGATGCGCGACGTCGCCGCGCTCGCCGGAGTGAGCATCAAGACGGTCTCACGGGTGATCAACGGCGTCTCCAGCGTCGCTCCCCCGCTGCGGGAGAAGGTGCAGAAGGCGATCGAGCAGCTGGACTTCCAGCCCAACCTGGCGGCGAGCAGCCTGCGCCGCGCCGGCCACCGCACCGGGCAGATCGCGCTGCTGCTGGAGGACCTGTCCAACCCGTTCTCGGCCACCCTGAACCGCGCCATCGAGGACGTCGCCCGCGCCCACGACACGCTGGTATTCGCCGGAAGCGTCGCCGAGGACCCCCGACGCGAGGTCGAACTCGCCCGCGCCTTCACGCTGCGCCGCGCCGACGGCCTGGTGATCGTTCCGGCGACGGCCGACCAGACCTACCTGCACAGCGAGGTCCGCGTGGGCACCCCCCTGGTGTTCGTCGACCGCCCGCCCAGAGGGATCGTCGCCGACAGCGTGCTCAGCACCAACACCGAGGGAGCCGCCCGCGCCGTGGGCCAGCTGGCCGACCACGGCCACGAGCGGATCGCCTACCTCGGCGACCACGCCGCCATCGTCACCGCCGCCCGCCGCTTCCGCGGCTACGAGCAGGAGATGGCCCGGCGCGGGCTGCGGATCGACCCCCGCACCGTCCGGCACGACCTCAACGACGCCTCCCTGGCGGCAGCGGCGGTCACCGAGCTGCTGGCCCTGGAGGAGCCGCCCACCGCCCTGTTCACCAGCCAGAACCTGGTCACGATCGGCGCGGTCACGGCGCTGCGCGACCTCGGCCTGCGCCACCGCGTGGCGGTGGCCGGTTTCGACGACTTCCCGCTGGCCGACCTGCTGGACCCCGCGGTCACCGTGGTCGCCCAGGACGTCCGGCGGATCGGCGCCACGGCGGCCCGGCTGCTGTTCGAGCGCATCGAAGGGGGCGACGGCCCGCCGCCGCGCGAGTGCCTGGTGCCGACCCGCCTGATCCCCCGCGGATCGGGCGAGATCCGCCCGCCGCGGGAGACGCGCCGGCGCTGACGCGGTCAGTCCTTGGGGGCCAGGACCGCTCCCGCGCGGTCCAGCACCATGATGGCCTCGACCGGGCAGGACTCCGCCGCGTCGAGCACCGCGTCATCGGGTTCGACGCTTTCGGCGACCGCCTCCGACAGGCCGGTGTCGTCGTCGAACGCGAAGTGGCCGGGCGCCGCCCCCACGCACATCCCCGACCCGATGCACATCGACCCGTCGACCCGGACGTTCCAGCTCATGTTCCGCTCCTCACCAGCTGACCGGCAGTGCGATCAGCCCTCGTGCCAGCGTCCCAGTCTTCCACCTCAGATCGGGCTCGGGGACGGCGAACCGGAGCCCGGGAAAGCGCCGGGTCAGGGTCCGCAGGGCGACCTGGAGCTCCATGCGGGCGAGCAGCGCGCCGAGGCAGTGGTGGACGCCGTGGCCGAACCCGAGGTGCGGGTTGCGGTCGCGGTCCAACACCACGTCCTCGGGGTCGCCCCACACGGCGGGGTCGCGATTGGCGGCGGAGACGAACGGGATCACCGCGTCGCCCGCGCGGACCGTGCCGCCGGCGAGTTCGACGTCCTCCAGCGCATAGCGGGCGAAGTCGAACGCCTCGCCCAGGGGGATGTGGCGGGTCAGCTCCTCGACGGCCGGCGGGATCAGCCCGGGGTCGGCCACGAGCCGCGCCCACGCCCCCTCGCGGGTCAGCAGCGCGTAGACGAAGTTGGCGATCTGCGACGACGTGGCCTCGTGCCCGGCGATCAGCAGGGTCATCGCCAGCGACACCAGCTCGGCCTCGCTCAGGCGGTCGTGGTCGTCCCTGGCCTCGACGAGTCCGGTGATGAGGTCGTCGGCGGGCTCGGCCCGGCGGAGTCCGATGAGCCTGCTCACGTAGGCGCGCATCGCCTCGGACGACTCCTCGACCTCGTCGCGGGGGGCGGAGGTCGAGATGATGGTCTCGGACCAGTCGTGGAACAGCACGCGGTCCTCGAAGGGCACCCCCAGCAGCTCGCAGATGACGGCGATGACGAAGGGCAGGGAGAAGCGCTCGACCAGGTCGGCGGGGGCGCCGTCGGCCAGCATCTCCGTGAGGAGGCGGTCGGCGATCGCCTCGGTGCGCGGTTGCAGCGCCTCGACGCGCCGCGCGGTGAACGCCTTGGCGACCAGCCGGCGCAGCCGGGTGTGGTCGGGGGGATCCATGGAGACGATGGTGTCGGGGCGCATCCGCAGCGGGCGCGCGCGGGGTTCGTCGCGGTCGACCGCCACGGCCCGGCTGAAGCGCGGGTCGGACAGCACGGTCTTGACGTCGCGGTACCGGGTTACCAGCCACGCGTCGTCGCCGTAGGCGAGCCGGACCCGGACCAGGGGGCGGTCGCGCAGTTCGGCGTAGGCGGGGTCGAGAGTGAGGCGGTCGGAGGGGTTGAAGGGGTAGGGGCGCGCGGTGGATTCGGTGATGCTGTGCTCCCGAGGCGTCGGTGCCGGTGCGCGGTCATGTGGCGACCGCCCGCGCCACCGGCCCGCAGGCGACCCCCGTACGTGATCGAACCCTCACGAAATGTTATACCCGCACGGCAAGCGGGATCCACGCTTTCCCCAACCCCCGCGCACCTGTGCTCACGCACCGGCCGACCGGTCCACCCCTCGGCCCGGCGTCCGGTCACCGCGTACGCGAACCGCCGCCGCCGAGCCGGACGGTGGCCGGGTCCGGTCAGCGGGATGCCGTGGTGCCCAATGTCGCCTCGCGATCGCGGTCGCCCCGGCACGATCGGTCATGACGCCTTGTCCCCGCACTGGGCGGACATCCCTGAGTCGAGAGGCGCGTGATGGTGCGAGCACTAACCGGGATCTTCATCCTCGCGGCACTGACGGCGTGTGGGGGCGGTGAGAGCGGGGCAGACCCGTCTCCCTCCCCTTCGCCATCCGCTTCTCCTTCGCCATCGCCATCCGCCGAGCCGGCGTACCCGACGGCGCCGCCTCCGGTGACATCGACGCCCTCGGCGGACATCACCGAGGAGGAGGCCACCGGCGACGCCTGCGAGGGCGTCGACGAGGCACTGGAAGCCCGGGAGACCGGCAACGCGCTCCTCGCAGGCGGCAGGATGCAGCTCACGCTGACGCAACTGCAGGCGAATCGCCCCTACCTCGACGATGAGGTGGTCCGGATCTATGAGGAGAATTTCGAGGAGCCCGAGGAGACGGTGTCGCTGCTCGCGGACTGGTGCGAGGAGAACGGCTACTAGCCGAACGCCGGCCGGGGCGTCCCACGCCGCAGTGCCCGGCGGAGGGCGGTGACCCCTCATGTGAACGCGCCGGCATCGGGGCCGCCGCGGGCGGACTCGGGGCACCGAAGGGATCGGTGCGCAGCAGTTCCTCGGCGCCGCCGCGCGCGCACCACTCCCGGTGGTGGCGGTCGAGGTCGGCGGAGCAGTCGCTCTCGCCGCTGGAGACCACGAAGGCGGGGCGGCGCGCGGAACGGCGGACGGCGGAGCGGGTGCGGACCACGCGGGGGCGGAGGGCACGGCCACGCCGGGAATCGGCGGCAACACCACCCTGACCGTACTGGTGACCAACGTGCGGCTGAGCGACCCGTCGCTGCCCCGGATGGCGCGGCAGGTCCACAGTTCGATGCACCGCGCGATCCAGCCGTTCCACACCGAGACCGACGGCGACATCATGTACGCATTGACCACCGACGAGGTCGCCCTGACCGGAACGACCCCCACCGGCCTGGGCACCCTCGCCTCCGAGGTGGCCTGGGACGCGGTCCTGTCCTGCGCGGACCGACCCCACCCCGGGGGCGTCGAAGCCCGGCGGGGGCACCGACGCCCCCGCCGGGCAAACCGCGCCCGCGACACGACAGAGACCGACACCAAGAGCAAGGCCAAGACGACGGTGGCCACCGGCCCACCACGCCGCCGGCCACCGGGAATCGACGTCCCGCCGAACCACTCGCCCCGCGACCACGGGACCAACGCCCGGCCGGGCCGGTCTCACCCGCGTCTCCAGGAGACGACACCCCACCGAGCCCACAGCCACCACACGCCCACACGATGACAATGGAAGTGGACGACCGCATGCACACCTTCCCGAGCTACGCGGCCGACGACCCCCGCCTGGCGGCGGCTCTCGTCCGGGAGCACCCGTTCACCCTGCTCGTGAGCGGCGGTGAGGTCCCCGTGGCGACCCACACCCCGGTGATCCCCGAACCGGGCGGCGGCGCCGTCACCTCCTTCGTCGGCACCACCCTGCTGGGGCACGTCGCCCGCGCCAACCCGCACTGGCGGCTGTTCGAGGAGCACCCGCGGGTGCTCGTGGTGTTCTCCGGGCCCCACGGCTATGTGTCGCCGACGACCTACGACGCCGATCCCACCGCGCCGACCTGGAACTACGCGGCCGTGCACCTCACCGGCACGGTCGAGCCCATCACCGACGACACCGGGGCTCTCCGGGTGGTGGAGGAGACCGTCCGTGCGATGGAGTCGCGGCGCTCACCCGCCTGGGACATGGCCCCCTCTCGCGAGCTGTTCCACCGGATCATCGGCGGCGTGGCCGCCTTCCGCATCCACGTGGAGACCCAGCAGAGCACGTTCAAGCTCAGCCAGGACCTCGAAGCGCCGATCCGCCACCGCGTCCGCGACGAGTTCGCCGACGGCGACCACCCCAACCCACCCCTGGCTGACCTGATGACCCGCGCCGACCCACGCTACGACGCGCCACCCGACCACTGACCCGCCGTCGACGCCCGGCCGCTGCAACTCGCCACCGAGCCCCGCCCGGCCGACCGCCCCCGTCGTCTACCCGATCGGCTGACCACCGATATCGCCCGGTCGGCTGACCGCCGCCAACGCCCCCGCGACGCACCGAGCCTCCAGAGGAGCCCTATGACCGTGCACACCTTCACCACCCCCGCTGCCGGACCCGCCCAGCGCGCCCGCGCGTTCGGGACGGCGTGGCGCACACAGATCGGCGCGAACCTGGAGGACTACCTGCGCCTCTTCGCCGCGGTCGGCGCCCCCGCCGGCCGGGTACGGCCGTGGGCCGAGCGCGCGCTGGAGCAGACCGCCGCATGGGCCCCCGCGCTCGCCGACGAGATCACCGGGATCGCCACCGGAGCGGGCATCGAGCCGTGGCAGGCCGCGGCGCTCAACGCACGCACCGAGATCCTCGCGGCGGCCGGGCACCGCGGACGCGGCGAGTGCTCGACGGCGGTGGTCCTGCCGGGGGCGGGCCGGGCACCGCGCACCACGCAGACCTGGGACTGGCACGACGCGATCGGGCACGACCTGGTGGTGTGGGCGTTCGAGCCGCGTCCCGGGCACACCGTGCGCTGCTTCACCGAGTTCGGGGTGCTGGGCAAGATCGGGGTGAACAGCTCAGGGCTGGGGCTGCACTTCAACATCTTGCGGCACGTCTCGGACCACGCGGAGATCGGGGTGCCCGTGCACGTCGTCGCGCGCCGCATCCTCGACGAGGCCACGACGGTGGAAGAGGCCACCGCGATCGCGCGCTCGGCACGCGTGTCGGCGTCCACGGTGATCAGCGTGGCGACGTTCGACGGCGAGCACGGGCGAACACGCGGCCTGGAACTGTGCCCGATGGGCGTCGCCGAACTGGAACCGGACGAGAACGGGGTGCTCCTGCACACCAACCACTTCCTCGACCCCGCCTTGGCCGAGGGCCAGCAGGAGATCCTGGACGGATCCTCCACCCACCCCCGTCTGGCGGCCCTACACGACCGCGTCACCCCACTCGGCTCCCCCGACCCCCTAGACCGGGCACGCTCCCTCCTCGACCACAATCCGGACGGCACCGGAATCTGCTGCCACCCCGACCCCGCCAAGCCCATCCACGAACGCTGGCAGACCCTCCTCACCATCACCCTAGACCTGGAAACCACCCACCTCACCTACCACGACGGCGGCCCCTGCACAGTGACCCGGGAGACCTGGCACACCTTCTGATCCGCTCGGCCATATCCCACGAAACGGAAACCCGCCGTCATCAACGGCACATTCCGCCTGCGAGCAGCAGGCTCTTGGATGCCAGGAGTGCGGGCGTCGGGACCACCCCCGCGTGCGCGGGGAGCAGTGGCACGGGCCAGGCGGGCACCAGCACGCCAGGGGACCATCCCCGCGTGCGCGGGGAGCAGGCTTGTTCACCTGGGACGATACTCGCGGGATGGCCCGTATGGAACCACTTCGCCTTCGGGGACCACAGGCGCCTGATGGATGCAGTGTATGGGGGCAGGCGAGCGGCCGACTGGCCCGAGACCGTTGGCTGGCGGTGAGTTCGCTCGGTTCGTGGATCGTGAGGCAGCCTGCGGGGCTAAGGGCTCGCTTGCGACGCGTGGGGGCCCGACGCCCGGGGCCCGTAGTGGTCGTCGGCCTCCGAGGTGACGCGGCCTGTCGTGCGCGTTGGAAATGGGTGGCGCCTGATGGTGGGATCGGTTCAGGATAGCCTTACCTGAGTTCTGACCAGTTTGCGGGGAGTTCCATGATCCATCGGCAGTCGGCCGCCGCGTCCTGTCGCCGTTTCGGGGCGGCCGGTTTCTTCAGAGGTGGGGCGGTGCGTCATGGCGGCTGCTGACGATTCCGGGCAGCGTCGGCGCGGCGACCGGTTGTTGTGGCGGGCTCTCGCGCGTAACCGCGGCCGGGTGGCCGTCGGGGTCGTGGGTACGTCGGGCCACCAGACGGCCGAGGCTCTGGTGCCGGTCGCCATCGGCCTGATCATCGACCGAGCCGTGGACACCGGCTCCCCTGGCGCACTGGCGGTGTCGCTGGTCGGCCTGGCCGCACTGTTCACGCTGCTCACCCTCTCCTGGCGCTATGGGGCGCGCTCACTGGTCGTCGCGATGCAGCGCGAGGCGCACCTGCTACGGGTCGAGGCCGCAGGCAAGATGATCGACCCCCGCCGCCAGAACACCGGCATGCTCTCGGGCGAAATCCTCAGCATCGCCACCTCCGACGCCGACCGCGTCTCGCGACTGCTGCACTTCGCCCCCGCGTTCGTCGCGGGGCTGGTGGGGCTCGGCATCTCCGCCGTCGTACTGCTGCGCATCGACCTCGCACTCGGCCTGGGCGTGCTCATCGGGGTCCCGCTCCTGGTGGGGGCCGTCCAGCTGATCGGCCCGGTACTGACCCGGCGCGCCGCGCTCCAGCAGGCGGCCACCGCCGAGACGACCGCGCTGGCCACCGACCTGATCCGCGGGATCGCGGCGCTGCGCGGGATCGGCGCCGAGCACAACGCGGCCCGGCGCTACCGCGACTCCAGCGCCGCCGCGCTGCACAGCACGCTGCGAGCGGCGGCCCCCACCGGCGCCTACCACGGCGTCACCACGGCCGGCGGCGGGCTGTTGCTGGCAGCGGTCGCGGCGTTCGCCGGCTGGGCGGCCCTCCAGGGCCGGATCAGCATCGGCGAGCTGATCACCGTGGTCGGGCTGGCGCAGTTCATCACCGAGCCGGTGCGCGAACTCGGCCTGTGCGGCCAGGGCATCGCACTCTGCCGCGCCTCGGCCCGGCGGCTGACCAAGGTGCTCGACGCCGGCTTCCGGCTCACCCCCGGCGACCACATCGTCGGCGACGTCGGCCGCGTGGAGCTGCGCGACGTGCACCACGGGTCGCTGCGCGGGTTCGGCATGACCCTCAAACAGGGCGAGCTGCTGGGCGTGGTCGGCTACGACCCGCTCGACTCCCAGGCCCTGGTCGCGCTGCTGGCCGGCCGGGTGCCCCCGGAGGACCGAACCGGCGAGATCCTGCTCGACGGTGTCGCCCTCGACCGCCTCGACCTGCACGCCGCGCGCGGGGCGGTGCTCGTGGAGCCGCACGAGGTCGACCTGTTCGAGGGGACCCTGCGCTCCAATGTCCTCATCGGGCGGCCAAGCGAGGTCGCCACCGACGACGAAGCCCCGGGCGCCCATAGCACCGCCACCGGGGCCGGATCCACGACCGGCATCAGCACCGGGACCGGCACCGCGACGGGCTCCGCGACGGGCTCCGCGACCGACGCCGTCCTCGCCGAAGCGCTGCGCGCCTCGGCCGGCGACGAGGTCGCCCGCGCCCACCCCAACGGTCTCGACCACCGCATCACCGACCGCGGCACTACCCTCTCCGGCGGCCAGCGCCAACGGCTGGGCCTGGCACGGGCGCTGGCGGCCCGGCCGCCCGTCCTCGTCCTCGACGAGCCCACGACCGCGGTCGACGCGATGACCGAGGGGGCCATCGCCGAGGGCCTGGCCTTAGCCCGGCACGACCCCTCGGCGCAGGGCGCCTACGGGACCATCGTGGTCACCAGCAGCCCGGCGCTGCTCGCCCGCGCCCACCGGGTGCTGGTGATCGACAACGGCGTGGTGACCCTGGAGGGCACCCACGCCGAACTCGCCGCGTCCGACGCGGGCTACCGGAAGGCGGTACTGCGGTGACGGTCGAGACCCCGCGCACACCCGAGGACGCACCTCCCCCCTCCCCCACGGCCACCGCGAGCACCGCCACCGCCCCGCCCCCCGTTGCGGCCGCCCTCGACAGCGCCCACCGCCTGCTGCCGATCGCCTCGGCGCGTGCCACCCTCTCGGTGACGGTGGCCGGGCTGCGCGGCGCCCGGGCGGCGGGCCTGTGGGCCCTCGCCCTGTCCATCGCCGCCAACGCCTGCGGTCTGGTCGCCCCGTGGGTGCTCGGCGTCCTGGTCGACGACGTGACCGCCGGCGCCGCAGAGGGGCGGATACTGACGCTGTCCGCGCTCATCGCGGGCGCGGCCATCGCCGGCGGCGTGCTCAGCGCGTTCGCGTTCACCATGATCGCCCGTACGGGCGAGACCGTCCTCGCCCGGCTGCGCGAGGACGTGGTCGAGCGGGCGTTGCGGCTGCCCGCGCCCGTCCTCGCCCGGCTGAGCGGCGGCGACCTGCTCTCCCGGGTGGGCGACGACGTGCAGGTGGTCGGCGACGCCGTCCGCGAGAAGATCCCGCTCATCGTGTCGTCGCTGATCACCGTGGTCCTCACCATGGGCGGCATGTTCGCGCTCGACTGGCGCCTGGGACTGGCGGGGATGTGCTCGCTGCCGGTCTATGTGCTGTCGCTGCGCTGGTACCTGCCGCGTTCGGCGCCGCTGTTCGCCCAGGAGCGGGCGGCCATGGGCGAGCGCGCCCAGGCGCTCGTGGGGTCGCTGCACGGCGCCGAGACCGTACACGCCTACCGGCTGAACGAGCGCCGCCTGACCCTGGTCAACGAGCGCTCCACGGCCGCGATGGACATCACGGTGCGGGTGTTCCGCCTGTTCACCCGCTTCGCGGGCGGCATGAACGCGGCGGAGTGCGTGGGGCTGTCGGCGATCGTCGCCGTGGGGTTCTGGCTGGTGGGGGCCGATGTCGTGACCGTGGGCGCGACCACCGCGGCGGCCCTCTACTTCCACCGCCTGTTCGGCCCACTGGGCGCGATCATGCTGACCTTCAACGACGTGCAGTCGGCGGGCACCAGCCTGGCGCGCATGGCCGGGGTGATCCGGCTGCCCGCCCCTTCGGTGCCCGAGGACCACGCGCGGCCGGCCGACTCCGGGATCGAGATCCGCGGGGTGGGCCACCGATACGACGACGGCCCGGTGGTGCTCGACACCATCACCCTGCGCATCGAGCCGGGCGAGCGGGTGGCGCTGGTGGGCAGCAGCGGGGCGGGCAAGACGACACTGGCGTCGGTGGTGGCGGGGCTGCTCGTTCCCGCCGAGGGCGCGGTTCTGCACGGCGGCGTTCCCATGGACCGGATGCACCCCGACGCACTACGTCGGCACCTGGCCCTGATCAGCCAGGAGTCGCACGTGTTCGCGGGGACCTTCGCCGACAACGTGCGGCTGGCCGCACCCGATGCCACCGATGAGGAGGTGCTCGCCGCGCTGGAGACGGTCGGCGCGCGCTCCTGGGCGCTCGGGTTGCCCGACGGCCTGGCTACCGTGGTGGGCGAGAGCGGGCAACGGCTGACCGCGCACCAGGGGCAGCAGCTCGCATTGGCGCGCCTGATCCTGGCCGACCCCGCCGTCGCGGTCCTGGACGAGGCCGGCGCCGAGGCGGGCAGCGCCGGTGCCCGCGACCTGGAACGGGCCGCCGTGGCCGCCACGGAGGGCCGCACCACGCTGGTGGTGGCCCACCGCCTGCCGCAGGCGGTCGAGGCCGACCGGATCGTGGTGCTGGACGAGGGCCGGATCGTCGAGGTGGGTCCCCACGACGAACTGGTCGCCCTCGGCGGCCGCTACGCGGCCCTGTGGTCGGCCTGGCAGGAGAGCGGCCGCCCCCTGCCGAGCGTGTAAGGCGATGGGCATCGGGGCCCCGGGGAGGATCCCCGGGGGCCCCGATGCCGTCACGCCTTCGGAGCCTAGAAACGGTCGACGTCGGCCAGGAACGCCCGCCATTCGGACGCGGGAACGGTGAGCGTCACGCCGTCTCTGTACCGTGTGTCGCGCACGCGCGTGGCATCGCCTTCCGCCACTTCCACGCACTCTCCGCCGGCGGTCGAGTAGCTGCTCTTGTGGAACTCGTTCATGCGATCTCCTCGATCCTCTTGCGTGATTCGGCCGGACCCAGCGCCCATGCTTGCAACAGGTTCGCCGCAGCACCGAACCGCGCCACCTCTTGCGGGTGGTCGACCAGCGCACCCACCCGCCGCGTGCTCGCAGAACGCGACGGGCAGCCGCTCAGCGAACGAGATCAGCCGAAATGCTCCGGTGGCCGCCGCCAGGTGGATGCCGTCCGGGAGTACCTGCACACAGCAGGATTCTGGCATCCGCAGGAGGTACTCCAGAGCGTCGGGGGCGATATCCGGTGCGGCCCGGACCACCGCATGGGGCACCGTGATCGAAATCCGCGGGCCGTCCTCGCGAAGCAGCCGCAGCGATCGCGCCATGCGGCGCTCTACAGCGGCCTCGATCTGATCCGATGTGTCGAGAGGGCGCCCCATACGCAGGATGCTTCGGGCGTAGCCCGGTGACTGAGCCACGTGGGGCAGGATGAACGGCTGAAATATGCGGATCTCCGTCGCCGCCTCGTCCACACCGTCGATCCGACGCAGCCATTCCGGCTGCGCGTCGCGCCGCTTGGCGTCCAGCCACCGCCGGAGCAGCATGCCCCCGGCATTCAGCGCCGTGTCCAGTTCTTGGACCACTTCCCGCCCCTTCGGGGAGGAGCGCCCTGTGGCAAGGGCAGAAATTTGGCTTTTTGACCACCCTGTTCGCTTTGCAAGTTGCGTTTGATTCATGGTTGATTGTTCGATTTGCGCTTTCAGCGCCGCCGCAAAATCGTCGCCCGAACTCATGACCATAAGTGTCCAGAGCCAATGCGGCCATGTCCATGGAGTGCAGAGGAAAACAGGATTCCGTAGTCGTTATCGCAGCAGGGGAGGTGCCGCACGATTCTGGACTCGGAAAGACACCCCGCGACGACGCCACATCGTCCGGGGTACGGCCACCGTCCGGCAATCACGGAGCGACGATGACGATGGACACCCTACCCACACGATGCAGCCGCGTACGCCCGTACAGGGTGAAATGGGAAGAGCAGGAAGAACGGGCCGAACTCGGTGAGCGTCTCGCGCGGGCGGCGTGGCACCCACGGCGCACCCGTCGGGCATTGGCCCTCGCCCGCGCGGAGCGGTCGGGGGCGGCCGCCTCATGATCTCCGACATCCGGCAGGTCACCATGCCGGAACTCCGCCAATGGGCCCTGGAACGCGACGTCGAAATCCGGGAGCACCCGAGCCCCGACCTATTGGGATTCAGGATCTTCTCGGCCGAATGCGGCCACGAAAGCCGCGTGGCGAAGGTCCCCCCGGACGAGCCTGTCGCCATTCGAGAGAAGTGGGACGCCTACGTCCGGGTGGCACTCGCCCGAATGACCGAACCCGAACTCCGCCGCTACCTCGCAGAACACCCCGTCTACGGCTACACCGGTCCACAGACCTAATCGTTGCGGTCAGGACCTGAAGATAGGGACATTCGCGCAGGCGTGGGGCCGAAAATCCAGGCTTCGGCCCCACGATCTGAGGTCTGCGCAATCGCTCCGTGAGCCAGCGCGACGGTGCCAGAGGGTAAGCGTTCTCGTACACTGACCGTCACGTGCTGTGGCCGCTGCCCCCACCCCGGGTGGTGGCGGACCGATCCAGGCGACCGGTGTGGAGGAACGGATGGCGGCCCCCGATGAGGATCAACACCTGGGAGCCCACGCAGAAATATCGGGCGCGGCCCGCGACGTCGTTCAGGCAGGCAGCGTCAGCGGCGGTGTTCACTTCCACGACCACCACGGCGATCAGCCCCGGAGCCCGCGCCCTCGGCAGCTTCCCCGAGGGGTGCGGGGGTTCGTCAACCGAACCAAGGAACTGGGCGAACTCAATGCAGTCCTGACCAACGACGATGGCGACGACCGCTTCATCGGTATCTGCGTCATCGCCGGCACCGCCGGAGCCGGCAAGACAGCGCTGGCCCTACGCTGGACGCACCAGATCCAGGAACGCTTTCCCGATGGGCAGCTCTACGTAAATCTGCGGGGATACGACCCCGGTGAACCGGTCGGCTCGCACGATGCCCTCCGCCGGTTCCTCATCGCTCTCGGTATCGCCGCCGACGCGGTGCCCACCGACACCGACGACGCGGCGGCCCTGTACCGGTCGCTGCTCGCCGACCGGCACATGCTCATCCTGCTGGACAACGCCAACTCGGTGGCCCAAGTGCGTCCGCTGCTGCCCGGCCACTCCCGCTGCCTCGTCATTGTCACCAGCCGAGGACGCCTATCCGGCCTATCCGTCCACGACGGCGCGCACCGCATCAGTCTGGGCACGCTGCCGGAACCGGAGGCGGTGGCCCTCCTGCGCGCGGTCACGGCAGGCTTTCGACCCGTCGACGACGATGCCAAGCTCGCCGAACTCTCGCGGCTCTGCGCCCGGCTGCCGCTCGCCCTGCGCATCGCCGCCGAACGCGCCGTCACCCACCCGCACATGGGACTGGACGACCTGATCGCGGACCTCCGCGACGAATCCGCCCTTTGGGACGCCCTCGACACAGGAGACGAGGACGAGGCCGGGACGGTACGCTCCGTGTTCTCCTGGTCCTACCGAGCACTTCCCGAGGACGTCGCCCGGATGTTCCGGCTTCTGGGCCTACATCCGGGCCCAGACTTCGGCATCGAGGCCGCAGCGGCTCTGTCCGGAACCAGTGTCCGGCGAACGCGCCATCTGCTCGATGCGCTGGTCGGTGTCCATGTGCTGGAGCAGACCGCCCCTGACCGGTTCGAATTCCACGATCTCCTCCGCGTCTTTGCCGCCGACCAGGCCCAGCGTGAGGAACCGCTGGAGGAGCGACAGGGGGCGCTACGGCGCCTGCTCCACTGGTACCTGCACAGCGCCGACGCCGCACAGCATTTCATCACCCCCACCGAGCAACAGGTACGGATCAACCCACCCGACGACGGCGTCGCCCCGCTAACGTTCACGAATTACGACACAGCGGTGGATTGGTCCGAACGTGAGCACGCCAATTTCCTGCCGCTGGTCCGTTTGGCCGAGAAATCCGGATTCGACGAATATGCCTGCCTATTACCTGCCGTCCTTTGGAACACCCAAGTGCCATCCACCAGGTTCGCCACTTGGTCGCCAGCCGGGAAAATCGGCGTCGCCGCTGCGCGCCGAGTCGGCAACCGGGCGATCGAAGCAGCGCTACTGGACTATTTGGGGTACGTACACACCCACTTCCACCGCATGGCCGACAGCAGAAAATTCCAGCACGCTGCGCTGGAGATCAGGCGGGAGTCGGGAGACCTTCGAGGTGAGGCGACCTCACTCAATGCCCTTGGCCTGACCTACCTACGGCAGCGACGATCGGATAAGGCAGAGACCCACTTCACACAGGCACTCGCCGCTTTCACCGAACTCGGCGACGCTCACTGGCAGGCCGTATCCCGGTCCAACCTCGCCGAAATCCACTACCTGCAAGGACGCCTCCCGGAAGCGCGAAAGGGAATTATCCAGAGCCTCGCCGCCCACCGGGAGCAGGGAGACCTTCTTAGCATAGGAAATGCGCTACGCATTCTCAGCGCCATCCACCTTGATCTCGATGAGTTACACGACGCAGTACTCGCGGCAACCGAATCGGTAAAGATTTCCGAAGATCTCCGCGATCACGTTTTGGAGGGATACTTGCTGCTCGACCTCGGAAATGCGCAACAGGCACTCGGCCTGTTCAGCGACGCCCTGGCCTCCTATCAGCGCTCCGCGAACCTCCAGCGCCGCCACGGTTCCCGGGACCGCGAAGCCCGTGCATGGCACGGTGTCGGCGAGACCTACCGGCGAATGGGCCGAAACGACGAAGCCGCCGACTTCCACCGCCGGGCCGCCGCCGTCCACCGCGAACTCGGCGACGCGTGGCACGAAGCAATCGCCCTTGATGGGCTGGCCGAGGCACTGACGAACGAACGTCCTGACGAGGCCCGCGGTCACTGGACCGAGGCGCTGCGGCTACTCGCCGACTATGACGACCCCCGAGCGGTGTGGACCCGCGAACGCATCGAAGGTCGGATCACGGGAACCGGCTGACACCGAACGCCCGACCGAGTGGCCTCTCGCGTCGCAGCGGGGCAGAGTGCCTCACAATCCCACGCTCTGCCGGTCGGGTTCGATGAGGGCGACGACGCGCTGTTCGTCGCGTGAGTAGGGGCCGCCGGTGTACTTCGTCGAGATCTGGTCGATGATCTCCCAGGCGGCGTCGCCCTCGATCCACTCGATGACCCTGCCCCGGATGACGACCGGCTCGTAGGGGTCGTCGGCCGGGGTCAGGGAGAGTGCGACCCGCTCGTCGCGGTGCAGGTTGCGGGCCTTGCGGGAGCGCGGGTGGGTGAGGATCGCGGCGTGGCCGCCGTGGGTGCCGATCCAGACGGGGACGGAGTGCGGAGCGCCGTCGGGCAGGACGCTGGCAAGGTGGGCGATCGAGGTGCCGTCGAGCATGCGGCGCACATCGGGGTCGAGCATCGTGGTCGTCTCCTGCTGTGGGTTGTGGCGGGGTCGCCGGCGAGCGGCGGGGCGTCGCCATCGCTGTCCCGTCGCCGTCGACGGGGATCATCGATCGACCTCGTAGTGGAGGTGGGTGACGCCGGGCGCCGGGACGGCGTCGACCAGGCGGAGGCGCACGTGCTCGGGCAGCGACTGGAAGAGGGGCGGCCGTCGCCGAGCCCGCGCCCGGCACCGGGATCGCGGCCGGTGATGTAGCCGTCGACCGACACCGCGTGGGCGCTGAAGACCTTGCTCATCCTCTCCGCGATCCTTTCGGGGATTCCACCGAGCGAGGCTGTCCGCTGCGGCCATGGCAATCCGGGTTCCCCAAGAGAACCACGATGGCCGGCCGGCTTCCATGCAGCTCACCGACTTCGGCACGATGTCGTGCTCGAACGCCGCCCCTGCGATCGGCGGCCGGCCCGCTGCCGGGCCCCGGCTCCGCTAGGTGACCGAGACGGGCCCGACCGCCGAGGCTCGCGAGGCCGTCTCGGTACTCTTGCCGCCAACCGCGCCACACCACCGGCGCGCCCGCGACCCGGGGAGCCCATGGCGCACCGACACCTCATCGCCCTCGACGCCGAGCACGTCACCCACCCCGCGGCGCGCCGGCTGCTCAGGGCGGAGTCGGCGAACTGCGCGCCGTGCCGGGCGCGGGGCGGCGCCGAGGCGGTGGCGGATCTGGCACCGTCAGGGATCTTCGACTCCCTGCTGCGCGGGTACGCGCTCAAGCGCGCCGAGCAGTGGCGCACCCGCCGCACCACCTACCCGGTCGCCCTCGCCGACCTCCTCCCACCGCAGGAACTGCGCTTCCTCGACCGTGCCACGCACGCGGTGGTGCGGGGCTGCGTGATCGAGTCGCGGGCGGGCCGCAAGGTGGGCACCGAGGACGCACTGGCCGAACTTCGGCTGCTGACCGACGACGAACGGGCTGCGGTCCTCGGCGACGTCATCGACGGCATTCTGGAGGGCGAAGCGTGACCGCCGGCGGTGCGTACGCACGCGCGCCGCCCCCGCGTGCACGCACCGCCGACGGTCGGGCCGATCCCTCCTCCCACCGACCGAGCACCCCTCCCGCCGTCCGGCCCTCGCATAGGCCGAGCACCCATCTGCGGCCGTCCCTCAGGTCGGCCGGGCACCGGACGAACGGGCAGCCAGCCGGGCAGTCGGCCGTACGAACGGGCAGTCGGCCGGGCGGCTCAGCGGGGGTGGCGCAGCCGGGTGGCGGCGGCCAGGAGCGGAATGGTGACGGTGGTGGCGGCCGCGCCGAGCGCGGTGTCGGTGGCCAGGATCCAACGGACGGTCATCATGGCCCTGGCGATGACCTCGCTGCCGCGTTGGCGCATGTCCTCCTCGAACCGGCCGACGGCGGTGGTGAGCGTGGCGGTGCCGGCCGCCACGTCGCGCAGGTTCTCGACCAGGTCGGCCGCGTCCCGGATCGCCGATCCGGCTCCCATGCCGGCGGTCGGCGGGGTGGCATGGACGGCGTCCCCCAGCGCGGTGATCCGGCCAGCGGGCCATGGGGCGAGTTCCCGTGCCCGTGTCGATGCGGCGTTGAAGCGGAACGCGGCCACGGTGTGCGGGGCTGCGCGGGCGATGACCTCCAGCGTGTGCTCGCTCCAGCCCCGCTCGACGAAGCCGGCGATCAGCGCGGCTTGCAGTTCCTTCCCACGCAGGTCGCGCAGGGCGTCGGTGGTCGCGGACTCGGGGAGCATGGCGCCCCAGATGTAGGTGGGCCCGGTCGTGACCGCCATCCGCAGCTCGGGCTTGTCGAGTGCGGCGTTGCCGACCGGGTCGAGGAAGCCGACATAGAGCGCGGCGCCGTGGCGGCCGATCGCCAGGCCCGACCGCGGCCCCAGCCGCCGCCGCTCGCTCGGGCTGAGTGAATCGAGACGCGTCCGGCCGGAGAAGCCGATGATGCCCGCCGGGGTGTTCGTGGGGCCGCCCGCCAGGTGCCGGGCGACCAGGGAGTGCGTGCCGTCCGCTCCAATGAGCAGATCGCCGGTGACCGGTGCGGTGTCGGCGAACGCCACCTGCGGTGCCCCGTTCTCGTCGAGGCCGACCGCGGTCGCCGCCCGGCCCAGGTGGAGGTCGTCGCCGACCGCCTCGGCCAGCAGCTTCCGCAGGGTGATGCGGTCGACGTCCACACTGGAGTCGCCGCTGAGGTCCGGTCCCTGCCCCAGCAGCCGCCCGCGCCGGTCCCAGAAGGCGTCCCGGTCGCGCAGCCGCAGTGCCGAGGCCGACGCCAGCAGCCGCTCGAAGATCTCCGGTGCGACCAGCTCCCGCAGCGCCGATTGGGCCCGCCCGTCCAGCGTGATGTGGTAACCGCCCGTCGCCGCGACCTCGGTGTCGCGTTCGAACACCGCCACCTCGACTCCCCGACAGCGCAGCCCCGCCCCCACCGCGAGCCCCCCGATCCCGCCACCGACAACGACGACACGCGTCATGCTCCGCTCCCCATCACTCATCACTCCGTGATCACTCCGGTCGTCAAGGAGGATGGGGCAGATAGTGGCCGTCGAATGACCACTATCTCCCCATAATGAGACCGTGGCGGACACCTCACGGCGGACACTTCGGCTGCTCTCACTGCTCGCGGCGCGCCACCAGTGGTCGCTGAGCGAGCTCGCGGCCCGGCTCGGCGTCAGCGAACGCACCGCACGGCGCGACATCGAGACCCTGCGCGAGCTCGACTACCCGGTCACCACCGTCCGCGGGCGCGACGGGGGATACCGGCTCGGCGCCGGGCACACCCTGCCGCCGCTGCTGTTGGACGACGATCAGGCACTCGCGATCGCGGTGGCCCTGCAGACCGCGCCCGGCACGGTGTTCGGCCTCGCCGACGACGCGGCGCGGGCGCTGGACACGCTCACGCAGATGATGCCCGCCCGTGTCCGGGCGTCCATGGAGGCCCTGCGCCTGACCAGGCTGCGGAACCACTGGGAGTTCCCGGCACCGCCCATCGACCCCGGCGCCGTCGCCGCGGTCGGTGGCGCGGTACGCCACCGGCACGTGCTCGCTATCGAAACCCTGCGCCCCGACGGTACGCGCCCCTCCCCCGGCGACGACGACTTCGCCCCCGCCCGGCGCATCGAGCCCCACCACCTGGTCGTGTGGGCCGCGCGCTGGTATCTGGTCGCCTATGACCTCACGGACGACACGTGGCGCGTCCACCGCGTCGATCGGCTGCGTCCCCGGGCGACGACGCAGCCCTTCACCGCCCGCGAACTTCCCGGCGACGACGTCGCCCGGTTCGTGATGACCGACCACGACCGGGGCGACACCCTCGCCGTCTGGGAGTACACGGGAAGCGCGCGCCTCGACCTGCCCGCCCGTGTCGTCGCCCGCTGGGCGCCCGGCGGGTCGGTCGTCGAGCACCTCGACGCCGGCCACTGCCGGCTCACCCTCGGGGCGTGGTCGTGGGCCGGTATCGCCGGCATCCTCGCCACCTTCGACACCGACCTCACCGAGGTGCAGCCCCCGGAACTCGTCGACGCCTGCCGCCGCCTCGCCGACCGCTGGGCCACCGTCACCCACGACAGCGGTTCCGCCTGACCTCCGGGTGCGCCCGGCGTTCTCACCGACGTGCCACGGGTTCCGTCTCATCGCCCTGTCCGCTCCGCCCACCGGTTCCGTGGAACGGGCGGTCGAGGTGGTCGAGGTGGTCCCGGAGAACGTCCGCGACCGCTGCCGGGGCGCGCCCGCCGGGCTCGGCCTGCTCCGCTACGCCCACGAGGACGTCGAGGTCGGGGCACCACCGTCGATCGGGGCGACCTGGTCCGGACCTCCAACGACGCCGCCGACCGCGACGAGTCGGTGTTCGCCGACCCCGAGGAGCGCCGAGCCAGCCGCAGGCCCAACCTCCAGCTGTCCTTCGGGCACGGCGTGCACGCCTGCATCGGGGCCGACCTGGCGCGCACCGAACTGCGCGTCGCCTTCCCGGCGCTCTTCCGCTGCTTCCCCGCCTTGCGCCGGGCCACGGATCCCAAGGACATCGAGATCCTGTCGGACCGGCTCACCGGCGGCATCGACAGGCTGCCGGTCACCCGGTGAGCATCCTTCGTTCCCCTTGCTGTGCCCGGTCCTCCGCCCGGGCCGACCGCCGTCGGCGAAAGTCCGCCACGAGGCCGATGGGGTCGAATCCGGGATCGCCCGCATCCCGGCACCCCGAGGTGATCGGCCGGTAGGCCGGCGCGGAGCGCATGCCTCCCCTGGGACGCGTCGCGGCCGGCCCGCCGTCCGGCGGTCGGGAGCCGGCGGAGGTCAGCGTCGGCTCTCGTCGGGTGCGGGCGGTTCCTGCACGGGCGACACTTGCGCGGGCGGCTCGATGGTGCGCGCGCCCAGGTGGGAGCCCCTCGCCATGATCGACAGCACGGCGGCGATGGCGCATATCGCCGCTCCGCCCCACCAGGCGTAGGTGTAGGCGCCGAAGACGTCCCGGACGACGCCGGCGCCGAATGCCGCAGCGGCGGCGCCGAGCTGGTGGGCGGCGAACACCCAGCCGAAGACGATCGTGCCGCGCTCGCCGAAGATCTCGCGGCACAGCGCCGCGGTGGGGGGCACGGTGGCCACCCAGTCCAATCCGTAGATGATGATGAACAGGACCATGCTGGGGTGCACCTGGTCGGAGAGCAGCCAGGGCAGCAGGATCAGGCTGATCCCCCGGAAGGCGTAGTAGGCGGCCAGGAGTTTGCGCGGGTCGAACTTGTCCGTCAGCCAGCCCGAGGCGATCGTGCCGACGATGTCGAAGACCCCCACCGCGGCCAGCAGGCCGGCCGCGGTGGTGGCGGGCATCCCGTGGTCGTGGGCCGAGGGGATGAAGTGGATGCCGACGAGCCCGTTCGTGGTCGCCCCGCAGATCGCGAACGCGACCGCCAAGGCCCAGAACGCCCGGCGCCGGGCCGCGAAGGCCAGTCCTTCCAGGGCGCGCCGGAGCGCGCCGCCGACGGCGCGCGGCGGCGCGGTGTAGCCCTGCGGGTCGGCGCCGTAGGGGAGAACGCCGCGGTCTTCGGGGTGGTCACGGATGATCCACCACACCAGCGGCACGACGACGAGCGCCGCCGAGGCGATGACCAGGGAAGCCGGCCGCCACCCGATGCCCTCGGCCATGGCGGCCACGGGAGGCAGGATCACCAGCTGGCCGGTCGCCGCCCCGGCGGTCAGCACGCCCATGACCAGGCCGCGGCGCCGGATGAACCACCGGTTGGCGATCGTCGCGGCGAACACCAGCGCCATCGCTCCCGTTCCCGTGCCGATCAGCAGGCCCCAGAAGACCAGCAGCTGCCATGAGGCGCTCATGAAGACGCTGCCGCCGGCGCCGAGCGTCACGAGGAACAGCGCCGCCGAGACGACCTGGCGCATCCCGAAGCGATCCATCAGCGCGGCCGCGAAGGGCGCGACGAGCCCGTAGAGCACCAGGTTGATGCTCACGGCCAGCGACATCACGCTCATCGACCAACCGAACTCATCGTGCAGCGGCACCATCAGCGCCCCCGGGGCCCCGCGGAAGCCCGCGGCGCCCAGCAGAGCCAGGAACGCCACGGCCGCGACCCACCAAGCGGGGTGAACACGGTAGGCACGGGGAGCGAGGGCGCGCTCGGGGGATCCTGGCGACATGAGGTGACTTTCTTCAAGGAAGCTATAGGCTGGTGGGCAGCCTACCCGAGATGCGAGGTGACGGAGAAGGCCATGCCTCTGCGATCTGATTGGTCCGACGACCTCTGCCCGATCCGGCGCTCACTCGACGTGCTCGGCGATGGATGGGTGCTGCTTATCATCCGCGACGTACTCCACGGCCGCGGCAGGTTCGACTCGCTGAGCAGGAATCTCGGCATCTCCGAGGCGGTGCTCAGCCGACGGCTTCAGGCCATGGTCGAGGCCGGCCTGCTGGTGCGCGTCGACTACGACAGCGGGGGGCGCACCCGTCAGGGCTATGCCGCGACCGAGGCCGCGGCCGAGCTTCTGCCGGTGCTCCAGCAGCTCGCGGTGTGGGGCGAACGGCACACGGCGATGCCCGCGGGCGGCGGGCACATGGCCATGATCCACCAGACGTGCGGCAACGAGACCACGCAGGGGCAGGTGTGCAGCGCGTGCGGCGACGTCCTGGTCCCTGAGCACATGACATGGGTCAAGACCTGGAAGAACGCGCACGACGACCTGGTCCCCGCCGGTGTCCTGGCCGACTGAAGCGCAGCGGTCGTCGATCCGGCGTCCGCGGCGCGGGGCGCACGGCGGCGGCGGCGATCTGTCCTACCGGCGTACCGCCGAGCCGTTCGAGCGGGCCTCGGGCGGTGCGACGCCGCACCGGATCCGGCACTCCGCGCTGACGCACGCGGCCGAGGGCGGCGCCGGCACCTCCACCCTGCTCGCCTCCTGCGGCCCCGCCTCGGTGGCCTCGCTCGCGCGCTACGCCCGCGTCTCCGCCGAAGCGCCGGCCGCCTGGCAGGCCGGACGCGAGCCGGCCCGGGGCCGCTGAGACCGGCCCCGGTCAGTCGTCCTCGTCTTCACCGGCGGCCTCGCGGCGGTCGGCCGCCCACCGGCGAACGAACACTGAGAGGGCGCCCGTCGATGGGCGGCGGATCGAACAGGGCTCCGCGTCAGGGAAAGACGAGACCGATGTGCCGGCGAGCGGTGTCGAGCGTCCGCATGATCGCGACGGATTCGTCCAGCGGCATGACGTCGCTTTCCACCTGCCCGGCCTTCAGCCGTTCGTGTACGTGCCGGACTTGGTGGTGCAGGCCGCCGCCGGCGTTCTCGCCGCTTGCGCCTTCACCGGCGGCGGGCAGGCTCAGCCGCTCGCCGACGCCCCGGGAATGGACGATGAGTTCGTCAGGGCAGTGCACCAGGAAGGGCAGTTCGATATGACCGTCCGTGCCGGTGATGCGGCCGGTGCAGGCCAGTTGCGACCGTATCGACGACTTCGCGATGGCGATCGCGCCGCTGTCGTAGCCGCTCAGGACGGCGACCTGCTCGTCCACATCGGTCGGGCCGAGCTTGCCCGTCGCTGCGATCCGATCCGGCTCGCCGAGCAGCATGCTCGCCAGCGAGACCGGGTACACCCCCAGGTCGAGCAGGGAGCCGCCGCCGAGCGCCGGATCGAACAGTCGGTGTGCCGGGTCCTCGGGAACGGGAAAGCCGAAGTCCGCCTCGACGGAAAGCACCGTCCCGATCGCGCCGGCGCCGACCAGCTCCCGGAGCCTGACATACGCGGGCAGGAAGCGACTCCACATCGCCTCCATGAGAAACCGCTTGTTTCGCCGGGCCGTGGCCACCATCTCCGCGGCTTGTTCCGCGGTCAGCGCGAAGGGCTTCTCGCACAGCACGTTGCGCCCTGCGTTCAGGAACAGCAGGGTGTGCTCGTGATGGTGGGAGTGGGGTGACGCCACGTAGACGACGTCGATGTCGTCGTCGGCCGCCAGCTGCTCGTACGAGGAGTGCCGGCCCGCGGTCGGGATGCCGTATTTGACACCGAAAGCGTCGGCGCTCTCCTTCCTCCGGGACCCGACCGCCACCAACCGCGCGTCCGGCAGCCGGCCGAGCGCGTCGGCGAATCCGTTCGCGATGGCACCGGTTCCGGCGATGCCCCAGCGAATCGACATGGAACCTCCGAAAGTCGCCGGCGTTCTCATCGTTCCGTCAGCTCAATGACACGGAGAGGTCAGAACGATGAGAAATGAACAAGTCCAACGAGAAACCACATCCGTCAGTCGGCGGAAGCCGCCGCCCGTATCGTTTTCACGGAATTCTGGAGGTGCCAGTCGATCTCGCGCAAGTAGTCGTCGGCGTCGCCGGCTCGGAGGAGGTCGGCCAGGCGCTGGTGGTGTTCGAGGATGACATCGGGGGGATCGTAGATGTACTCGAATTTGTGGATGCACAGGAGTGTTTCGGCGATCAGCGTGGCGAACATCTTGCTCAGCCGGCGGCTGCCCGCGGCGTCGACGATGGTGCGGTGGAAGGTGAGGTCGGCGCGGGCGACCTCGCCCCAGACTCGGCCGGCGAGGGCCGTGCGCATGTCGTCGAGGACGGTGTCGAGCGCGGCGACCAGCCCGCCCAGGTCGCGGGAGAACACCACGCGCGCCGCCTCGCGCTCGACGGCCAGCCGCGCCCGGTAGACGTCGGCGATGTCGTCGGAGTCGAGCTCGACCACCGAGGTACCGCGGTTGCGCACCGACGTGAGCAGGCCCTCCTGGACCAGCCTCTGCACCGCCTCGCGCACCGGGCCGCGGCTGGTCTCCAGCCGCGCGGCCAGGTGCACCTCGTTGATCTGCTCCCCCGCCGCGAGCACGCCGTTGAGGATGCGCTCCCGCAGCAGGTCGGCGATGAGATCGGCGGTCCCCTGGTTCCTCATGGGCTTGACGGTGTCGAGCCCGCCCATCGGGTCTCCTCCCAATGATCGACCGGACCGGTCGCACACCGGCCCGGCCACATGACAGGCCGGTCGTGCACCGGCCCGGTCGATACGACGGACCGGTTGGCTCCCGGCCCGGTCAGACGACGAATCCCAGGTCTTTGCGGACGACGTTCAGCAATGTCCGGCCCGACCTGAACCGTTCGAAGTTCTCGGTGAATACATCGAGCAGGGAATCGCGCCACCCGAAGAAATCCCCCGCCATATGCGGTGAGATAATAACATTCGGGCACCCCCACAAAGGGTGTGACTCCGGCAGCGGTTCTCGGCCGAACACGTCCAGCGCGGCCCCCGCTATACGCCTCCCGAGCAGCGCGTCCGTCAGCGCGTCCTCGTCCACGATCGGCCCGCGCGCCACGTTGACCAGCCGCGCGCCGGCCGCCATCGCGCCGATCACGTCGGCGCCGACCAGTCCCCGGGTCTCCTCGGTCAGCGGAGCTGCGACGACCACCCACTCATAGCCGCCCACCACCCCGGCGAGCTCGTCCGGGCCGTGCACCGCCCCGAACACGGAGTCGCCGCCCCGGCGCGAGCGGCCCACCGCGTCGACGGCCACGCCCACCCCGCCGAGCAGGGAGCCGATCGCCCGGCCGACGGCGCCGGGGCCGATGACCAGCGCCCGCGAACCCCGCAGCCGGGCGGTCGGCCGGTGCTCCCACCGCCGATCGGCCTGGCGCCGCAGGGTGCCGGGCAGGTCCTTGGCGAACGCCAGCACCAGGCCCAGCACGTATTCGGCGATCGTGTCGTCGAGCACGCCCCGGACGTTGGTCACCACCACGTCGCTGTCGACGACCTGCCGCGTCAGCACCCGGTCGACCCCGGCGCTGCTGACGTGCATCCACCGCAGCGCCGAGGCGCGCGGCCACGCCTCGGCGATCCCGTGCGCGGAGAAGTCCCACACCAGCAGCGCGTCGGCCCCCTCGATCGCGGCGGGCAGCTCCGCGGGCGCGGCATAGCGCACCTCGGCGCCGGCCAGGTGGGAGAGGTCGGGGCGGTGCTCGCCGACCGCGACGGCGAGGGTGATGCGGGACATGGCCCTACCCTTCCACCTCGATGCCCAGCAACGGCGGCAGCCCCGCCAGGTCGGCGATCTCGTCGTAGGGCCGGTAGAACTCGCTGCCCTTGCGGCCGTACCGGTTGACCCACACGCGGCGGATCCCGTACTTCCTCGTCGGCATGATGTCGTACTCCCAGCCCTGGGCGGCGTGGGTGATCTGGTCGAGTGACTGCGGCAGCACCGAGAACAGGTGCTGGAACGCCTGGTCGCGCGGCTTGTAGGCGCCGGCCTGCTCGGCGGTCACCACGTGGTCGAACTCCACCCCGATGGCCGCCAGGTGGTAGGGGATCAGGTCGTCGTCGCTGTTGGTGATGATCGCGATCTGGTAGCCGCCCTCCTTGAGCCGGCGCAGGGCGGCGGGCACCTCCGGGAAGGCGGGGAACCTGCGGGCGCTGTCCATGAGCCGCTCGTGGTCCTCGTCGCGGAACTCGACGCCGTGCAGGAGCATGCACGTCTCCAGCGTCTGGCGGACGATGTCGGCGTAGCGCCGGTAGGGCTGCGCCACCGCCTGGAAGCGCATGACGCGCAGGTTGTCGAGGAATTCGTCGTGGTCGACGCCGACCTCGTCGAGGCGGTCGCGCACGATCGGCAGGGTGGCGCGGTTCAGGTCGAAGTCGACCAGGGTGCGGTAGCAGTCGAAGGTCACTACGGGCTTGGTGGGCACGGTTCCATCCTCGGGGTGGGGTGGCGGGTGTGTGGGCGGGCGGGGCGGCACCCGGCGGTGCCGCCCCGGCGGTCCGGGTTCGGATCAGGGCGGGTCGCGGAGCGGGCCGGCCCGCTGAGCCGGTGAGGTCACCGAGCGGGTCGGTGGGCGGATCGGGTCAGTCCGCGGAGCGGGGGCCGTCGGGGACGACCACCGACTTCGCCGGGTCCCAGGCGACGATCGCCTCGTCGCCGGGGGCGAGCGCGCCGCCGCCGGCGTCCGTGGCGACGCGCGCCGTGACGGTGGTGCCGTCGGGACAGGCCAGCAGGCACTTCTTGGCGGCACCGAGGTAGATCCACTCCGTGACGGTCGCGCGGATGCGGTCGTGCCCGGCCGGCACCGCGTCGTCGGCCGACAACGGGTACACCGCCACGTTCTCCGGGCGCAGGACCAGCGCCGCGGCGGCGCCGTCCGGGAGGGCGCCGCCGCCGGCCGCGGTGGCCAGTGTCGCGCCGCCGAAGGCGAGGCCGGCACCGGAGGAGCGGCCGCGCAGCACCGTCGACTCCCCCACGAAGTCCGCGACGAACAGCGAGGCGGGACGCTCGTAGAGGTCTTCGGCGGTGCCGAGCTGCTCGATCCGGCCCGCGTTGTAGATGGCGATCCGGTCGCTCATGGCCAGGGCCTCCTCCTGGTCGTGGGTGACGTAGACCACGGTGGCGCCCAGCTCCCGGCAGATCCTGGTGATCTCGATCTGCATGGCCTCGCGGAGCTTCTTGTCCAGCGCGCCCAGCGGCTCGTCCATGAGCAGCAGCCGCGGTTTGAACACGGTGGCGCGGGCGAGCGCCACGCGCTGCTGCTGGCCGCCCGACAGCTGGGCCGGCTTGCGGTCGCCGAACTCCGACAGGTGCACCAGGTCGAGCGCTTCGGCCACGAGCCTGCGCCGCTCCTCGCCGTTGATCCCGCGGACGCGCAACGGGTAGCCGATGTTCTGGGCCGCGGTCATGTGCGGGAACAGCGCGTACTGCTGGAAGACGATGCCCAGTTCGCGGCGGTGCGGCGGGATCCCGGCCAGCTCGGTGCCGTCGAGGGCGATGGACCCCGACTCCGCTTCCAGGAACCCGGCGATCAGGTTGAGCGTCGTGGTCTTGCCCGACCCGGAGGGGCCGAGCATGGTCAGGAATTCACCGGGGCGCACGTCGAGGCTGACGGAGTCCACGCCCCGCTGTCCTCCATAGGACATGCGCACATCGGACAGGCGGAGTTCTCCGCCGAGGGTCGTGGCGGTCACGGCTTCACTACCTTCCTGCGGGTGGCGATCCACGCGGCGGCGAGGACCAGCACGATCGTGGTGGCCATGACGAGCGTCGCGGCGACGGCGAGGGTCGGCGACAGCTCCGTCTGCACCTGCTGCCACATGACGACGGGGAGGGTCTTGACGATCGGGCTGGAGAGGAAGATCGACAGGATCAGCTCGTCCCAGCTCGTGGTGAACGCGAAGAGGGCGCCGCTGAGCACCCCCGGCGCGATCAGGGGCAGGGTCACCGTGCGGAACACGAACCACCGCGTGGCCCCGAGGCTGGCGGCGGCCTGCTCCAGCGACCGGTCCATGCCGGACAGGCTGGTGGAGACGGCGATGTAGACCAGCGGGTAGGCGACCACGGTGTGGGCGAGGATCAGCCCGCCCAGCGAGCCGAGGATCCGCCAGTCGCTGTAGACCAGGAACAGCCCCACGGCCAGCACCACCAGCGGCATGATCATCGGGCTCAGGATCAGCACCTGGAGCATGCCCTTGCCGCGGAACCGGCCGCGGATGAGCCCCAGCGCGGTCATGATCCCCAGCACCACCGACAGCACCGTGGTGCACACGGCGACCTGGAGGCTCTGGGCGACCGCGGACATCCACAGCGGGTCGGTGAAGAACTCCCGGTACCAGACGAGCGAGAACCCCTGCGGCGGGAAGCTCAGCAGCGCGCTCTCGGAGAACGACATCGGGATGACCACGAGGGTCGGCAGGATGAGCAGCGCGCCGACGACGGCGCCGAACACCTTGAGGGCCCAGGAGGGCTTGGCGATCATCAGCGGCCTCCCGTGACGATGTCCTTGAACCCGACCAGCCGGGTCCCCAGGAAGAGGAAGGCCAGGGTCAGGGCCAGCAGGACGATGCCGATCGCGGAGCCGACACCGAACTGGACCTGCTGCTCGACCTGGTTGACGATGAGTTCGGAGAGCATCGAGTTGCTCGGCGACCCCAGGAGCGCGGGCGTGACGTAGTAGCCCAGCGACATCACGAAGACGATGAGGGCACCGGCGACCACACCTGGCGCCGTCAGCGGCAGGAACACGGTGCGGAAGGTGAACGCGGCCGTCGCGCCCAGGCTGCGCGCGGCGGGGACCAGCGACGGCGGGACGCGCCGCATGGAGGCGTAGATCGGGAAGACCATGAACGGCAGCAGGGAGTGGGTCATGCCGATCGTGACGCCGAGCATGTTGCGCATCAGCGGCAGGGGCGCGTCGATGATCCCCAGCGCCATCAGCGCGGAGTTGATCGTCCCGGTCTCCTGGAGCCAGACGGTCCACGCGTAGGTGCGCACGAGCAGGCTGGTGAAGAACGGCAGGACCACCAGGAGGGTGAGGACCCCCGCGGCCACCGGCCCCGAGCGGTACATCAGGTAGGCGTAGGGGTAGGCGATCAGCAGCGCGACCGCCGTGACCACCAGCGCCGTCAGGAACGTCTGCACCAGGGACCGCAGGTAGACGGGGTCGTCCACGAAGATGGCGTAGTTCTCGGGGCCGGGCTCGGTCACCGACCGCAGCGCCGTCTGGAGGAAGGGGAACAGGAACAGGACGGTGAGGAAGACCAGCGCCGGCCACACCAGGATGTTCCAGCGGCGGTGGCCCTCGTCGCCCCTCGACGGGGCGGGGCTCGCGGCGCTCATGCCGACCTCACCCAGTTCTGCCACCGGGAGTCGACTTCGGCGCGGTTGGCGTTGAGCCACCGGTTGTCGAAGTCGATGCCGATGTCGAGGTAGCTGGTGGGCAGGTGCTCGACCATGGCGGGGTCGACCAGGTCCAGCGCCTCCTGGTTGGTGGGGCCGTAGGGGATGTACTGGGACAGCTTCGCGTTGTTCTCCGCCGACAGGCAGAATCTGGCGAGGTCCATCGCGTGCTCGACGTTGGCGCCGCGCGGGACGACGAGGGAGTCGGCCTGGATGAAGTGCTGGTTCCACTGGATGGCGATCGGCGCACCCTCCTTCTGCAGGTTGAACACCCGGCCGTTCCATACCTGGGCCATGGTGACCTCGCCGTCGGCGAGGAGCTGCGCCGACTGGGCACCCGTTGTCCAGAAGACGGTCTCGTGCTTGATGGTGTCGAGCTTGGCGAAGGCCCGGTCGAAGTCGATGGGGTAGAGGTCCTCCGGGGCGACCCCGTCGGCGGTCAGCGCGATCTCCAGGACGGCGCCCGAGGGGAAGTTGCGCAGCCCGCGCCGGCCGGGGAACGCGTCGAGGTCGAAGAAGTCGGCCCATCCCCCGGGTTCCCGGCCGCCGAAGGCGTCGGTCCGGTAGGCGAGCACGTTGGAGAAGATCGTGTGCCCCACGATGGAGTCGTGGGTGTACCGCGGCATGAGCTCGTCGAGGGGCAGGCCGTGGCCGGCGAAGTCGACCAGGGACTCCCGGTCCTCGCCGAATCCGAAGTCGCCGGTGGCGGTCACCAGGTCCCACAGCACGTTGTCGCTGCCGACCATCGCCTGGAGCTTGGCGTAGTTCTTCGGCACGTCCTCGGCCACGAGCAGGTCGGGGCGCAGCTCCTGGAAAGGGGTGAGCCAGGCGTCGCGCTCGGCCGCCTGGTACTCGCCGCCGTCGGACACGAAGACGACCGTGCCTTCGCGCTGGCGTCCGAAGGCCGAGCAGCCGCCGGTCGTGAGCAGGCCGGCGCCGGCGAGGCCGGTGAGGCCGGCGAGCTGGAGGAGCCGGCGGCGGTCGAGCCCGCCTCCGGGCGCGGCCGCCCACGGCGCGGATCGATTCTTCCGGGGCATCTGGTGAATCACCTCTTTCCGTCTGGGTCAATGCGGGGTACCGGTGATGGGTGGAGGGCGGGTGAGCGTCGTCAGCCCATCGCGGCGGGGGAGCCCCCTGGACGGCGGAGGAATCCGATGTCCAGGTCCGAATATCCGTCGACGGCCAGTTGGGCGCCTGCCTCGCCGATCGCCGGGCACATCTTGAATCCGTGCCCGGAGAATCCGGCGAGGACGATCACGTCGGCCATGTCGGGGTGCGCGCCGACCCATTCCCGGTGGTCGGGGGTGTAGGTCTCGATGTAGGTGTCGGTGCGCATGGGGTGCGGGTCGAGGCCGGGCAGGTAGCGTTCGACGACCCGTTGGAACGGCTCCAGTTCCTCGGGGCGCACGATGCGCTCGACCTCGTCGGGGCGGTCGGCGGGCAGGTGGTGGTCGAACCCCAGGCCGATTTTCATCGCGGTCCGGTCGGGGACCGGCAGTCCGTAGCAGTAGGTGGGCACGGTGCGGATGAAGGGCGCGATCCGGTCGAGGTGGCCGGGCTCGCGGGCGAAGAACCAGGCCGAGATCAGCCGCCGCACCGTGAGCAGCGGGGCGAAGCGGGGCAGCAGCCCGCTGGTCCAGCCGCCCGCGGCGACGACGACCCGGTCGAATTCGGTTTCGCCCGCGTCGGTCGCCACAGCGACCCCGCGCGGCGTCTCGCGGATCTCGCGGACGGCGGCGGAGCGGTGGACGGTGGCGCCGTTGCGCTCGGCGAGCGCCGCGGTGGCGGCGACGGTGAGCTCGGGGCGGATCGATCCGCCGTTGGGATCCCAGATCGCGACGTCGCCGGGGTCCATCGCGAACTGGGGGTGCCTCTGCCTCAGCTCGGCCGCGTCGTAGACCTCGTGCGGGAAGTCCGACGCGCGGGCGCATTCGAGGGCGGTGCGCATCTGCTCGTGGTCCGGCGAGCCCATGGTGAGCGCGCCGTCGAGCACGCGCAGCTCCCGGCCGGTCTCCTCCTGCAGCTCGCCCCAGATCTCGTGTGCCCGGGAGACGAGCGGCGCGTAGCGGAGGTCCTCGATCTCGACGGTGCGGAACAGCCGGGTCTCCCCGCCGGCGGCGCCCTTGGGGTGGCCCGGCCAGTAGGTGTCGTAGCCGGTGGCGTCGACCCCGCGCCTGGTGAGTTGCCAGAGCACCTGGGCACCCATGGTGCCGAGTCCGACGACGCCCACTCTGAGCCGCTGCATAACCATTCCTTTCGAGCAAGGAATCCCGTTTGCGAGGTTCATCACAACAGGGGCGAATGACAACTGTCAACAGTTGGCAGAAAGTTCATCGGGCTGCAATCAGGGCACATGCGCCCGACACGGTGACACCGGTGCGCCGGAAGCCTCTGATGCTTCGCGGAAACACCCGGAGCCCGCTCCCCCGCGCGCGGAATGACCGTAACGCCCACCTTGACGGCGTAGATCTCAAATGTCCGACTCCGGCGGTTCCCGGTTCCCGGTTCCCGCCGCCCGCGGTGTCGACGTGCGCGGGGGCGTCAGTGGTTCGAGCACCGGTCCGTCAGCGGCGAACGAGCACCAGATGTCGGCCGGGATCGGGCGCGGCGGCTACAGCCGCGAGTACGTGCTGCGGGAGAAGTTCGCCTATCTCCTGCCTCAGGCGCTTGGTCCGGCCGCGGCTGCTCCACTGATGTGTGCGGGGATCACCATGTGGGAGCCGCTGCGGGCGGCGGGTATCGGGCCGGGTAGCCGCGTCGCCATCGCCGGCCTCGGCGGTCTCGGTCACCTAGGCGTGAAACTCGCCGCCGCCCTCGGCGCGGAGGTCACCGTCCTGAGTCGCACCGCCGACAAGGCCGACGACGCCCGCGCCCTCGGAGCCGATGGCCTTGTCTTGACGACCGACGACCATCAGATGCAGCTCGCTCGTGGTCGCTTCGACCTCATCCTCGACACGATCTCCGCCGACCACGACCTCTCACCGCTGCTGCGACTGCTCGGGCTGGACGGGACCCTCTCCGTCGTGGGGAACCCACTGCTGACCGGTCCGCGCATTCTGGAACTCACGGCCGGCCGCAAGAAGCTCACCTCCTCCGGTACCGGAGGGACGAAAGGCACCGCCGAGATGCTCGCGTTCTGCGCCGAGCACGACATCGCCGCCGACGTGGAAGTCCTCCCCTCCGAGCGCGTCAACGAGGCGTTGAACCGCCTGGAGGACGGCGACGTCCGGTACCGGTTCGTCCTCGACATGTCCGCCTGGCACCACAGCCCTAGATCAGGCCGCTGACCTGCGATAGAAGGCCGTGCCGACGTGAGCCATGGCCGAGGCGATGTTGACGATGGTTCCGCCACCGCCCCTGCCAACGGGATAGGCCCGCGGGCCCGGCGACGGCGGCAGGGCGAGCACCCCACGAATATGAGTACGTGAACTCATGCGGTAGCTCCCACAGGCGCCCACACTCGTGGCATGAACCTCGAATCCTCCGCTTCCCCCAGCCCTCTCCGCCCTGTCCTGGCCGGCTTCGCGGCCGGGGCGGGCGGGGCTCTGGCAGCCTCGCTCCTGAGCCTGCTCGTCGTCATCATGTTCGCGGACTCCCTGGGGCCCATCGCGGGCGGGATGATCATGACGGCCCTGGTCTACCTCTTGACCCCGGTGTCGACCTGGCTGGTACTGAGAATGTCCGGTGCGGCCTCTCCGCTGCTCACCGCCCTGCTGGTGGCCCCCTTCGCGTTCCTGATGTACTTTCCGCTGTCGAGTGTGCAGATCTTCCTGGACGACTGGTTGTGGCAAGCGGCACCGGATCTGGCGGAGGCCATCCCCACGGTCGGGCTCTTCGCCGTGGTCGACATCATCTTCTTCGGTGTCCTCACCGCCATCGCGGCGTTGGTCACGAGCTCCTTGGCGGGCGCTAATCGAGTAGCGCCGAAGGACATCCGAGCGGTCTAAGGCGTCAAGCCACCGCCTGGAGGGCAACATCCATACCGCCGGCGGCGCCAAGGCGCCCCGCCCCCGAACCCGACCTCGTGCTCGAACCGCTCCGCGAGGGCGACACCCTCAAGATCGCCCGCCTGGACCGCCTCTCCCGCTCCGTCCAGCACCCTGATCGACCTCGGCGCCGACCTACGCGATCGCGACATCGGCCCGCACGTCACCGAGCAGGGCATCGACACCTCCACCTTGGAGGGCGGCGCGATGTTCGGCATGCTCAGCGTCCTGGCCGAACTTCAGCGCGAGCTCATCGTCGCCAACACCCGCGACGGCCTAGAGGGCCGCCGCGCGCCCGCGGCCGCACCGGCGGGCGCCAGGCGCCGTCCCAAGCCCACCCAGCGCCGGCTCGACATCGCCCAGCAGATGTACGACTCCCGCCAGCACACCGTGGAGGAGATCGCCGAGACCTTCCACGTCTCGCGCCCGACCATGCGCCGCCACCTGACCGCCGCCAACCAGGGCAAGGACTTCGCCCTGGTCGTCTACCGCAACACGTGCGGCAAGAAGAAGGTCGACGCCGGCACCAACCGCCGCTTCGGCGGGACCGGCGCCTCCAAGGAGGTCCGACACGATGCCGACCGGATGTGGTGGAACATCACTCCGGCCCGGCGCCGCTACCTCAGGCGATCGCCTACGTCGCCGACGGCACCGCGGGCCGGGTGCGCGCCGTCGAGGCCGACTGCGGGTGGGAGGAGGACGACCGCGGATTCGCGGCCGTGCCGGTCAGCGCCCCGCTCAGCCCCGCCGGGATCGAGATGCGAATGCCCAGCCTTGCCCGTGCGCCCGGGCGGCACCCGCCCGCACGTCAAGGGCAAGCTCCGCGAGCACATCACGCTCTGATCGGGCACCCCTGCCCGACCGATGACATCCACCGCCTCTCCGAAGGTGTGGGCCGACGAGGGCAGGCGACTCCGGTCACTCGTGCAGGCGAGTTCGGAGCCCGACAGTTCTCGTGCTCGTCAACACGCGGAAGCCCGGTCGACGGACCGGCCCCGTTTGCCGGATCATGCCCGATCCTTGACCGCCGGCCCCCGTGGCGCTCCTCAACCCCGCGCCGCCCCGGCGCGATAGTGGTCGCGTGCGGATGAGCAGGCAACAGCGCAGCGAACGGAGCCGTAGCATGACCGGTCGTCGATCCACGGCCGCGCTGGCGGCCGCCCTCGTGTCCGTCGCCCTCGCCGCAACGGGCTGCTCGGGCGGCGCGTCCGAGGACGCCGCGGCGCTGCGCACGACAGTGGGCGACCTGTCGTCGGTCCTCCTGCGCGCCAAGGCGGAGACGGAGTTCGAGCGCAAGGGGCACCGGATCAAAGGCAAGCTGGAGTGCGCCGCCCGGCCGGACGACGACACCGCCGCCACGGTCGAGTGCAGCGGGATCACCCGCGAGGACGCCCCGGCCCGCTTCGAGGGACGTATCGACCACACCGCCTTGGCGGGCCAGGACGCCGCCGACGAGAGCCTTCCGGGCTCCTACCTCGGCACCGTCGCCGACGAGGAGGTCTTCCGCCTGAACTGCTTCAACTGCCGCCCCTCGAACAGCAAGCCCGGCCCCGACGCCTCCAGCTCCGCCCCCGCGCCCAAGATCGGGGAGTGACGGCGGCCGCGCGGCCTCGGCTCCCCCGCCTCCGCCCGGGCCCGGAACCCCCCGCCTGTGGGGAATCCGGCATCCCGCGCCGGACACCGCGAAAGCGGCCGACGCTACGATGCGGTGACCGACCGGACACCGACCCTCCGAAGGCTGGACCCCCTTTTCATGAGCGACACGCCGGCGTGGATGAAGCCCGCCCCCGACGACACCGCCGCCCCCCGCGACATCGACACCTCCGTCGCCCATCCGGCGCGCATCTGGGACTACTGGCTCGGCGGCCGGGACAACTTCGCCGCCGACCGCGAAACCGGCGACCATATCCTCGCGGCCATCCCCGACATGGTCGCCAACGCCCGAGCCGACCGCGAGTTCCTCGGCCGCGCCGTCCGCCACCTGGTCGCCGAAGAGGGCGTCCGCCAGTTCCTCGACATCGGTACCGGCATCCCTGCCGCGGGCAACACCCATGACGTGGCGCAGTCGGTCGCCCCGGACTGCCGCGTCGTCTACGTCGACAACGACCCGATCGTGCTCGCGCACGCCCGCGCGCTCATGGTGGGCGGCGACATGGGGGCCACCAGCTACATCGACGCCGACCTCCGCTCGCCGGACGACATCCTGGGCGAGGCGGCGCGCACCCTGGACTTCGAGCGCCCGATCGCGATCATGCTGCTGGGCGTGTTGGAGTTCATCCCCGACACCGCCCAGGCGTCCGCGATCATCGGACGGCTGCTGGCCGCCGTCCCCTCCGGCAGCTTCCTGGCGGTCTCCCACTCCACCGACGAGGTCCACGGCGAGGCCATGCGGGAGGCCGCCCGGCTCTGGAACGAGGGCGGTTCCACCCCGCTGGTGCTGCGCGACGCCGCTCAGCTCGCCGGGCTGTTCGACGGGCTCGACCTGGTCGACCCGGGCATCTCCTCGTGCTCGCTGTGGCGCCCGGACGCGGTCGACCTCGGCACCGCCACCCCGGTCGCCCAGTACTGCGCGGTCGGCCGCAAGCCCTAGGTGTACTGCCCCGAGAGGTTAGGTACGCGGGTGGCGGGAGGGCCGCTGATCGCGGTGTGGAACCGGTGGTGATTGTAGTGGTGCAGCCATTCCGGGAACGCCTGGCGCCGCTGGGTCTCTGAGGTGTA
>NZ_JBHSFQ010000022.1:0-113297 GCF_042653925.1 Nocardiopsis mangrovi
GGGCGTTGTTACCGCCCCCGCCGCCGCCCAGCTGCCCCCCGCCGCCGATCGGCACCGGCCCGCCGCCGGTCTCCGACTGCAGGTTGTCGGCCTGCTGGTCGTAGAAGTCGTCGACGGCGTTGTTGTACCGCTCCTCGCTGCCGGAGCCGGGATTATCGCCTCCGCCGCCGCCCTCGCCGCCGAGGCCGCCGCCGCTGCCCTCGGGCCCGGAGTTCAAATCGTTGATCGCGTTGTCGTAGTACTCGTCGACGGCGTTGTTGTACCGCTCCTCGTTATCGGAGCCGGGATTATCGCCTCCGCCGCCGCCTTCGCCGCCGAGGCCGCCGCCGCTGCCCTCGGGCCCGGAGTTCAGCTCGTCGATGGCGTTGTCGTAGTACTCGTCGACGGCGTTGTTGTACCGCTCCTCGTTATCGGAGCCGGGATTATCGCCGCCGCCTTCGCCGCCGAGGTCGCCGCCACCGCCCTCAGGCCCGCTCTCCAGCTCGTCGATCAGCTTCTGGTAGTACTCGTCGAGGGCGTTGTTGTACTCCTCTTCCTTATCGGAGCCACCGCCGCCGCCCTCACCCTCACCCTCACCGTCGCCCCCGCCGGGCGGGTTGTTCTCCAGCCACTCGATCTGCTTGCGGTACCACTCCTCCAGCGTCTCGTTGTACTCGTTCTCGATGTCGGAGGGACCGTTCTCACCGTCGCCACCACCACCGCCCCCACCGCCCCCACCACCGCCGCCCACACCCGACCAGTCCAGCGTCAGCGCCTCGGGCGGCTTGATCTCGACGAACTTGGCCTGGTTGTCGGTGTAGGCGGTGGCGAGGGTCGTCATCGCATCGGAGGCCGCGGTGACGAAGGTGTTGAGCTCGTTGCGCCAGGACTCCTTGATCCGCTCCTGGATCTCCTTCCAGGTGTTGGCGTCGTTGGCGGGACCGATGTCCCCGATCTGGGTGGTCTTGTCGCCCTTGCTGAGCGTGGCGATGTCCTTGTTGTCCTCGAACCACTTGTCGATGACCTTGATCGGGTCCCACAGGCCGGTGGCCAGCCAGTCGTCGTAGGCCCGGCGGATCTTCTCGCCCGCCCCCGTGACGGCCGCGTTCCTGGTGTCGCGCAGCGCCTCGGGATAGTCCGCGACCTGGTTGCCCAGGGCGTTGAACCGCAACTGGAGGTTGCCCAGGTGCTGCACGAAGATGTCGGCGGTCGCGCCCTTGAGGGTGTCCTTGGCGGTGGTGCGCCACGAGGCGATGTCGTCGGTCCTGCTGTTGACCATGCTCAGCAGGTCGTCGAGGTCCCCGGCCAGGTTGACCATGGTCGTGGGGTTGAACGTCCGGCCGTTCTCGCCCAGCCACGGCCCGTTGATGGCCAGCCACAAGTGGTGGAAGAACGCCCGGCCCTTGGGGCCGAACATGAACTCGCCGTTGTAGGCGATGCCCGAGTAGTAGGTGTGATCCGTGGTCTCGGGCCTCGAGACGCCGAGCGATGTCTGCCGCGGGGTGGCCTTGTCGACCGTCTCGGAGTAGCCCGACACCAGGTAGTGGGTCATGCCGGCCGGGCTCTTCTGGTCGGACTTGAAGCTGAGGAACCAGTCGTTCTTCTCGACGTCCTCCGCCGACATCATCGGCGGGAAGGGATCGTCCATCTCCAGGTCGGCATAGGTGTTGATGACGTAGTGCAGGTCCGTGGGAACAGGTGAGGATTCGACGGCGGGGTTGCCGGGCGCTTCCTCCCCCAGCCCGTCATCCAGCTCAAGGGGGATGTCCTCTTCTTCTCCGTCGGGCATTCCGCCTCCTCACCCACTCCTACTCCGCCGGCCCGGCCGGGGCCCCGGACCGCTACTACTCGCCGTTCCCCGAACCGGAACCCGCGCCGGCGCCCGCCGCGTTCTCGGGATCGATGAGGACCGCGAGCTGATAGGCGGTCAGCACCGCGTCGTCCTCGACGTCCGTGAACCGGATCTCCGCCTCCTCCAGCCGGGTATCGAGTCCCTCGAACTCCTCGATCAGGATGTTGATCTCATCGCGCATCTTCACCACGGAGCCGTTCACGGTCTTGGCGAACTTGCCCGCCGCCGGGAAGATGGCCGGGTTTCCGGCGCGGACGCCGTAGATCGCCGCGGACTCGCTCTCCCCGCTGTCGATGTAGCCCTCCAGCTCGGTCTTCTGCTTCCGCAGATCCTTCAGGATCGGGAGGACGTTGGTCTTCCGGAATTCGCGCAGGTAGCCGAAGGTGATCTCGGTGCTCTCCGCCATTGTTCACTCTCCTCACTCTCCGGCGCCCCGGTCCGGTCCGGGGGCCGACGGCGGTCGGCCCCCGGACCGGCCGGGCGCACCCGCTCGCTGCGGGCGGCGGCTACATGTTCTGCGAGACCCATTCCAGGGACAGCTTGTTGTCGGTGTTCTTGTAGTTGTCGCGGATCAGGACCAGCGCCTGCTCGGCCTGGGTGAGCAGGAACTCCATGTCCTGCACGTTGAGCCGCCACTGCGCCATGCTGTTGTCGTAGTTCTCGGCCGTGGAACCGTCGAGCTCGCCGCGGACCGTGGCCATCTTCGTGGCCAGCTCGTCGAGGGAGTTGCGGATGTCCTGGGTGCGCGCACGCAGGTCGAACGCGGAGTCGTCCATGCCCGCGTATTTGACGGAAAAGTCGCTCATCGTCTGATACCTCGTTTCGTGACGGAGACCGCCTCAGGGGACGGCCGAATGGTGTCAGGAGTGTCCAGGGCCGAGGAGGTCGCCTTGCACGGCGTAGCCGGTCTGGTTGGGATTGAGCTGGTCGTTCCAGGAAGAGGAGATGACGAGGTTGTCGTCCTCCAGGTTCAACATGCCGCGCGTGGTACCGCCGAAGGTGCCGATCATCTGGTTCATCCCGTTGACGATCAGCCGCAACTCCTCCAGCCACTTCACCAGCGCGGTCTCATAGCCCTGCTCCGCGCCACCGACCCAGCTCGACTTCAGCGCGTCGCGCAGGTGGTCCACCTTGGTGTAGACCGCGTTGCACTCGCCATAGGCCGTCTCCATAGCGGTGCGGCCCGTGGTCATCCCGAATTCGGTACTGGTAGTCAGACTCATGTCCGCTACTCCTTCCGGTCGATGAGGCGCTGCTCCTCCGCCGGCTCGCCCTACGGTCGTGGCGGTACCCGGCCGTTGAACCGTGAACGGCCGGACGGTACCGGGTCAGGAGGGGGTAGGGGTCACTGGTTGGGGTTGAGCTGGTTCATCCAGGCGTTGGAGGTCACGAGGTTCTCGTCCTCCAGGTTCAACATGCCGCGCGTGGTACCGCCGAAGGTGCCGATCATGTTGTTCATGCCGTTGACGATGAGCCGCAGCTCCTCCAGCCACTTCACCAGCGCGGTCTCATAGCCCTGCTCCGCGCCACCGACCCAGCTCGACTTCAGCGCGTCGCGCAGGTGGTCCACCTTGGTGTAGACCGCGTTGCACTCGCTATAGGCCGTCTCCATAGCGGTGCGGCCGGTGGTCATCCCATATTCGGTACTGGTAGTCAGACTCATGTCCGCTACTCCTTTCGGTTTGCGGGACGCTGTCGCGTCCCTGTCGTCGGCGGTGCGGTCATGTGCCGCCCCCCTCCCCGCACCCGCCGGCCGCGGGCGGGGCCGCCGTCGCGGGCACCGGCTGCGCGGCGGCGTCGGCCGACAGCAGCGGCCCGGTGGGCAGCAGGCGCAGCACGGAGGTGGGTACGGAGGCCGCCGAGCCTGCCGTGTAGCCGAGTTCGCCGGCGGTGTCGGCGGACGGCAGCGGGTACTTGGCGGCGGTATCGGTCACCAGGTAGTAGGTGGGCTCCGCCGCCGATCCCCCGGCGGGCTCGGCGCGGGCGAGCGCGCCGGTTCCGGCGGGGATGCCGATGAGGTCGGCGGTGGGGCACCCGTGCGCGGTGTCGGGCCGGTCCTGGACGGGCCAGGCGCTCACGTCCTCCAGCGGCTGGAGGACGAGCCGGGCCTCGCCGTCGCCGGAGACCCGCATGCACGGCGCCTGGCCGTTGGTGGAGACCAGGTCGGGCGGGGTTGCGGGCAGCCCCGCGTCGGTCGCCGCCGCGTTCTCGGCCAGGTTGCTCTGGACCTCACCGGCGTTCAGCTCGACGGGCTCGGGGGCGGCGTCGCCGTAGGCGGCGTCGGTGATGCGGGTGTCGGCGAGCGCCAGCCGGGCCTGGGTGGCGCCGATGGGGACCAGGCCCCCGCCGCCGAGCAGGTAGTACTGGTCGGCTTCGCCGTCGCCGCGCACCACGAACACCTGGCCGGTGGCGCGCCGTTCACCGGCGATGCCGGGGCCCTGCTCGCCGGCGCCGCCGGGGACCTCGGGGGCGCTGAGGTCGCCGCCGGAGGGGACCGTGTCGAGGAACGCCCTGCTGACGCTCAGAGCGGGGCTGGTGCCGTAGCCGAGCGCCTGAAGCGCGCCGTGCTCCTCGTCCAACCGCAGCCGGACGCCGTTCCAGAGCAGGTAGTGGTCGTTGTCGGGGCCCTGGGCCAGCACCGCGACCTCGGGGGGCAGGGGGCCGGTGTCGGGGGTGGAGTCGACGGACAGGGCGGTGCGCGGCCCGCCGTCCTCCTCAGCCGAAGGTACCGCGCACACCCTCCAGAGGGCGGAGGCCATGGCCTCCGCGTCGGGAAGGGAGTCGGGCGCGCCGGGGATGCCGACGGGGCCGCCCTTGGGCACTCCGGCCAGCGACTCCGCGCTCACCGAACTGACCGTCATGGCACTGCCCTGGACCAGCCGGGCCGATGCGAAGTTGGCGACGGGGCGCAGCACGCCGCCGGAGTAGAGGTAGGTGGCCCCGCTCTCCTTCTCCAGGACGAGGGTGCCCTCGTTGCGCCAGGAGGTGTTGCCGCCGGGGAAGATCAGCCCCCAGACCAGGAACCCCACACACAGCAGCGCGCCGATGGCCAGTCCGATGAAGGCCCCGCGCCGGGTGCGCTGCATGGGGGCGTCGATGGCGTCGGGGTCGGCCTCGAGCATGGCGGTGCCCAGGCGGCCCACCATGAACGAGTGGGCGACGACCTGGTCGCGTCGGGTCTGCACGGTCAGCCCCCGATCCCGCGGAGGAGGCCGAACACGCCGAGGTTGCCGAGGACCAGGCAGACCATGGCGATGGCCGCGAGGAGCTGGATGATCTCGGCGGCGCGGCCCCAGTGGGGCAGGCCGCGCTTGCCCGGGACCGTCCAGGCCAGGATCGTGAGGGCCGCGGCGACGGCGAGGACGCCGAGCAGGGCCAGCAGCCGCCACAGGGTGCTGGTGTCGGCCACGGCGGCGATGAGGATGAGGGCGAGCCCCGCGGAGGCGGGCGCGACGAGGTAGAGCTTCTGCCAGGCACTGGCCAGGCCGCGGCTCTGGAGGACCAGGATGAGGGCCACCATGATGCCGAGGGTGGCCGGCAGCCAGCCGGGGCCGAAGGCGAGGATGAGCAGGCCGACCGCGTGGACCGCGCCGGTGGCCGCGAGGACGGCGCCCTGGTACTGGTCGGCCAGCGTGGTGCGGTCGAGGACGTCGCGCGCCGGGTGGGGGTCGATGGCCTCTTGCAGCTGCTGGGGGTTGTTCGGCAGCGGGGGCAGCCGCAGCCCCGAGATGCGGAAGCCGATGGCGGGGGCGAAGGTGCCGAGCAGGATCGCGAGGGCGGCGGCGGCTCCGGCGATGCCGGTCATGGTGAGGCCGGGCGCCAGCATCAGCGTCGCGGCCGAGACCACGCCGAAGACCTCGAAGACGATCAGGCCGGCGAAGAACGGGACGGAGCCGGCGACGGCCGCCAGGCCCAGCACGGTGGCCCCGGCACCCGCCATGCAGGCGGAGAGGGCGCGGGCGCCCAGGAGGGGTATCCCGGGATCCCCTGTGGGGATGGCCGCCCCTGCCAGGCCCATGTAGAGCACGGCGGCGGCGGCCAGGCCGGTGGCGGCGGTGAGGTCGCCCATCGCGCGCGAGGCGGCGGCCGCCCCCAGGAGCAGGACGACGGCGGCGCCGGCGGCGATCAGGGCGGTGAGCCCGTTCATTCCGCTCATGGCCAGGATGGTGAACCCGGTGGCCAGGGTGAACAGGCCCAGCCCGTGCAGCAGCCGGCGGGTGTAAGCGGGCCGCCAGGCGTCGCGGCGCTCGGCTATGCCGTTGGCCACACCGTCGATGAGGTCGTCGAAGTGGATGGGCGGGAGCTGGTCGCGGCGCGGGCGCAGGTAGAGGGTCTCGCCGTCGAAGAGGCCCAGGGTCTGCACGGTGCCGTCCTCTTCGAGGGCCGGCGAGCCGAGCTGCTGGAGCACCCAGCCGTCGTGTTCTAGTCCGCCTTCATCGAGGTCTTCGCCACTGTCTCCCTCGGCGTAGAGGATGATCGTGGGCAGTAGTTCGGCCACGGGCACGTCGCTGGGGACCGCGATCTCGAAGGTGCGGTCCGGAGCACGGATGACGAGCCGGCACAGGTCGGGGGCAATGGAGTCGCTCATCTGGTTCTTACTACTCGGGGCGGAGGCGGAGTCACCCGATGATGCTTGCTCTTGGTACTCGGGGAGGAAGCGAGGCTATCCGAGTGGCAATACACTCGGTGACTGGAAGGAAACCTCAAGATTCGACGACCGGCGCAACGGTAACACTGGTCGGACCGAAATTGGTATCACGTGGCAATAAACTTTTGTTCACTTGGCTTTGTGCCCGCTTCAGGGGCATAATCCGGATCCCGCCGGGAACAGAGCCCGCGCGTGGCCCCCTACCGGCCTCCCGCACGGCCGGCCCACCCCCCGTAACGTAACCGCCAGGAGGCGATCGCCGCCGTGAGCACCATCCTCGTCCGCCGGCCGCCCCGCCGCCCCGGGCCGGATATGCCCGACGGAGAGCTCCAGCTCCAAGAGCCGCCCGTGCTCCCCGAGGAGCAGTCGACCATGTCGGCGGTGTTCAACTACCTGCCGATGGCGATGACCTCCATGGCGATGGTGCTGCTGTTCATCCGGCCCGGTGCCCAGGGCAGCGCCGTCAACACCTACATGCCCTACGTCGCCGGCGGGATGATGCTCCTCGGCGCCGTCGCCATGCTGGTGGGCCAGTACTGGCGCGCCCGCAGCGAGCGCAAGCGCCAGCTCAACGGCGACCGGCGCGACTACCTGCGCTACCTCACCCAGAGCAGGGCCAAAGCGCGCGAGGTGGTCACCGCCCAGCGCGACGCCATGCTCTGGCGCGCCCCCGCCCCCGACGCGCTGTGGTCCCTGGTGCGGACCTCGCGGCTGTGGGAGCGCCGCACCACGCACGACGACTTCGCCGAGGTCCGGCTGGCGGTGGGCGAGCAGGCGATGCGCATGCGCATCGCCCCGCTGTCCACGAAGCCGGTCGAGGACCTCGAACCGCTCAGCGCCCATGCGCTGCGCCGCTTCATCCGCGCCTACGCCACGGTCGAGGACCAGCCCGTCGCCGTCTACCTGCGCGGGTACTCCCGCGTCTCGCTCGAGGGCGACGCCGAGGCCGCCCGCTCCATGGTGCGCTCCATGATCGGCCAGCTCGCCGTCTTCCACGCCCACGACGACCTCCGCATCGCCGTCTGCGTCTCCGACGACCGGCGCGCCGAGTGGGACTGGGTCAAGTGGCTGCCCCACACGATGCACCCCACCGAACGCGACGGCGCCGGGCCGGTCCGGCTGATCGGCGGCGACGCCGCCGAAGTGGAGCGCGTCATGGGCGCCGACTTCGCCGACCGCTCCCGCTTCGAGCCCGGTGCCGCCCCCACGCGCGAGGAGCCCTTCACCGTCATCGTCGTCGACAGCGGGCAGGCGCAGTCCGCCACGCGGTTCGACTCCGGCGGCTACCGCAACGCCGTCGTGGTGCACATCGACGACCCGCTGCCGTGGGACGGCGCCCCGTTCACACTGGGCCTGCGCGTGGAGCCCGACGCCCTGGAGGTGGTCGGCCAGGACCACAGCGGACGGCGCACCCTCACCCCGCTCGGCCGCCCCGACTCCCTCAGCCCGTCGCGCGCCCGCGCGCTGGCCCGGCTGCTGGCCCCCTACCGGATGAGCCTGGCCACCGAGGTGGTCGAGCCGCTGGTCACCGACTTCGAGCTGACGTCGCTGCTGGGCATCTCCAACCTGCACACCCACGACACCGGCCGGATGTGGCACGAGCTGCGCGCCGGATCCCGGCTTCGGGTCCCCATCGGCATCGAGGAGAACGGCGCCCCGCTCGAACTCGACCTCAAGGAGTCCGCGCTGGGCGGGATGGGCCCGCACGGCATGCTCATCGGGGCGACCGGGTCGGGGAAGAGCGAACTGCTGCGCACGCTCGTGCTGTCGCTGGCGCTCACCCACTCCCCCGAGACCCTGAACTTCGTGCTCGTCGACTTCAAGGGCGGGGCGACCTTCATCGGCCTGGACAAGCTGCGCCACACCTCGGCGCTGATCACCAACCTCGCCGACGAGGTCACCCTCGTCGAGCGCATGCAGGACGCCCTGCACGGCGAGCTGATCCGCCGCCAGGAGCAGCTGCGCGCCGCCGGCAACTTCAGCTCCATCCACGAGTACGAGAAGGGCCGCCAGGCCAACCCGTCGATGGAGCCCATGCCCACGCTGTTCGTCGTGGTCGACGAGTTCAGCGAGCTGCTGGCCGCCCACCGCGACTTCATGGAGCTGTTCGTGATGATCGGGCGCCTGGGCCGCAGCCTGGGCGTGCACCTGCTCCTGGCCTCCCAGCGCCTGGACGAGGGCCGGATGCACCAGCTGGAGAGCCACCTGTCCTACCGGATCGCGCTGCGCACCTTCTCCGCGATCGAGAGCCGCGGCGTCCTGGGCGTGCCCGACGCCCACCAGCTCCCCCCCGCCCCCGGCAACGGGTTCCTCAAGACCGGAACCGACACGCTGACCCGGTTCAAGGCCGCCTACGTCTCCGGCGCCTACCGGGTGCGCCGGCGCACCGGGACGCAGGCCGCCTCGGCCGCCGAGATCGTCCCCTTCCTGTCGGCCTACGTCGCCGGACGCACCCCTGTGGTGGAGCCTGAGGTCGCCCCCGAGGTGGAGGAGGCGGACGAGGACGTCCCGAGCCTGCTCAGCGTCGCCTTGGAGCGCCTGCACGAGGCCGGCCCGCCGGCGCGGCGGGTCTGGCTGCCGCCGCTGGACGTGCCGCCCACCCTCGACGAGCTGTTCGAAATGGTCGGCCGACCCCTTCCGCCGGGGGGCCTGGGGTGGTCCTCCGATCCCGTGCTGGAGGTCCCGCTCGGCGTGATCGACCGCCCGTTCGAGCAGCTGCGCCTGCCGCTCAAGGCCGAGATGCTCGGCGCGGGCGGCAACATCGGCATCGCCGGCGGCCCGCAGAGCGGCAAGAGCACCATGGTCGTCAACCTGGTCTGCGCGCTCGCGCTGACCAACACCCCGAGCCAGGTCCAGTTCTACGCGCTCGACTTCGGCGGCGGCGCGCTCCAGGCGCTCACCGGGCTGCCGCACGTGGGCAGCGTGGTGGGCCGGATGGACGTCGACCGCATCAACCGGACCGTGTCGGAGATGCTGGAGATCATCACCCACCGCGAGCAGTTCTTCGCCGCCAACGGGATCGACTCCATGGCCACCTACCGCCGGCGCCGGAGCGCCGGGGAGTTCGCCGACGAGTCCTACGGCGACGTGTTCCTGGTGATCGACGGCTGGTCCACGATCCGCCAGGACTTCATGGACCTGGTCACCCCGCTCACCCAGCTCGCCCAGCGCGGGCTGAGCTACGGCCTCCACCTCATCGTCGCCTCCCCGCGGTGGGCCGACATCCAGTCGGGCGTGCGCGACCTGCTGGGGACCCGCTTCGAGCTGCGGCTGGGCGACGCCGTCGACTCCACCGTCAACATGCGCAAGGCCCAGACCGTGCCGCGCATCGCGGGCCGCGGCCTCACCCACGACCAGTACCACTTCCTGACCGGCCTGCCGCGGGCCGACGGCGTGCCCGACCCGGTGTCGCTGTCGGTCGGGGTGACCGAGCTGGTCCGGCGCGCCGCCGACGCGTGGGACGGCCCCGAGGCGCCGCCCGTGCGCACGCTCCCGCCCCGGCTCCTCGCCGCCGAACTGCCGGCGGCCGAGCTCACCGAGTTCGGCGGCCTGCGGGTGCCCCTGGGCCTGGAGGGGCGCGGCATGCGCCCGTTCTGGCACGACTTCTCACAGACGCCGCACCTGCTCGTCGTCGGCGACACCGAGACCGGCAAGACCACCCTGCTGCGGCACATCACCAACGCCATCAGGGAGCACTACGACACCGACAACGCGCGGGTGGTCCTGGTCGACCTGCGCCGCCAGCTCTTCGACGCGATCCCCAAGGAGCAGCAGCTCGGGTACGCGGTGTCGTCGGAGAGTGCGCGCGAGATGATGGGCGCCGCCGCGCACGCGATGAAGGTGCGCATCCCCGGCCCCGACATCACGCCCGACCGGCTGCGCCGCCGCGACTGGTGGACCGGCCCGGAGCTGTTCATCGTCATCGACGACTACGACCTGGTCTCCGGCAGCGGCGCGAGCCTGCTCAGCCCGATCGTGGAGATGCTGCCGCAGGCCGCCGACATCGGCATGCACCTGATCGTCGCGCGGGCGGCGGGCGGGTTCGGCCGGGCCACCGCGGATCCCGCCATCCGGGCGCTCATCGACACCAACACCCCCAGCATCATGCTGTCGAGCCCGCCGTCGGAAGGGGTGCTCTTCGGCAACGTGCGCGCCCAGCGCATGGCCCCGGGACGGGCCCTGTGGATCTCCCGCCGCGACCCGATCCCCGTCCAGCTCGCCATCGCCGAGGGCATGGAAGACGAGGACTGACCCGGTGGCGCCGACCCCCCACGCAGCGCACCGCTCCGGCCCGCCCGCGCCCCCGGGCCCGGGCCCGCGCGACGGCGACCCCGCCGCCGCCGACCGGGGCCGCGGCGGCCGGGCCGCCCGGCCCGCCGCCCCGGGGCGGCGCTCACTCCTGGAGCACCGACAGCACGTTGCCGGCGGGGTCGGTGAACCAGGCGATCAGCGGGCCGCCGCCCCGGAACACGCCCGTGGAGTCGATGTCGAACCCTTCCGGGCGCTCGAACTCCACCCCGTGCTCGGACAGGCGGGCGACCGCCTCGTCGATGTCGGGCACCGGGAAGTTCAGCACGGTGAAGGTCGCCGGGACGTGGTCCTCCTTGGGGTAGACGAAGACGTTCGCCCCGCCCGCCAGGTGGAGCGCCAGCGACTCGTACTCCTCAGACGGGCTCGACACCCGCAGCCCCAGGGTCTCGGAGTAGAACCGCCGCGCCGCGGCGATGTCGTCGACCGAGAAACCGCTGAACGCGTTGCTGTTGGCGAGCATGGACGCTCCTCCTCGTCCGGGCGGCGCGCACGGGCGCGCGCCGCGATGGGAACGGCGCCGGGAGCCGCGGCCGGCACCGCGGGCACGGCTACCCCCCAGGCGGGGACTCACGCGCCCGGCCCGCGAACAGCGCTCCGCCCTCCCGCCCGTTCCGTCCCCTCAGACCAAGCCCCGACGGGGCGTAAGGAGCTCCTCCGATGACCGTGCGGATGTGGACGAGGGCGGCCCTGGCCGCACGGTGCCGGCCGGTCGCCGTCGCCGCCACCGCCTGCGTCGTCATGGCGGGCGGGTCCGCCGCCCCTGCCCTGGCCTCCCCGGCACCGGATCCCTCCCCGGGCGCCTCCACGGAGGCGGAGGCCGAGGCCGAGGCGGGAGCCGAGGCGCTGCCCGCGATCGGGGTCGCCCCCGATGGAGAGTGCGTGGCCGCGTCGTCCACGGTCGTGGAACAGGAACCGTGGACCGCCCCGCTGCTCGACCTCCCGCGGGCCTGGGACCTGTCGGAGGGCGCCGGAACCACCGTCGCCATCCTCAGCAGCGGGATCGACCCGGACGTCGCCGCCGTGAGCCGGGCGCTGGCGGGCTCCGGCGGGCAGGACTGCCGCGGCTACGGCACGTTCCTGGCGGGGCTGGTCGCCGCCCGCGCGCAAGGCGGCAGCGGGCTCACGGGGGTCGCCCCGGCCGCGCGGGTGATCGATGTCCCGGTGATGAACGCCGCGGGGCGCGCCACAGCGGACAGCATCGCCAGCGGCATCGAGACCGCGGCCGGCGAAGGGGCCGGGGTCGTGCTGGTCGGTGCGGCGATCGCCGAATCCAGCCGCGGGCTGGAGGCGGCGGTGTCCGCCGCGTCCGAAGCCGACGCCCTCGTCGTGGCGCCCGCGACGGTCGCCATCGACGGCACCTCCGTCCCGGCGGCGCCCGGCAGCCATCCGGCCGCGGTCAGCGTCGCGGCGGTCGGGGTGGAGGGCGCCCCCGTCGCCTCGTCCCCGGCTCTGGACGCCGACGGCGGAACCGCGCGGGTGGACCTGACCGCCCCCGGCGACCTGGTCGTCAGCGTGGGCCCCGGAGGAGACGGCCACTTCGTGGGCTCCGGGGACGTCGTCGCGGCCGGGTTCGTGGCGGGAACCGCGGCCCTGCTGCGCTCCTACGATCCCGCTCTGTCGGCGCCCGAGGTCCGCGAACGGCTGCTCGCCACCGCCTACCCTTCGCCCAACGGGGCCGGCGACACGCTGCGCGGCAGCGGCCGGGTGGACCCGGTCGGCGCGCTCACCTCGGCTCCCGCGGTATCCGGCGAGGACGCCTCGCTGGGGTCCGCCTTCGTGCCCGACCCCGGTCCGGGCGCGGTGTCCTGGCCCAGCACGCTGGCCGTGGTGGGCGGCGCGGCGGCACTCATCCTCACCACCGTCGCGCTCGGCGTGCTGATCCCCCGTGGCCGCAAACGCGCCTGGCGCGCCGCCCGCCGCGGGGAGCGCCGGGCATTGGACCCGGAACCCCGCCGCCCCGCCTGGATGGCGTCGAAGAGCTGAGCACGGATCCCGAAGACGAACCGGGCCGGGCGATCCACGGCCGGCCCGCGCTCCCCCGTCCAGCGAGCCGACGGCCCCTGGACCCCCCGCGCTCTCCCCCCTCCTCCCCCAAGGCGCTGACACGATGACCACGGATGACATCCGCTCGACCCGCCAGAAGCTGGTCCTCGACCACTTCCACGACGAGGTCCGCCAGGACTGGGACGACGTCCTGGCGACCTTTCCGCACCCCCGCTACGAGCTGATCGCCACCATGACGGTCCACGACGGCGACCGGGCCGTGCGCGGCTACTACCACGACACCCGGACCGCCTTCCCCGACCAGGACCACGAGATCATCGCCCTGCGCCACAGCGACGACGCCGTGATCGTCGAGTTCTGGCTGACGGGCACCCATCTCGGCCCGCTCGGCGCGATCCCGCCCACCGGCAACCGCTTCCGCGTGCGCATGACGGCGTACTTCATCTTCGACGCCGATGAGAACCTGGTCTGCGAGCGCGTCTACTTCGACAGCCTGACGATGCTCAAGCAGCTGATCGGCGGCCTCAACCTGAAGAACCCGAGGAACTGGATCCTCGCCGCCCGCTGCCTCAGGGGCCTGCTGAAGGAGGCGGGGGGCGAGCCGCACCCCGACCTCGTCACCACCCCGGCGGCCGGACGTCGGTGACGGTCGGCGGCATCGCCCGGGAGCCGCGCCGAAGCCGGCGCGGCTCGCGGGCGAGGGGAACGAAGAGCTCGTGCGACCGGTGGCTCGCAGGCCGGCGGGGAGGTTCCGGCGCCACGAGCCACCGGGGCGGTGCCCCCTCAAGCCGCCATCGCGGCAGGGGCCCTGCTAGGCGGGGACGCCCGGCAGCATCGGCGTGGTCGGCAGCTGAGGCGTGACCGGCGTGCCCGGCCGGCTCGGCAGCATGGGCGTGAGCGGCTCGCTCAGCGTGCCCGCCACGGCCAGTGAGCCCGGTTCGGTCGGCGCCGGGGCCTCGCAGTCGTCGCCCGCCGGGATGCCGCCTTCGTCGCCGCCCGGCAGCTCGATCCCCTCGTCGTCGCCGCCCGGGATGCCGCCTTCATCGCCGCCCGGCAGCTCGATCCCTTCGTCGTCGCCGCCCGGCAGCGGCGGAACCCCGGGCACGCCGGAGGGAATCCCGGGCGGGCAGTCCGGCTCGTACGGGGTGTCGGCGAACACGGCGGCGCTGCCGGCGCCGAACATGATGGCCGCACCGACGCCGGCGACGGTGGCGATCCTTCGCAGGGACCGTGACATAGGGGGTTCCCTTCATCGTTGGCTCTGCCCCGGCGGATGCTCCGCCGGGGCGGCCGCAGCGGAGCGCCGCGGCCGGGACCCATGCAGCCGGAAAGGGGTTATCGTCGGCGTCTGGCGATTTCCATATGCCGGCCATATCCCCGGCACGGGATCATGTCCTTTCCGGGCGGCCGGCGTCGGCGAGTGCCACCGGGTCGGGCACACAAGCCGGGCAGGACGAAAGGATGAGGCGTGCGGGTGCTGGTCGTGGAGGACGAAGCCTTCCTCGCCGAGGCATTGCAGTCCGGTCTGCGCAGGGAGGGCATGGCCGTCGACATCGCCGACGACGGGGCGACGGCGCTGGAGAACGTGGCGGTCAACGACTACGACGTTGTGGTGCTGGACCGCGATCTGCCGGGCGTCCACGGAGACGACGTCTGCCGCCATGTGGTGGCCACCCGCCCGGAGTGCCGGATCCTGATGCTCACCGCGGCCGGACGACTGTCCGACAAGGTCGACGGGCTGCGGCTCGGCTCCGACGACTACCTGGTCAAACCGTTCGACTTCCCCGAACTCGTCGCGCGGCTGTTCGCCCTGCGGCGGCGTGGCCCCGCTGCGCACCCCCCGGTGCTGACCTTCGCCGACGTCCGGCTCGATCCCGCGCGCCGCGACGCCCACCGCGGTGCCGACCCCTTGCGCCTGACGCGCAAGGAGTTCGCCGTCCTGGAACTGCTCCTGCGCGCGGACGGGGCCGTGCTGAGCGCCGAGCACCTGCTGGAGAAGGCGTGGGACGCCCATGCCGATCCGTTCACCAACGCGGTCCGCATCACCGTCTCCACCCTGCGGCGCAAACTCGGCGCCCCGCCGATCCTGCACACCGCCACCGGGGTCGGCTACTACCTCGCCACCGCCCCATGAGCATCTCGGCCACGCTGCGGCGGAGCCGGCTGTCCGTCCGTATCCGGCTCACCCTGCTCTACGGCGGCATGGTCCTGGCCTGCGGCATCGTGCTGCTGCTCACCGTGTACGCCCTGATGAAGTACATCCCGCGCTACAACCTGGAGGCCCCGCGGCCGACCGACCCCGCTGACGACGCCACCGGAACGAGCGTCCCCTCCGGCGAGACGGGCATCCCGGCGGGTGACCCGGGCGTCCCTGCCGGCGACACGAGCGTCCCCGCCCGCGACACGAGTGTGCCCGGCTCGGACATCAGCCCCCTCATCCCCGCCGATACCGTGACCATCAGCAGCGAGGACGATGTCCTGATGGTGCTGCTGCAAGTGTCCGGCGTGGCGCTGATCGGAATGGCCCTGATCGCGTTCCTGCTCGGCTGGACCATCGCCGGCCGCATTCTCGCCCCCGTCCACCGCATCACCCGGACCGCGCACGCCGTCGCAGGCCACAACCTGCACGAACGCATCCGCCTCGACGGTCCGCAGGACGAGTTCACCGAACTCGCCGACACCATCGACACGATGCTCGACCGGCTGGACCGCAGTTTCCAGGCCCAGCAGCGCTTCGCCGCCAACGCCTCACATGAGCTGCGCACCCCGCTGGCGACCGCCCGCACCATGCTGCAGGTCGCCATCGCCCACCCCCGCGACCACGATCTCGCCGTCCTGGCCCCCAAACTGCTGGCCACCAACGAACGCAGCATCGCGACCGTGGAATCTCTGCTCGCCCTTTCCCGGGCCGACCACGGCATCGACGACGCACAGCCCGTCGACCTCGCCTCGGCCGCGGCGGACGCGCTGGAGCAGACGAGGGACGAAGCGGCGGAGCGCGGGATCAGCGTGCGCGGTGACCTGCATCCGGTCCGCGTGGACGGCGACGCGAACCTGCTCCGCCATCTGCTCGTCAACCTGCTGCACAACGCCGTCCGGCACAACCACGCCGGCGGCACGGCGCGGCTGGCCACCACCGTCCGGGACGGTGCGGCGGTCGTCACCGTCACCAACACCGGTGACGCCATCACGGCCGACGAGGTCGGCCGGCTGTTCGAGCCGTTCCACCGCCGGCAGGCCCGTACCCACGCCAAGGGCCACGGCCTCGGCCTGACCCTCGTTCGCGCCATCGCCCACAGCCACCACGGCACCGCCACGGCCGCGCCCAACCCCGGCGGCGGGCTCACCACCACCGTCGTCCTGCCCGCGGCAGGGCTCCCGGCCCCCGCCGCCGGCGGGGGCTGAACGGCCGCCGGTCACGCGTTGGCGGCGGTGCCCGTGCGGTGGTGCGTGCACCGGTCCGGGCCTCCCGTGCACACGCCGGGCTCGGGGGGCGGGGCGGGCGGCACGCCGAAGGCCGCGTGGAACGGGGTGCGCACGGCGTCGTCGCGGTCGAGGATCGCGAACACCACGTGCTCGAAGACGCCCTCGAACGCACCGAGGAGGTGGTGGGCGAACGCGTCGGCGACCTCGGCCGGGCGGTTGCCGAAGACCCCGCAGCCCCACGCGCCCAGGACCAGGCGGGTCCGCTCGTGGTACGCGGCAACGGCGAGGACGCCGCCGGCGCGTGAGAGCAGCGCGCCCGGGACCGCGTGCGCGTCTTGGGGGCTGTCGCGCTCGATCATGCGCCGGTTGGGGGCGGCCGAGGTCAGGAACGCCACCGGGTAGGGGTCGGCCAGCCAGCGGCCGTTGTCCGTGCGGAAGACCGGGACACTCGGTGCGTAGATGACCTGGTCGGTGTAGAGCAGGTTGCGCTGCCGGCGGTGCGTGTCGTAGAACCCCGGGCAGCGCACCAGGGCGTCGTAGAGGGCGCTGGAGCGGGCCAGGCTCTCCTCCTGGGCGCGCGCACCGTTGGCCACGCCTCCCCCGGGGTTGCGCGCGGAGGCGAAGTTCAGCGCCGCGACGCCGCGGGAGTCCTGTGGACAGGCGGACAGGCGGGCGGCCGCTTCCAGGGTGCTCTCGACGGTCACCTCGAACCGCGTCGTGTAGGCGGCGCGCGGCGCCGGGAGACCGTGGACGTCTTCGGCGGAGTACAGGCGGGTGCCCGCGCGCATCGCGGCTACGCCGGCCGATATGTCGGCCTCGACCCCTTCGGCGGCGTACCACCCTCGGGTGAACGCCTCACGGGTCTCCTGCCACCTGGCGCGCATCATCCGCGACACCGCCGGCCCCCTGCTCCGTCGACACTCCTGCGGACACGCACGCTACCTCCGGCCGCATCGGCGGAACAACGGGTTTTCGCCCGTCCGCGACCGCGCGGGGCGGTCCACGGTGCGGACCGTCCGGCGGCGCCCGCGCGGGCGGGGAGAGTGATCTTGGTCATCCCGCGGCGGGCGGGAGCCGGCGGAGGGGCCGCCCGCAAGCCGAAACCGCGGGGGGCGGCCGGCGGGCCGCCGGGCGGACGGACGGGCCCGGGTTGCCAAACGCGCGCCGTCATTGGTAGGGCTGAGTTCACAGATTCACTTAGTTACGCTAACGAACTCTCTCGCGGCCGCGCCGCATCCGATGCCTGAAAGGTCGGTTCACCCGGTGAATTGGTTCGTCCGCGTCCTCATACACGGGACCCTGTTCCACGGATCGCTCGCCACCATCCGTCCCGTCATCTCCTACCGGGCGCTCGACATCGGGCTCGGACCGGTGTGGCTCGGCGTCTTCAGCGCCGCGTTCTCGCTGCTCCCGCTGTTCGTCGCCATCCCGATCGGGCGCTGGGTGGACCTGCACGACGAACGCCCCGCCTACCTCACGGGCAGCGTGCTGGTCACCGCCTCGGCGGTCGGCCTCACCTTCGCCTACACCCCCTGGGCGATCATGCTCTGCGCCGCCGCGGCCGGCGTCGGACTGATCCTGTCGATGGTGGCGGCGCAGGCCATGATCGCCAACCGCTCCCCCAGATCGACCTTCGATTCCCGCTTCGGCCTGTTCGCCCTGGCGGGGTCCATGGGCCAGCTCCTCGGCCCGCTGTTACTCTCCGGGCTCGCCGCCACCGAGCCCGCCTCGCTCACCGCCACCGCCTTCATCGGCACCGCGATCGCGGCGGCGCTCTCCCTCGTCGCCCTCATCGGCATGCCCGCCCCCGAACGGCGGCAGCGCGCCTCCGCCGACGGCACGCCGCCCCGCCGCCAGCGCGTCGTGGACGTCCTGCGCGAACCCGGCATCATCCCCGCGATCCTCGCCAGCCTCATGGTGCTGGCCGCCATCGACGTCACCATCGTCTACCTGCCCGCGTTCGGCGAGGAGCGCGGCATCTCGGCCGCCACGGTCAGCCTCCTCCTGGCCGTCCGCGCCGCCGCCTCGGTGGTGTCGCGCGCGTTCCTCGGCATGGCGGTCGCCCGCGCCGGCCGGCACGCGGTCCTGTTCGCCAGCCTGGTCCTGTCGGCGGTGTGCGTCGCCTCGCTGTCGATCCCGATGCCCGTGTGGGGGCTGGCGGTCGCCCTGGCCGTCGCGGGCCTGGGGCTGGGGATCGGCCAGCCCCTGACCATGGCGTGGGTGGCCGACGCCGCCGCGCCCGAGGCCCGCGGCACCGCCATGGCGCTGCGGATGTCGGGCAACCACCTGGGGCAGACCATCCTGCCGCTGGCCGCCGGGGCGGTGGCCGGCGGCCTCGGGGTGACCGCGATCTTCGCGACGTTCGGCGCGGGACTCGCGGCGACGGCGGCGGCCATGCGCCGCCCCAGGCCGCGTGCGCGCTGACCCGGGCGGGCGCGGGGCGCCCCGCACGGCGCCGACGGCCCCGGCGCCGCCGTGCCGGACGGCACGACGGGAAGTATTCGCGAAATCGCCCGGCGGATACAGCCGATAAGCGCGAGAGGCCGTCCATATGACGCGCGGCCTCGCGCACCGCGGGTCACAGGCGGGCGTTGACCAGAACGGGGACCGTCGCGCGCGCGGATTCGGCGGCGGCCGGGTCGATGTCGGCCACCAGCAGCCCGGGCGCGGCGCCCAGGGCCTCCGCGGTCCGGCCCATCGGGGTGATCGCGGCGCTGTGGCCGATCCCGCGCGGCGCGGGGCCGGCGACCTCCTCGCCCACGGCGGCGGGGTCGGCCTGGCCGCAGGCCAGGATCCACGAGGTGGAGTCCAGCGCGCGAGCGCGGGTGAGCAGCTCCCACTGCTCCGCCTTGCCCTCGCCCGCGCCCCACGACGCGCACACGACGGTGGCGACCGCCCCCTCCGCCGCCAAGCGGCGGAAAAGTTCCGGGAACCGGACGTCGTAGCAGGTCGCCAGGCCGATGCGGACCCCGTCGACCTCGATGGACACCGGCTCCTCCCCCGGTTCGACGGAGTCGGACTCGCGGAAGCCGAAGGCGTCGAAGACGTGGATCTTGCGGTATGCGGCCTCGACCCCCGCGCCTGTCGCGAGCAGCACGTTGCGGACCCGGCCGTCGGGGGCGGGGGAGAACATCCCCGCCACGACGACGACGCCGGCCTCGGCGGCGATCGCCCGCAGCGCCGTCGCCCAGGGGCCGTCGAGCGGTTCGGCCACGGGGGCGAGCGGCACCCCGAAGCGGACCATCGCCGCCTCGGGGAAGACCGCCACGCGGGCGCCGGCCTCGGCGGAGCGCCGCACCCCCGCGCGGATCAGCTCCAGGTTGGCGGCGGGGTCGTCGGTGGAGCACATCTGGTTCAGTGCGATCCGCATGGGCGCGTCCTTTCGGCCGTGTCGTCCCGGGGTCCGGGCTGGAATACTAGAGTGCTGCATACAGATTGTGTACAAGAGGAGGGCCTGTGGTGGAGTCCGGCCGGGACCGCGCCTACGCGTATCTCAAGGAGACCTACCTGGCCGACCCGGAGTGCCAGGGGCGGTTCATCAACGAGCAGGAGATCGCCGACCGCATCGGGGTCTCGCGCACACCCATCCGCGAAGCGCTGTTCCAGCTCTCCGCCGAGGACCTGGTGCAGCTGATCCCCAAGCGCGGCGCCTATGTCGCCCCCCTGACCGGACGTGAGATCCGCGAGCTGATGGAGCTGCGCGGCATGGTCGAGCGCCACGCCGCCGGCCGGGTGCTGGACACCGGAGCGGCCCCGCTGGAGGCCATGCGCGCGGCCTTGGCCGAACAGTACGCGCTGCGCTCCGGCGAGCACGGGCGCGAATTCATCGACTGGGACCAGCGCTTCCACTTCGCGCTGGTCGAAGCCGCCGGCAACGAGATGCTCGCCAAGCTCTACGGCGGGCTCCGCGCCCGCCAGGTGCGGGCCGGGGTCGTGGCGCTGTTCTCCACCCCCGACCGGCACGAGGCGGTCCTGCGCGAGCACGAGGAGATCGTGGGCGCGCTGGCCGACGACGACGCCGACGCCGCGCACCGCGCGATCACCGCCCACCTCGACTCCACGCTGCGGGTCCTGCTGGACTCCTGAACCCGCGCGCCGCCGGCGCGGCCCTCGGGGCCGCGCCGGCGCGCTCACGCCCCTGCGGGGCCCGGCGACGCGGCGGCCTCCAGCACCTCGTCGTCCTCCTCCGGAACCGGGTTGCGGCCCAGCAGCAGGCCGATCACGGTCACCACGACGGTCACGGCGATGTAGACCGACAGGGGGACCCAGGTGCCGAACTCGGCGAGCAGGAAGGTGAACAGCAGCGGGGCGATGGCACCGCCGATGACGCCGGCCAGCGTGTAGGCCATCGAACTGCCGCTGCTGCGCAGCCGCGGGTGGAACTGCTCGGCGACGAACGCGGCCTGCGGGCCGTACATCAGCGAGTGCAGGACGAGCCCGACCACGACGCCGCCCGCGAGGACCGCGAACGAGCCGCCCGAGATCAGCGGGAAGAACACGAACGCCCACACCGCGGCGCCGACCGCCGCGGCGCCGTAGAGCAGCCGCCGGTTGACGATGTCGGAGAGCCACCCGGCCAGCGGGATGACGAACACCTGCACCGAGGAGCCGATGAGCACGGCGGCCAGCGCGGTCCCCGACTCGAACCCGAGCTCCTGGGTGGCGTAGGTGAGCACGAAGACCGTGAACAGCGCGTAGACGACGTCGGGGGCGACGCGGCTGAGGATGGCGGCGATCAGCGAGCGGGGCTGCTCGCGGAACACGTCGCGGATCGGCGCGGCCGAGCGCTCCCCCTCCTGCTCCATGGCCTGGAAGACCGGGGTCTCCTCCAGCTTGGCGCGGATCCACAGCCCGAAGATCACCAGCACGCCCGACAGCAGGAACGCCACGCGCCAGCCCCAGGAGAGGAACTGGTCCTCGGTCAGCACCAGGCCGAGCAGGGCGAGGACGCCGTTGGCCATGAGGTTGCCCGCGGGCGGGCCGACCTGGGCCGCGGAGGCGAAGAAGCCGCGCTTGCGCGGGTCGCCGAACTCGCTGGACAGCAGCACCGCGCCGCCCCATTCGCCGCCGACGCCCACGCCCTGGGCGAAGCGCAGCAGCACGAGCAGGACGGCCGCCGTCGAGCCGATGGTGGCGTGGGTGGGCAGCAGCCCGATCAGGAAGGTGGAGACGCCGACGATCATGAGGGTGCTGATCAGCACCTTCTTGCGGCCGATCACGTCGCCGAGCCGACCGAACACGAACCCGCCCAGCGGGCGCGCGATGTAGCCGATGGCGTAGGTGGAGAACGCCAGCAGCGTGGCCGCCAGCGGGTCGTGGCTGGGGAAGAAGAGCTGCCCCAGTACCAGGGCCGATGCGGCCGAGTAGACCGCGAAGTCGTACCACTCCAGCGCGGTGCCGGAGAGGCTGGCGACGAAGGCGCGGACCACGTCCCCCCGTGCCGGCCTCGGCGGCGCCGGCGCCGGGCCCTGTGTGTGTGCCATGTGTGTCACCTGTGTCTTCCGTGTATGCGACCTCCTCGGTATATTGATCGTATACAAGACGTATGCGCAAGTACCGGGAGCGGATTTGACACTGTTGAAACTTGAACTCAACGATGGGACGACCGCCGAGGTCGAGGTCGCCGCCCTGCTCAACGGCGGCTACGCCGGGCGCAGCCAGGAGGACGTGCGCGCGCACGTGGCGGAACTCGCCGCGCTGGGGGTCCCCGCTCCCACCGTCACCCCGGCCCTCTACCCGGTGTCGCCCTATCTCGCCCAGCAGACCGGCGAGGTGGCCGTCCAGCACGGCCGCACCTCCGGCGAGGCCGAATGGGCGCTGGTCGTGGCCGGAAACCGCCCCGAGGACCTCCTGCTCACGGTCGCCTGCGACCACACCGACCGCGCCCTCGAGGTGCACGGCGTGGCCTGGAGCAAGAACGCGAGCCCCGACGTGCTCGGCGCGCGCGCCTGGCGCCTCACCGACATCGCCGACCGCGTCGACGAACTCACCCTCACCGCCTGGGTCGGCGACACCGAGGCCGGCACCGAGATCCAGCGCGGCACCCTGGCCGAGCTCCTGACCCCGCAGGACTGGGCGGAGATCCTGCGCGAGCGCGGCCTCCTGCTGCCCGGCACGGTCCTGCTCTCGGGGACGATCCCCATGCACGAGGGCGTCGACCAGTTCGCCGGCGCCTGGCGCGTCGAGCTCGGCGACCCGCGCACCGGCGACACCATCGGCGTCGGCTACTCCGTGCGGCGGATGCCCGAGCCCATCGGCTGACGCCCCGGACCCGCCGGCCCGCGCACCGGCGGGTCCGGGAACGCCTGTGCCCCGCCCCCCAGCGGGGGCGGGGCACAGGCGCGTCTCACGGGATCAGGCGGCGCCCTTGAGGCGGCGGATCAGCTCCTCGGTGAACTCCTGGGTCGACGCGCTGCCGCCCAGGTCCGGGGTGCGCACATCGGAGTTCGCGAGCACGTCGGCGATGGCGGCCACGACCCGCCGGCCGGCCTCGGGGTGCCCCAGGTGGTCGAGCATCAGCGCGGCCGACCAGATCGCCCCGATGGGGTTGGCGATCCCGCGCCCGACGATGTCGGGGGCCGACCCGTGCACCGGCTCGAACATCGAGGGGAACTCGCGCTCGGGGTTGAGGTTGGCCGAGGGGGCGATGCCGATGCTCCCGCCCACCGCCGCCGCCAGGTCGCTGAGGATGTCGCCGAACAGGTTGGACCCCACGATGACGTCGAAGTGCCCGGGCCGCAGCACCAGCTTGGCGGCCAGCGCGTCGATGTGCTCCTGCTCCCAGGCGACATCGGGGAAGGACGCCGCGCGCTCGGCGACCAGCTCGTCCCAGAACGGCAGCGTGTGCACGATCCCGTTGGACTTGGTGGCCGACGTCACCCGCCCGCGCCGCTGCCCGGCCAGCGTGAAGGCGTAGTCCACGACGCGGGTCACGCCGGTGCGGGTGAACACCGCCTGCTGCACGGCCATCTCATCGGGGAAGCCCCGGTTCATCCGGCCGCCGATCTCGCTGTACTCGCCCTCGCTGTTCTCGCGGACCACGACCAGGTCGATGCCGCGGGCGTCGCGCAGCGGGCTGTCGATCCCGTCGAAGACCCGGACCGGCCGCAGGTTCACGTACTGCCGGAAGGCCCGCCGGATGGGGATGAGCAGGCCCCACAGCGACACGTGGTCCGCGACGCCGGGAAAGCCGACCGCGCCCAGCAGGACGGCGTCGTGGCCGCGCAGCCGCTCCAGCCCGTCGTCGGGCATCATGGCGCCTTCGCGCAGGTAGGTCTCGCAGGACCAGTCCAGCGGCGTGCGGGAGAACTCGATGCCGTGGGCCGCGCCCACGGCATCGAGCACCTCCAGGGCGGCGGGGGTGACCTCGTGCCCGATCCCGTCTCCCGGGATCACGGCGATGGAATGCTTCGTCATGGACCCGATTAGAGCAACACCGCCGGTGCCGCGTCCAAGACGGCACCGCGATCCGACTTATAGGCCCTACCTATCGGGGGCGTCCCTTGCCAGCGCGAGGGCGAGGAACTCCGCCGCGGCGGGCGTGAGCGGGCCCGCCCGGCTGACCATCGCCAGGTGCAGGAACGCGGGCGGGTCCAGGTCGAGCACCACCGCGCCCGCCCGCGCCGCGAGGGAGCGCCACGCCTCGGCGACCACGGCGAGCCCCACCCCTTTGAGGACGAGCGGGAGCACCGCTTCGCGGTGCCCGGACTCCACCGCGATGGTCAGGTCCACACCGGAGGCCCGGATCTCCTCGGTCAGCCGGCGGATCCCCGTTCCCGGCTCGCCCACGATCAGCCGCTGCCCGGCCAGGCACTCCCGCCGCAGCGGCACCCCCGGTTCGAAGGGGCCGCCGGGCGGCGCGAGGACGACGAACCGCTGCCGTTCGACCGGGTGCAGCCGCACGCCGGGCGCCGCCGGCAGCTCCCGGGCCGACAGCAGGCCCAGCTCGGAGGCCCCCGTGCGCACCGCGTCGACCACCGCCTGGGGAACGGCCGCCGCGCGCACCGTGAGCTCCACCCCGGGGTGGCGGGCGGCGAACGCCTCGACCATGCTGCTCAGCGGCTCCACCGCGGGGGACGGCATCGAGGTGACGGCGACCCGGCCCGTGCGCAGCCCGCGGACGGACTCGACGCTGGCACGGGCCGCGTCCAGGCTGCGCACCGCCTCGCGCGCGGGCTCGATCAGCGCGTGGCCCTCCTCGGTGAGCACCGCGCGCCGCCCGATGCGGTGGAACAGCGGGCCGCCGAGGTCCTTCTCCAGGGTGCGGATCGACTGCGACAGCGACGGCTGGGCGATGAACAGGGCACGGGCGGCGCGGTTGAACCCGCCGTGGTCGACGACGGCGAGGAAATACTCCAGCTGTCGCACGTCCACCCCTGGGCCCCCGTCTCGCGCGAGCCCGGCCGGCCCCTCGTGATCACCTGCCCCAGCCTCGCACGCGGCCCCGCCCGCCCCCCGGGCCGGGGCCGTGCTCCGGGCGTCAGTCGGCCGGCCCGCCGCGGGCGGAGCACGAGGAGCGGCGCCCCGATGACGGTGTCGGCGGTGACGTCGGCAAGGATCATCACGGCCGCCCAGCGGATGAGCTGGATCCTGGACACGGAGGGGCGGGCGGTGCGGTCCGCGCCACTCCTGGCCGCGGACCCGGTGCCGGGCTCCGGCGACGCCGGGCCGCCCTGACCCGGGCCGGCGCCCGGGAGCGGGCGTGACCGGGGGTCAGTGGTGGCCCGCTGCACCGCTCTGGTGGCGGGTGCCGCCTCCGGAGCGGGGCAGTTCTCGCCCGTGCTCATGGGGGTCCGCGACCGTTCCGTGCGGGCCGTCGCCGGCCCGCAGCAGGAGCAGGGCGACGTCGTCGGCGCGCTGGCGCGCCTCCTGCGCCTCGCGGGTGAGCACGTCGGCGGCCTCTCCGAGGTAGCGGCCGCCCACCTCGCCCAGGCGGTCGGCGAGGTCGGAGATCGCGTCGTCCAGGTCCACACCGGGCGACTCCACGAGCCCGTCGGTGTAGAGGGCCAGCACCGAGCCGACGGGCATCGTCAGCTCGATCTGCGGGTACTGCGCATCGGGGACGATGCCCAGCAGTACCCCGCCCGGTACGTCCAGCACCGAGGTCGTGCCCTCGGGCGTGCGCATCAGCGGCTGCGGGTGCCCGGCCCGGGCCAGCTCGACGGTCTCCTTCTTCAGGTCCAGCCGCAGGTAGGTGCAGCTCGCGAACAGGCCGGGATCGAGGTCGACGAGCATGCTGTTGGTGTGCGCCAGGACCGTCCCCGGTTCGCCCTGGGAGGTGTCGGTGTAGGCGCGCACGGCGGTGCGGACCTGCCCCATCAGCGCCGCCGCGCCTACGTTGTGGCCCTGGATGTCGCCGATGACGGCGGCGACCCGGTCCTCGTCGATGCGGATGATGTCGTAGAAGTCCCCGCCGATGGCCATGCCCTCGGTGCCGGGCAGGTAGCGGGCCGCCGCGGTGAGCCCGGGGATGCTGGGCAGTTCGCGCGGCAGCAGGCCGACCTGGAGGCCGTGGGCGAGGGCCTGCTTGGTGTCGTAGAGCCGGGCTCGTTCGAGCGCCTGGGCGATGAGCCCGCCCAGGGAGTTGAGCACGGAGCGCTCTTCGACGGTGAACCGGCGCGGCTGGGAGTAGGCGAGCACGCAGGCGCCCACCGATCGCCCCGAGGAGATCAGCGGCAGGAACGCCCACGCGCCCATGCCGTCGTGGGCGCTGGCCCGCGACCGGTAGGCGCGCTCCAGCTCGCGGCGCGACTCAACGAAGGCGGGGACACCGGTCAGCAGGGTGCGGGCACCCGGCGTGCGCGGGGTCACCGGGGTGCGGTCGAAGCGCTCGATGTCCTCGGGCCCGTAGCCGCTGGACCCGATGACCCGCAGCGTGCCGCCCTGCTCGGCGAGCAGGGCGAGCGCCTGCCCGCCGAAGGCGGGCATGACCTGGTCGACGACGAGGTCGATCACGTCCTGCTCGCCGACCGCCTCGGTCATCGCGCTGGCCAGGTTCAGGATGTGGTAGATCGCCCCGGCCCGGGAGGGAACGGTCAGGCCGCCCTCGGGGTCGGGCGCCATCGGCGGCGCGGGGACGTCCTCGGCCGGGCGCTCGGCGTGGGTGGGGACGATGCGCACGCTGATGCCCGTGGGGTCGGGGAACAGGTGGAATGACAGCCACTGGTCGGGCGGGCGCAGCGCGACGAAGGAGGTGGACTCCTGGCTCATCACCGCCGACCGGTAGCGGTCCTCGAACATCGGGTTGTTCAGCCACGGCAGCACCGTCCAGGGCTGTACCCCCAGCAGCCGCCCGACGTGCTCGCCCAGCAGCGAGGCCGCGGCCGGGCTCACGACGGTCAGCCTGCCCTGGACGTCCATCGAGCACAGCCCCTCGGGGATGCGCGACACCAGCGCGGCCATCGGGTCGCCGGAGGAGTCGCCGCGCGCGGGCGCGGGCGCGGGGATGTAGGGGCGGGGCCCGGGCTCGATGGGCCGCCCGTCGCGCTCGGCCCGCTCCAGGACGCGGGCCAGGCGCGTGGCGCCCGCGACGAGCCGGTCGCGCTCGCGGCGGCGCAGCTGGGCGCCGTGCGACGCGGGCCAGACCAGGAACAGCGCGCCGAACTCGCGCGCGTTGATGCGCAGCGGGGAGCCGGCCATCCCGAAGTCGTAGGGCAGGGTGAGCGCGGTGCGGGGATAGCGGCGGGCCATCTCCTCGGGCCCGCCGACCCAGACGACGCCCTGCTCCTGTAAGGCTTCGGCCGCGGGCATGGGCGACGGGAGCCGCACCCGCTCCCAGGGGCGCATGATGTCGCGCGGCATCCCGGCCAGGACCGCGAGCTCCATGGTGGACTCGCCGGTCAGCAGGAAGACACCGCCGGCGTGCGCGCCGAGTTCGCCCAGCAGGCTTACGAGGCCCTCGGCCACGCGATCCAACCCGTTTCGCACCCATTGACGCTGGTCAAGGGGCGTCGTCCGCTCCCGCACAGCTCCCCCGCTCCAGGACGCCGCCCTTCACGCTGGCGCCCGACCCGCCGATCGCCGGACATGGCGTGGACACGGTCACCGCCGGCCCCGGTGTCCCGGTGCCGGCCGGACCGGCGCACCAACGCGGCCCCATGACCAGAGGATACGCGCAACACCCGGAAGTCCGGTGATTCTGCGTGACCACGTCGTTGTGAACGGTAGCGGACGTTCGGCGGGTGGAGGGGTCCATTCGCGACACCGGACCGCCACGGAAGGCATCGATCCGCGGCGCACGCCGGGCTCCCGCACCGCCGATCGGGCACCGGTCCCCCGGCCGGGCCGCGTGATCGCGCTCACGCTACCACCGGGACCTGCGACGATGCCCGCAGGCGCGCCGCCGGGACCCGCCAGGGCAGGCCGGGACACGCCGAGCGGAACCGCGGGGGCGCGATGGCGCCGCGACACTCCCGCCACGGACCGGGAAAGTGCCGCCCTTCGCCAACCCGGAAAGGGCGGCCCGGGCGGCGCCGCGGAGCGCCGAATCGAATACCGCCGGGAAAGCGCTCCCGGCGCCGCCGACGGAATAGCGCGGGCGGGGATCCGCGGGCCGCGGCCGTGCCGCCCGCCCGGCCGCCGAACCCCTGGCGATGCCGCGGCGACTCAGCCGATCCCGGGCGCCGGGCGGAGCCGGGCACCGGAGAACGTCATTGCCAGTCGTCGACGAAGAGGTTGAATCCCGGAATCTGGTTCGCCGGCTGGCAGAACGCGGGGTAGCCGGCCTGCCCCGCCTCGGCAACGGCGTTGGTGCACTCCTCCTGGGTCGCATAGGTCCCCTGGAAGCGCACGACGGCCGCCGCGGGAGCCGCCACGGCGGTCGGCACGCCGCCGGCGACCGCCGCGAGAAGCACGAGAGAAAGAGCACGCCCCATGATGATTCCACCTTTCCCGAACAGAATCCGCCGCACCGAAAGGGAAACTATATCCGCCGATTACGCGCGTCAAGAAGGCGCCATGATTTCGGCGCCGACGTCCGCCGCACACGAAAAGAGAATCCGGTCAATGCGGACGAACCGAGCGGAGCGAATACCCCTTTCTCCGGCGAATCGCCACCGCCACAAAGGGAATCGCGAGGAATTTCCGACGGCCCGCGTTCACGAAGGACGGGTTTTCACGGAAGTGCGTCGTTGAAATCTGAACACCCTCCTCATGGCGCGCACCCCCACGCCCCCGCACGCGACCGGACACGCCCGCGGCCCGCGCCCGCGGGGGCCGAGCGGCCGAAACGGTTATCTTTGCAGTTCACGGCGGATTCCTGCCTCTCACCGTCCGCCGCACGATCACGGGCCCGGCACGGGCGCGACCGAGGGGGCCGCAGCGATGGGACGCTATGCCGATGTCGACGGCGTGCACACCTGGTACGACGACCGCGGCCACGGCGATCCGCTGGTGCTCCTGCACGGCTCGTTGAGCGATTCCCGCGTGTTCGACGGCAGCCTCACCCCCCTCGACGACCGCTTCCGGCTGCTCGCCCCCGATCGCCGCGGCCACGGACGCACCCCCGATACCGAGGGGCCGATCAGCCTCGACATCATGGCCCGGGACACCGTCGCCTTCCTGGAGCAGGTGGCCGGCGGCCCCGCGTCCCTGGCCGGGCACGGCGCCGGCGCGACGGTGGCGCTGATGACCGCCGTCCGCCGCCCCGACCTCGTCGAACGCCTCGTCCTGATCAGCGCGGCCTTCCGGCACGAGGGCATGATCCTGCGCCCGGGGGTGTCCGGCGGGGTCACCCCCGAGATCGCCGACGCCTACGCCGAAGTGTCGCCCGACGGCCGCGACCACCTGCCGGTCGTCCTGGAGAAGCTCGCCCTGTCCGCGGCCGCCGAGCCGGACCTGACCGAGCACGAGCTGTCCGCTGTCACCGCGCGCACCCTGGTCGTCAGCGGCGACGACGACCTGGTCACCCTGGAGCACACGGTCGCCCTCTACCGCGCGCTGCCCAGTGCCGAGCTGGCCGTGGTCCCCGGCACCTCGCACGCGCTCCTGCTGGAGAAGCCCGGCACCGTCCACCACCTGGTGGGCGGGTTCCTCACGGGCGAGCCCGCGTCCACCCTGCTGCCGGTCCGCCGCGCCCACTGACCGTGCCCCCTCGGGGCGGCCGAAGCGCCCCCACCCCCACGACCACCGGATATGCCCGATATGACACGGTTTGAACCGATCGCCGTGCGGTAGGTGGCCGCTCATGCGAGAGCCCGCACGGCCGCGCTCCGGGTACCCGAGCGTCCAGGTCCCGAGCCACCCGCCGCGATTCCCGCGCGCACCCCGCCCCGGCGACGACCGCCCGGACCTGCTCGTGCTGCGCTCCCGCGGGATCGGCGACTTCCTCACCGCGGTCCCCGCCCTCCGGGCCCTGGAACGCGCCCACCCCGGCCACCGCATCCACCTCGCCGCGCCCCGCGGGCACGCCGAGCTCCTCGCACTCGCCGGACTCGACTGGCCGCTCCTTCCCCTGGCCGCCCTCGCGGCGCCCCCCTGGCCCCGCCGCGTGCCCCCCGACCTCGCCGTCAACCTGCACGACGGCGACCCGCAGAGCATCCGCGCGCTGCGCGCCCTGCGCCCCGCCCTGCTGTGGACCTACGCCCACCGCGACGCCCCCGCCTCACCCGGCCCCCATCCCATCCCCGGTATCCACGAAACCGAGATCTGGTGCCGGCTCCTGCGCCACTACGGGGTCCCCGCCGAGGGAACCGACCTGCGGATGGTCCCGCCGCCGTTCCGCGGGCCCCGCCCCGGAGCGGCCGTCCTGCACCCCGGCGCCGGCTCCCGCGCCCCGCGCTGGCCCGAACGCCGCTTCGCCGAGATCGCCCGCATCCTCACCGGACGCGGCCACCGCGTCGTCATCACCGGGTCCGCCGCGGAGCGCGGCCCGGCCGAACGCGTCGGCCGGGCCGCCGGCATCGACCCCGCCGACGTCCTCGCCGGACGCACCACGCTGCCCGAGGCCGCGGCGCTCATCGCGGGGGCCGCCATCGTGGTCTGCGGCGACTCCGCAATGGCCCACCTGGCCACCGCCTACTCCACCCCCTCGGTCCGGATCCTCGGCGGCGTCTCGCCGGCCCGTTTCGGGCCGCGCATCGACGACGCGCTGCACGCCTGCCTGTGGTCGGGCGGCCCCGACGACCCCGACGCCCGGACGCCCGGCGCCGCCCTGCTGCGGATCAGCACCGCGCAGGTCATCGGCGCCCTCGACGACCTGCCGATCCGCGACGCCGCCCCCATCACCCGGATCCGGCCGGACCCCCGCCCCGCCCCGGCCTCCGTCCCGGCCGCCCCCGCGGCGTTTCGGCGGCGGCCGATTCGGTAGTCCCCCCAGAGAGCCATCGTGCCCTCCGGGGCACCTTCGGAGCCGGGCCGAGCTCCCTCCTGTACCGGGGGGATCGGGAGGGGGCCGCCCGGCGGACCACCGCGCACCAGGGGAGGGCGTCCCACGGGCCGCCCTCCCCTGCGATGCGCGCACCGACCGGTCAGGACGCGCGGGGCCGGCGCTTGCGCGGCCGGCCCGCCTTCTCCAGCGCCTCGACCAGCTCCGCCTTCGTCATCGTCGACCGCCCGGGAACGTCCAGCTCGCGGGCGCGCGCGTACAGGTACTCCTTGCCGACGCCGGCGTCCGCGCCGCCCGCGGTCCCGCGGACCCCGCTCCCGCGCGGGGCGCGCGGGCCGGCCGCGCGGGCGCCGGAGCCGCCGCGCGCCTCCTTCACCTTCCAGCGGCCCCCCGATTCCTCGAAGGTCCGCTTGAGCGCCGCGTAGGCGACCCGGTCCGCGCGCTCGCCCTCGCCGTAGGTGTCGACGGCGGAGTCGTGCGCACAGGACCAGGTGTCCTGAGCCCTGCGCGACGAGCGTCGCACCGTGTCCGGCAGGTTCTTCCGTCCCGGCATGGCCCTCCCCCTTCGGTCACGCGTTCACGACACGCCCGGAGCGGCACGTGATGATCCGCACGATCGTCGCGCGCGGCACGCCACGCCCCACCACATCGGGCGATCCGTCCGGACCGCTACCGATATCACCCCCTGAATAAACCAACGCGGCTTTCATGGAGGTTTGGCGGCGACGCGGACCGGTAGTGGCGCGATACCGGGACATGAGGAGGACGAACCAATGGATGTGCGATCCGTGACCGTGGACACGGGCGACGCCGCCCTGCCCGGCGACCTCGCCATCGGTCCCGAGGCGAGCGGCGTCGTGCTCTTCGCCCACGGCAGCGGCAGCTCCCGGCACAGCCCGCGCAACAGGGCCGTCGCCGACGCGCTCAACACCACGGGCTTCGGCACCCTCCTCATCGACCTGCTCACCGAGGAGGAGGGCGGCGACCTGACGCCCGGAGCGGGGCCGCGCTTCGACATCCCGCTGCTCACCCGCAGGCTGACGGCCACCGTCGACTGGCTCGGCGGCGACGCCGACACCGCCGGGAGCCCGATCGGCCTGTTCGGCTCCAGCACCGGCGCCGCCGCGGCCATCGGCACCGCGGCCGACCGGCCCCGCGAGGTCGGCGCCGTGGTCTGCCGGGGCGGGCGGGTCGACCTGGCGGCCGACCGCCTTCCGGAGGTGGACGCCCCCGTCCTCATGCTCGCCGGCAGCGCCGACCCGCCGATCGTGCGGATCAGCTTCGAGGCCGTCGAACGGCTGCACGTCCCCGGGCATGTGCACCTGGTACCCGACGCGACCCACCTGTTCGAGGAACCGGGCGCCTTGGAGCAGGTCACCGGTGCCGCCATGACCTGGTTCCGCGACCACCTCGCGGCGACGCCGCCCCCCGCCGGCTGACCCGCGCCCCTCCGCTTTCCTCCCCCCTTCCACGACACACCGCCCCTCCCCTCGGCGCGCCCATGCCGGGCGCGCCGGAGCGGAGGCGCGCCTGCCGCGCGGAGGCACCGCCTGCGCGCATCGGGCCGCCATGGGGAGGTGACCGGCCCGCGGGCACACGCGGGCGCCCCGGTCGGCGATGGCGCCGCGCCGGGGCGGCGTGTGCGGGGTCACGCGGCCTCCGCGCCGCCGCACGGCCTGCGGTCGGGCGGTCGGGCGGTGGTTCACATCACCACGGATGAGAAGGGATATCGGGATGTCGCCACGAGGAGTGCGTGTTGTCGCCCCAGTGCCCCGTTCAAGGGGCCGCTCCGGTGCCTCCGCCGCTCGGCGGCCGCTGTGCCGGTCCGTGCTCTCACGGTTTCCCGTGATCGACGCGATTCCCCGGTTCCGCTCCCCCATGTCCCAAGGAGTGCCCGTGACCCCCACCGCTGTGCGCGTATGCCCTCCGGCCGCCGCGCCCGCCCCCGCGGCCCCGGCCGCGGGCCGGCGGCCGCGTCCGGCGATGGCCCTTCTGGTGTTCGTCCTCGGCATGCTCTCGGCGACGACCTCGCTGGCGACCGACCTCTATCTGCCGGCGTTCCCGCAGATCGCCGCCGACCTCGGTGCGACCGAGCCGCAGATCCAGCTCACCCTGACGGCCACGATGGTGGGCCTGGCTGTGGGCCAGCTGGTGATCGGGCCCCTCAGCGACCGCTGGGGACGGCGCGTGCCGCTGCTCATCGGCATCGCGGTCTTCGCGGCGACGTCCTTCCTGTGCATGGCGGTCACCACCGCCGAGCAGTTCACGGCCCTGCGCTTCCTCCAGGGCCTGGCCGCCGCGACCGCCGCCGTGATCTCGCGGGCCGTGGTGCGCGACACCTTCGACGGCGACTCCGCCGTGCGCCTGTACTCGCGCCTGGCGCTGCTGGTGGGGCTGGCCCCGATGCTGGGGCCGGTCCTGGGCGGCCAGCTCATGCTGATCGGCCCGTGGGAACTGCTGTTCGGCCTGCTCGGTGTGGCCGGTCTCGGCGGGGTGGCGCTGGTGTTCGTCGGCCTGCCCGAGAGCCTGCCCGCTGAGCGGCGCGCCCGGCAGGACTGGGCCGCCACAATGCGGCTGTTCGGCGTCCTGCTGCGCGATCCGCGGTTCATCGTCCCGACGCTGACGATGGCGCTCAGCTTCGCGATGACGTTCACCTACATCTCCGCGTTCTCCTTCGTCTCGCAGGCGGAGCTCGGGGCGACGGCGCAGCAGTTCAGCATCGTCTTCGGCGTCAACACGCTCGGCATGATCCTGGGCAACCAGCTCAACGCGGCCCTGATCGGCCGGATGGACACGCCGCACCGGCTCGTCACCGGGCTGGCCGGCGCCACGGTGTCGGTGTTCGCCCTCGCGGTCCTGCACCTGTCGGGCGGCGCGACGCTCGTGACCGTGACGGCGGTGCTGTTCGTGATGATGTTCTGCACCGGGCTGATCTCGCCCAATGCCACGACGCTGGCGATCACCAGCCGTCCGGCGTCGGAGGCCGGCAGCGCGTCGGCGCTCCTGGGCACGTTGCAGTTCGCCCTCGGCGGCGTGCTGGCCGCCACCGCCGGCCTGACCGGCACGGACCACGCCACGCTGGGCAGCATGACCCTGGTCATGGTGGTCACGGCGCTGGCGGCGGCCGCGGTGTTCATCGTGGCCGCTGTGCGGCGCGGGTCCCTCGCCGCCGTCTGACGCCCGAACGGTCCGGGCGCGGGCGGGCCCGACGCCCGCCCCCGGATCAGCGGACGACCGAGATGCCCAGGTTCGCCAGCAGCTCCCCCGCCTGGTCGGGCGAGATGCTGGCGCCGCGCAGCACCGGCGCGTCGGCCAGGTCCAGCGTCCCGATGTCGGCCCCGCGCAGATCGGCCCCGCCGAAGTCGGCGCCGCGCAGGACCGCCCCGCGCAGCCGGCTGTCGGACCACACGGTGTCGCGCAGATCGGCGCGGGAGAGGTCGGCGTCGTCGAGCCGCAGGCCGCGCAGCTCCTGGCCGCGCAGCCGCACGCCCTTGAGGCGGGCGAGCATGAGGTTGCACTGCGCCAGCGTGTAGCCGATCCCGCGGCACCCCGACAGGCTCGCGCCGGTCATCCGGCAGCCGGTGAAGGCGGTCCCGGTGAGCAGCGTCCGGTGCCACGTGGTGTTGGCGAGGTCGACCCGGGTGAAGGACGCGTCGGAGCACTCGGCTCCGGTGAAGGACGCGCCGGGAGCTCCCCCGCCCTCCCACTGCGAACCGTCGAGATCGGCGCCGTCGAAGCGCACGCTGTCGAGATTGCAGCCGGTGAACACGGCCTCGGCGAGCGAGGCGCCACGCAGGTCGGCGCCGTGGAAGTCGCAGTCGGTGAACGCCCGCGGCCGCAGAAGAGCGGGGGCGGCCAGCGCATCGCGCAGGTCGCGCCCTGACAGGTCGGCACCGCGCACCTCGCAGCCGACGGGTGGGATCTCGTATGGCATGCGGCGAGATTAGCGGCCGCCCGCGGCATGCCCCGCCGCGGCCTACCGCGGGAGGGGCCTCACGCGCGCAGTTTGAGGGCGAGGAGGAGGTCCACCCGGTGGTCGAGCCGGCTGAGGTCGCGGCCGGTCAGCTCCTCGACCCGCCCGATGCGGTAGCGCAGGGTATTGACGTGCACGTGCATGGCCTGGGCGCAGCGCTGCCACGACCCGGAGTGCCGGAGGAAGCGCTCCAGGGTCTCGACCAGGTCGGAGCGGTGGTCGCGGTCGTAGTCGAGCAGCGGGCCCAGGAGCCGGTCGCGGTAGGCGGAGCGGACATCCTCGGGCACCGAGGCCAGGAGCAGGTCGTGGGTGTCGATCTCGGCGCCGGTCACGATGCCCGTCCGCCCGCCGCGCAGCTCGGCGAGGCGCCGGGCGTGGTCGGCCTCCACGGCCGCGCCCCGCAGGCCCGCGACGTCGCGGACGGTGGAGCTGACGCCGACCACCAGTCGGTGGCCGCCCAGGCCGGCCCCCAGGACCCGCGCCCCCCGGGCGAGGTCGCCGTGCAGCCGGCCCTCCGGTTCGAGGGAACCGTCGCCGGGGTCCGCCACGACCGCGACGGCGGCGGCCCCGCCGGTGACCACGGCGCCGGGCACCGCCCCCACCAGTTCGGCGGTGACCCGCCGGGCGAGATCGGGCGGGTGCGGCTGGGGCAGCAGGGCGGCGCTCACCACGACCAGGCCGGAGGCGTCCGGGCCGCCGCCCCCGTCGGCGGTGCCGGCCCCGCCGGGGCGCAACAGGGAGATCACCTCGTCGTAACGCCGCTCGGCGAGCAGGCGCGGTAGACCTTCGGTATGCCGCGCATCGCTCAACGCCAGCTCCTCGTCGCGGCTGCGCGCCAGGACCGTGAGGGAGAGCAGCTCCGCGACCGCCTCGTGGGTCTCCTCCGACCAGGCCGTGTGGTCGCCGTCGCACACCAGCGACCACCCCGCCAGGGGGTGGAAGGCCCGCGTGCGCACCTGGAGGGCGGTGACCGTGCGCGGCGCGGCGTCGCGCACGCCGATCTGCGCGGTGCAGCGCGTGAGCGGGGCGGCGGCCAGGGCATGGGAGGCGACCAGCTCGCGGTCGGCCGCCGCGGGTTCGAGGCCGCCGGCGGCGACGGTCCGCCCGGTGCTGGAGAGCACGCAGGCGCGGATCCCCGCCGCCGCGGCGGCCGTGGCGAACACCGCGGGGAAATCGGCCCCCGCGGCGATCTGGGCCATCAGCCGCCGCTGGCGGTGCCGGTCCTCGGCGATGGCGGCGAACCGCCGCCGGTCGAGCAGGCGCAGCACCTCCTCGGTGACCGCGCCGAACGAGGTCTCGGCGGGGACCTCCAGCAACGGCAGGCCGTGCCTCTCGCACGCGTCGACGAGATCGGCGGGCACCTCGCCCAGCGCCGCGCCGGCCGCCAGGCAGGCCGCGCCCGCTTCGGCCAGCGCGCCGACGAAGGTCTCGGAGTCCTCGGGCCCCGTGCGCCACATCATTCCGGTCAGGACGAGTTCGCCGCCGCTCAGATAGCGCCCGGGGCGCAGCAGGTCGGTGGTGTAGGCGCGGCGGATGGTCCGATGCGCGCGACCGGTGCCGCCGAGGAGGCGCAGGCGCAGCCGCGGAATGGCGACCAGCTCACTGATCTGCATGGACGTCCTCTCGCTTCACGGGGTCCGCGGCCGACGGCTGCGCGCCCCCCTCCGCGTGGCGGAAACGTTAGCCCACGCCACCGACTTGTAGGAATGAACGAAAAGCCCGGGTCGGCGGGGTGGCCGCTTCAGGCCATCGGCGTCTGGCCCGGCGCCGGGCCCGGTGGTCTACTGCACGTGGGGGCGGATCGCCGGTCCGCCCGTACCCGGTCGACGCGTCGGGGACACCGCGACGAACAAGGGGACGCATGGACTTCTTGAGGCCATCGACCTGGGACGACGCTCTCGCCGCCAAGAGTACGGCGCCCGACGCGGTGCCGATCATGGGCGGTACGGACGTCATGGTGGAGCTGAACTTCGACCGGCGCCGCCCGCCCGCGCTCCTCGACCTCTCCCGCATCCCCGAACTGGCGCAGTGGGGGCCCGACGGCGGCTTCCTGCGCCTGGGCGCGGGAGTCAGCTACACCACCATCGTCACCGAGCTGAGCGGACGCTGCCCCGCCCTGGCCCGGGCGGCGCGCTCGGTCGCCTCCCCGCAGATCCGCAACCGGGGCTCGGTGGGCGGCAACCTCGGCGGGGCCTCCCCCGCCGGCGACGCCCACCCGCCGCTGCTGGCCACCGGCGCCGTCGTCGAGCTCGCGTCGGTCCGCGGCGTGCGGCGCGTCCCGGCCCGCGAGTTCTACCTCGGCCCGCGGCGCACGGCCCGCCGCGACGACGAGCTGATCGCCGCCGTGCTGCTGCCGGAGCCCGCCGGCCCGCAGCAGTTCAGCAAGATCGGCCCCCGCAACGCGATGGTCATCGCGGTCGCCTCCTTCTCCCTGGCGCTGGACGCCGCGGCGCGCACGGCCGGCACGGGGATCGGGTCGGCGGGACCGACCCCGCTGCGGGCCCCGGAGGCGGAGCGCTTCCTGGCCGAGCGCTTCGACTGGGACGGCGGCGCACCGCCCGCAGAGGACGACGTCCGCGAGTTCGGCGAACTCGTCGCATCGGCCGCCCGCCCCATCGACGATGTGCGGGGCAGCGCCGCCTACCGCCGGCGCGCGCTGGCGGTCATGGCCCGCCGCGCACTCGCCTGGAGCGCCGCCGACTACCGGGAGCAGACGACATGATGCGCGTGACATTCGAGGTCAACGGCGAACAGGTCACCGCCGACGACGTGTGGGCCGGAGAGAGCCTGCTGTACGTGCTGCGCGAGCGGCTGGGGCTGCCCGGCAGCAAGAACGCCTGCGAGCAGGGCGAGTGCGGGTCGTGCACGGTCTACCTCGACGGTGTGACCGCGTGCGCGTGCATGGTCGCCGCCGGCCAGTGCGAGGGCCGGTCGGTCCGCACCGTCGAAGGGCTCGCGGACAGCGGCGGGGCCGGCGGACACCGGCGGCTCAGCGCGGTCCAAGAGGTGTTCGTCGAGGCCGGAGCCGTGCAGTGCGGCTTCTGCACCCCCGGCCTGCTGGTGCAGGCCCACGACCTGATCTCCCGCACGGCCGACGCCGGCGGGACCGTGCCCGCGGAGGCGGAGATCCGCGAGGCCCTGGCCGGGAACCTGTGCCGCTGCACCGGCTACGAGAAGATCATCGACGCGGTCCGCCTGGCCGCCGCCCGCACCGCCGCTCCCGACGCGCCCACACCCCCCGGCCGTCCGGCGGCCGCGCCGTGACCCCCGCCCCTCCCCCGGCCGGCCCCGGGGACCTCCGGACGAGGAGCCGCCCGGTGAACGCCGTCGTCATCGAGGGAGCACACGTCGTCACCGTCGCCGGGGAGGAGTACCCGGACGGGCACATCGTGGCCGCCGGCGGCCGCATCACCGCCGTCGGGCCGGGAGCGGCGCCGCCCACCGCCGGCGCCCGGCGGGTGGACGGGCGCGGCCGGCTGGCGACACCGGGCCTGGTCAACACCCACAACCACCTCTACCAGTGGGCCACGCAGGGGCTGTTCACCGACGGCACCCTGTTCGAGTGGCTGGTGGGGTCCTACGACATCTGGCACCGGCTCGACGCCGAGGTCGTCGCCGGCACCGCACTCGCGGGACTGGGCTGGCTCGCCCTGTCGGGCTGTACCACCGCCTCCGACCACCACTACATCTTCCCCTCGGGGCGCGGCGACATCACCGCCGCCGAGGTCGAGGCCGCCCACCGGGTCGGTATCCGGCTGGACCTGGCCCGCGGATCGATGGACCGCGGCCGCTCCGCCGGCGGGCTGCCGCCCGACAGCGTCGTGGAGGCCACCGGGGACGCCCTCGCCGCCACCCAGGCGGCGATCGACGCCCACCACGACCCCGCGCCCGAGTCCATGACCCGCGTCGCGGTGGCCCCCTGCTCCCCGTTCTCGGTCACCCGCGAGCTGATGACCGGCGCCGCCGAGCTCGCCCGCTCCGCGGGCGTGCGCCTGCACACCCACCTCGCCGAGACCCTGGACGAGGAGGAGCGGTGCCGGGCGGAATTCGGCCGCACACCAGTGGAGTACGCCGAGGAGCTCGGCTGGCTGGGCCCCGACGTGTGGTTCGCGCACGCCGTGCACCTGTCGGACGCCGCCGTCGCCCGCATCGCCGCCACCGGGACCGGCGTCGCCCACTGCCCCTCCTCCAACGCCCGCCTGGGCGCGGGCATCTGCCCCACCACCGAGCTGCTGGCGGCGGGGGCGACCGTCGGGCTGGGCGTGGACGGCCCGGCCTCCAGCGAGCTGACCGGCCTGGCCGGGGAGATCCGCCAGGCCGTGCTGATGGCGCGCGCCCGCTCGGGCCCCCAGGCCATGAGCGCCCGGCAGGCGCTGCACATGGCCACCCTGGGCGGCGCCGGCTGCCTGGGGCGCGCCGCCGAGATCGGCTCGCTGGAGCCCGGCAAACTCGCCGACATCGCCCTCTGGCGGGTCGACGGCTACGGCCGCGACGTGATCGCCGACCCGGTGGTCGCGCTCGCCTTCGGCCCCCCGCCCCCGCTGGACCTGCTGCTCGTCGGCGGCGCGCCCGTCGTCGAGAACGGCGAGCTGCGCACCGTCCCCGCCGACGAGGCGGCCCGCGCGGGCCGCGCCGCCCGCGCCCGACTCCTCCAGGAGGCGAACCGCTGATGCCCGGTACCACCACCGCCCGCACCGCCCCCTCCGCGCTGTCCAGCACCACCCGCGACGGCGTGGGCGCCAGCCCCCGCCGCCCCGACGGAACGCTCAAGGTCACCGGCGAGTTCGCGTACTCCTCGGACATGTGGATGGAGGACGTGCTGTGGGGGATGACGCTGCGCAGCCCGCACCCGCACGCGCGCATCCGCGGCATCGACACCGCGGCGGCGCTGAAACTGCCGGGCGTGTACGCGGTCCTCACCCATGAGGACGTGCCCGGGGAGAAGCGCTACGGGCTGGAGCACCGCGACCAGCCCGTGCTGGCCTATGGCAAGGTCCGCTACAAGGGCGAGCCGGTGGCGGTCGTGGCCGCCGACCACCCCGAGACCGCGCGGCGCGCGCTGGACCGGATCCGCGTGGACTACGAGGTGCTGGCCCCGGTGTCCGACCCGCGGCGGGCCGCCCTCGACCCGGCGTGCCCCCTGGTGCACGACCCGGCGCGGGATGAAGGGCCGGGGCCGCGCGGCAACGTCGTCCGCCACCAGCCCGTCCGTACAGGGGACTTCGCCGCGGGCGCGGCGGTGGCCGATCTCCGGGCGCGGGCCGACGCGGTGGTCACCGGGGACTACGAGGTCGGCATGCAGGACCAGGCCTTCCTGGGCCCGGAGTCGGGGCTGGCGGTACCCGCCGAGGACGGCGGCGTCGACCTGCACATCGCCACGCAGTGGCTGCACGTGGACCAGGGCCAGATCGCGCCGTGCCTGGGCCTGCCCCAGGACAAGGTGCGGCTGACGCTGGCCGGCGTGGGGGGCGCGTTCGGCGCCCGCGAGGACCTGTCCATGCAGATCCACGCCTGCATGCTGGCGCTGCGCACGGGCCGGCCGGTGAAGTTCGTGTACAACCGCGAGGAGTCGTTCTTCGGCCACGTGCACCGGCACCCGGCGAAGATGCGCTTCGAGCACGGCGCCATGAAGGACGGCACGCTGCTCTACGCCACCGCGGAGATCATCCTGGACGGCGGGGCCTACGCCTCGACCACCGCAGCCGTGGTGGGCGTCGCGTCCTCGCTCGGGCTGGGCCCCTATGAGATCCCGCACGCCTCGGTGGACGCCTACGGCGTCTACACCACCAACCCGCCGTGCGGGGCGATGCGCGGGTTCGGGGCGGTGCAGGCGTGCTTCGGCTACGAGTCGCAGATGGACCGGCTCGCCGCCGAGCTGGGGCTGCACCCGGTGGAGCTGCGGGTCCGCAACGCGGTGGCGCAGGGGTCGCGGACCATCACCGGGCAGGTGATCGACGCGCCGATGCCCATGGCCCACATGCTGCGGCGGGCCCGCGACCTGCCGATGCCGCCCGCCCGCGAGGACCTGCCCGACCCCGCGGACCTGCGCACCCTTCCCGGAGGGCTGGCCGGCACCAGCCGGGGCGAGGGCGTGGTGCGCGGCGTGGGCTACGGGGTGGGGTTGAAGAACCTGTGCTTCTCCGAGGGCTTCGACGACTACTCCACGGCGCGGGTGCGCCTGGAGGTCATCGGCGGCGAGCCGGCGGTGCTCGTGCACACGGCCGCCGCCGAGGTCGGCCAGGGGCTGGTGACCGTCAAAGGCCAGATCGCCCGCACGGAACTGGGCGTGGAGCGGGTGACGATCCACCCGTCCGACACCCGGGTGGGCTCGGCGGGATCGTCCTCGGCGTCGCGCCAGTCCCACATGACGGGCGGCGCGGTGAAGGCCGCCTGCGAGGCCGTGCGCGAACGCGTCTTCGCCCTGGCGCGCGAACGCGGCGCGGCGGGCGCGGACCTGGGCGATGCGGACCTGTCGCTGAGCGGGGGCAAGGTGGTCTCGCGGCGCGACGGCGTGCTGGTCTCACTGGCCGGCCTGCTGGGCGACACGGTGATCGAGGCGACCCGCGAGTTCCGCCACCGCCCCACGGAGGCGCTCGACCCCGCCCTGGGCCAGGGTGCCTCGCACGCCCAGTTCGGGATGTGCGTGCACCGCGCGGTCGTGGACGTCGACGTCGAACTGGGCCTGGTGAAGGTGGTCGCCCTGGACGCCGTGCAGGACGTCGGCAAGGCCCTGCACCCCCAACAGCTCGCCGGCCAGATCCACGGCGGGTCGGCGCAGGGGCTGGGGCTGGCGCTGATGGAGGAGATCCAGGTGGCCGACGGCGTGATCCGCAACCCCTCCTTCACCGACTACCTGATCCCGACCATCCTCGACACCCCGCCGATGCGGGTGGAGGTCCTGGAGTACCCCGATCCCAACGCCCCCTACGGCCTGCGCGGAGCCGGCGAGCCGCCCACCCTGTCGTCGACCCCGGCGATCGTGGCGGCCGTCCGCGCGGCCACCGGCCGGGCCCTCACCCGCGCCCCGGTCCGGCCGGAGGACATCGTGGATATCGGACGGTAGAAGCGCGACCGAAAGGGTGGTTCCGGCGCCTCTCTCAACGTCTCAATGCCCCCGGGCGCCGGGTTTCCCTCATTCTCCCACCTGGTCGAACGGGCGTGCGGATACTGGCCTGGACCACGTGGACACAGGAGGACGTCGATGAGTGCCGACATGACGAGGGCCACACGGGAGCAGCCGCTCACCGTGGATGAGGTCGAGGACATGGAGTGCCACTGCGAACTCGTCAACGGCCGCCTCGACATCTACCCGACACCGGACATCGCCCATAGCAAGGTCGTCGCCCGGCTGGCGTGTCACCTGGAGACCGTCGTCACGCCCGATCAGGAGCCTCTCGTGCGCCCGGTGATCGTGCTCGATCCACAGAGGACGCACTTTCGACGACCCGACGCCGTGGTCATGGGCCGCAACACACTTCCGAGCGACTACATCACCGTCCCGCCGTTGCTAGCGGTGGAGGTCGTCTCGCCCGAGAGCGTCTTGCGCGACAACCACACGAAGAGACACGAGTACGCCGACTTCGGCGTCGAGTCGTACTGGATCATCACGCCCTCTCTGGACAAGACCGCTCTCATCGAACTACGGCTTGAAAACGGCGCGTACCGCGAGATCACCCAGGTGTACGGCGAAGAGGTCTTCGAGACCGACTTCCCCTTCCCCGTGAAGATCGTGCCGCAGTGGCTGATCGCGGGCGGCCCCTGGAAGGCGCGCATCGGCGGCGAGTGACCCGTAACCCGGACGACGGCCCCGTCGCCCTGCTGCCCCGGACCCCGGACGCTCCCCGGTCCGGGGCGGCGCCCCGCTGCGTGGTAAGAGGGCGGGCCGGGGGTAGGGTCGGTGCCGTTGAGGGGGTTGCGGGCACGCCCCGCCCGGTGTAGCGAGGCGCTCGGCGCCGCCCCCGTGCGCCGTGCCGCGGGCGCCGGCCCGCGATCGATCGAGGAAGGCCGCTTCATGCCAGGGACGACCGTGTTCGTGACCGGAGCCACCACCGGGTTCGGGGCCGCCATCGCGCGGCGCTTCGCCGCGGACGGCCACCGCGTGGTGGCGGCCGGGCGCCGCGACGAACTCCTCGCCGCGCTCGCCGGGGAGCTGGGCCCCCATGTGCTGCCGCTGCACCTGGACGTGCGCGACGGCGCGGCGGTGGCGGAGGCGGTGGCGTCGCTGCCCGGCGACTTCGCCGAGGTCGACGTCCTGGTCAACAACGCCGGCCTGGCCGCGGGCCTGGCGCCGGCGCACGAGGCCGACCTGGGCGACTGGGAGCGGATGATCGACACCAACTGCACGGGGCTGGTCTACTGCACCCGCGCGCTGCTGCCGGGGATGGTGGAGCGCGGTCGCGGGCACGTGGTCAACATCGGCTCGATCGCCGGCACCTACCCCTACCCGGGCGGCAACGTGTACGGGGCGACGAAGGCGTTCGTGCGGCAGTTCAGCCTCAACCTCCGCTCCGACCTGCACGGCACCGGGGTGCGCGTGACCAACGTCGAACCGGGGCTGGCCGGGGGCACAGAGTTCTCGGCGGTGCGGTTCCACGGCGACCGGGAGAAGGCCGACGCCGTCTACGCCGACACCGACCCGCTGCGCCCGGAGGACGTCGCCGACGCCGTGCACTGGGCGGTCGGGCAGCCGGCCCGGGTCAACGTGAACACGGTCGAGCTGATGCCGGTGGTGCAGTCCTTCGCCGCGCTGCAGGTCCACCGGGGCTGATCGCCGGGCGGCCCGCGGGGGGACGCCGCGTCGGCGCCTGCGGCGGCCGGCGTCCGCGGCGCGATCAGGCGGGGGTCAGCCGTCTCCCAGGGAGTCGAGGAAGCCGGCCGCCTCGGCCGTGCTCATCCCGGTCTCGGTCACGACCACCCGGATCGCGTCGTCTTCGCGGCCCTGTGCGCGCAGGTCGCGCACCCGCGCGGCGAGGTCGGAATGCGCGGGGGCGGCGAACCGGCCGGCGGAGGCGGGGAGCGGGCGGCCGTCCCTGAGGGCGTCGGCCAGCTCCTTGGCCTCCTTCAGCCCCATGCCGGTCTCCTCGCGGATGCCCTTGATCGCCTGGATCTGCTTGCCCCGCCGGATCAGCAGCCGGGCGCGCTCCAGGGTTCCCCCTCGCCCGGCACCGCCGGTGCCCGCGGAACCGGTCGGCGACGCGACGCCCGCGGGGAGCGGGCGGCCTTCTCTGAGGGCGTCGGCCAGCTCCTTGGCCTCCTTCAGCCCCATGCCGGTCTCCTCACGGATGCCCTTGATCGCCTGGATCTGCTTGCGCTGCCCGATCAGCACCCGGGCACGGACCAGCGTTTCCTCGGTCACCGGCCGGGGCCGCGCGGGCGCGCCCGATCGCCGTCCGGCGCGGATGAGCACGCCGCCGGCGATACCCGCGACGATGGCGACGGCCACGACCGCGATTCCCACCACTTCGCTGTCCATGGCGTGGAGTCTAGGCGCCACGCGGCTGCGCGCCGACCCGCCCCCGGCCCGCCGCCGCCACGGCTCACTCGGCCGCCAACGACGCCAGCAGCTCCACCGCCGCCTGGTCGGGGCTCTCGGGCCGGGCGGTGAAGACGGTGAGCAGCCTGCCGGAGCCGTCGGGAAGGGCCAGCGCCTGGAAGTCGAGCCGTACCCGGCCGACCCCGGGGTGGCGCAGGTCCAGGCACCCGGTGTCGCAGCGGACGCGGTCGTGCCCGCCCCACCAGGCGCGGAACTCGGGGCTGGTGCGGCGCAGCTCGCCGACGAGGGCCGAGGCCCGCGCGTCGGCCGCGTCGCCGCCCGCGAGCCGGCGCAGGGCGGTCACCATCAGCCGGGCGGAGGCGCCGGGGTCGACGAACCGGGAGCGCACGGTCTCGTCGCGCAGCATCAGCCAGACCACGTTGCGCCGGTGCGCCGGCAGTTCCGCGAAGTCGGTGAACAGGGCGGCGGCCGAGCGGTTCCAGGCCAGGAGGTCCAAGCGCGTGTCGATCACGTAGGCCGGCGCGGGCAGGACGGTCTCCAGGAGCCGGTGGACGAGCGGGGGCACGTCCTCGGCGGTGCCGGGGGCGTCGCCGGGCACCGCCACTCCCGCGAGCCCGGCGAGGTGGACGCGCTCGGCCGTGCTGAGCATGAGCGCGCGCGCCAGCGCCGCGACGACGCGCGGTGAAGGGCGGCTGCTGCGGCCCTGTTCCAGCCGCGTGTAGTAGCCGACGCTCACGCCGGCGAGCTGGGCCACCTCCTCGCGGCGCAGGCCGGGCGTGCGGCGGTGCCCACTGTCGTGCAGCCCCGCTTCGATGGGGCCGATACGGCCCCGGCGGGCGCGGAGGAAGGCCCCGAGGGCCGTCGCGGATTCAGCCATAGTGGCTATGGTGCCCCGCCGCGGCGGCGGGAGCCTGGTGCTGTCGGACCCATGTTCCCCGCCGGGCGCCCTTCAGGGGGCGCGCCGGGGTTCGAGGCCGGCGACCAGTTCGGCGACCAGCCGGGCGAGGGAGTCATCGGTGAGGTAGCCCTTCTTCGCGAGGTGGCCGGAGATCGCGAGGGTGATCAGTCCGTGCAGCGCCGACCAGGTGAGCAGGGCGAGGTCGTGGGGGTCGCCGGGGCGGACGGAGCCGGCGCGCTGGCCGTCGACGAACACGGCGACGCACGTCCGCATCAGCTCCGCGACGGCGGTCTGGAGCTCGCCGTCCTCGGTCTCCGTGAGGCGCTCGCCGAAGATGAGCCGGTAGTGCTCGGGCCGCCGGATGCCGCGGCGGATGAAGGCGTAGAAGAGGCGGCGCAGCGTGTCGGGGCCGTCGGTCCCGCCGTCGAGCGCGGCGCCCATGTCGTCGCTCATCCCGCCGACCTCGGCCACCGCGACGGCGGTGAGCAGGTCGCTCTTGTCCTTGAAATGGCGGTAGGGCGCCGTCCGCGACACCCCGACCCGGTCGCCGACGCCGCGCAGGGTGACGGCGTCGGGCCCGCCTTCGCCGAGCAGCTCGGATGCGGCGGCGATGAGCCGGCCGCGGGTGTCGCCGGCGGTCGGGCCGGGCGACCCGATTTCAGGGGGATGAGCTGCGGGCATACCGCGACACTACGACAGGGCCGTTGACACCGTCAACGCAGCTGCTAGGTTGACGATGTCAACACTCATCGGAGGTAGCACGATGGAGTTCTCCGTCAACGGCGGCGCGACCGAGGTCGCCGCCGACCCGGACGCGCCGGCCATCGACCTCGTCCGCGACGAACTGGGGCTCACCGGCGCCAAACGCGCCTGCGGAGCGGGCGTCTGCGGGGCGTGCACGGTCCTCGTCGACGGCGCCCCCACCGCTTCCTGCCTGCTGCCCTCCTCCGCTCTGGAGGGCCGGGCCGTCACGACCGTCGAAGGGCTGGGCGGCACCCACCCCGTCCAGCGCGCCTTCGCCGCGCACGACGCCCTCCAGTGCGGCTACTGCACCCCGGGATTCGTGGTCGAGGCCGCCGCTTTCGTCGACTCCTGGCGCTCCGCCAACGGCGACACCGCGCCCGGCCGCGCCGAGATCGCCGACGCCATGGCCGGGCACCTGTGCCGGTGCGGGGCCTACGAGGGGATCTACAGCGCAGTCGCCGCGGCCTGCGCGGGCGAGCACGACGCCGAGCCGACCGCTCCCCCGCCGCGGGCCGAGGCCATGGACAAGATCACCGGGCGCGCCCGCTACACCACCGACGTGCGGATCGACGGGTGCTGGGAAGCGGTGCTGGTGCGCTCCCCCAAGGCCCACGCGGTGGTCGGCGCCATCGACGCCGGCGAGGCACCGCACGTGGACCTGCTCCCCGCCGACCGCACCGTCCGCTACGTCGGCCAGCCGGTGCTGGCCGTGGCCGCCCCTACGCGTGAGAAGGCGCGCACCGCCGCCGGCCAGGTCTCGGTCGACTACCGCGATCTGGCCTCCGTCCTCGACGCGGAGGCCGCGCGCGCCGACGGCGCCCCGGCCGTGTACGCCACGGCGGACGACCGCAAGGAGGCACCCTCCAGCTCCGAGGGGCTCTCGCTGCCCGGGCGCTGGAACGGCAACCTGCGCGGGCCCGCCGGGGGCAGCCTGCGCCCGGGAACCGCGGTGCGCCGGATCGCCGCGGCGGCCGGGAGCGCGGATCCGCGCCTGGTCCTCGGCGAGTACAGCACCGCGGTCCAGGTGCACACGCCGATGGAGCCGCACGCCTGCGTCGCCCGCTGGGACGCCGACGGCGACCTGCACCTGCACCTGTCCACACAGGCCGTGGCCGCCGTGGCCGACGAGGCCGCCCGGCGCTGGAAGCTGGACCGCTCCCGGATACACGTCACCGCCGAGCACGTCGGCGGCGGGTTCGGCGCGAAGGGGCTGCTGTCCACCGAGGCCGTCGCGGCGGTGGAGCTGGCCCGGCTCTCGGGCGCACCGGTGCGGGTGGTCTACGACCGCGCCGAGGAGCTGACCGACGCCGGCAACCGCCCGGGCACCCGCACCCGCCTGGCCATGCTCGCCGACGCCGACGGCGACCTCGCCGCCCTGACCATCGACGCCTACGGCGAGGGCGGCGTCTCAGTCGGCTCCGCGGTCGCCCTGCACGGCAACCTGATGTACGGCACCGCCCCCCGGCGGATGCGCGACTACGACGTCGTCACCAACCACCCGCCGGGCACCCCCTTCCGCGGCCCCGGCGGCCCGCCCCTGGCATGGGCGCTGGAGCAGGCGGTCGACGACATGGCGGCCCGGCTCGACGAGGATCCCGTCGCGCTGCGCCGCCGGTGGGACGGCAACCCCAAGCGCCGGGCCCTCTACGACTGGGCGGCGGCCCTGCCCGCCTGGCGCGACCGGCCGCGCGGCGGCCGCACCGGCCGCTACCGCCGCGGCGTGGGGGTCGCCGCCTCGAACTGGCTCTACCTGCTCGACCCCGGAGCCCGGGTCGAACTGTCGGTCGAGGACGGCACGGTCGTCGCGCGCACCTCGACCCAGGACATCGGCACCGGCGTGCGCTCGGTGATCGGCGAGGTACTCCGCGCCGAGCTGGGGCTCCCCCACGACCGGATCCGGGTCGAGACCGGGTCCGGCGACGCCGTGCACGGCCCCAGCTCGACCGGCAGCCGCACGACGACGTCGGTGGCTCCGGCCACGGCCGAGGCCGCGCGGCTGCTGCGCGAGGCGCTGCGGTCGCGCACCCCGTCGGCGCCCGCGAACGGGGCGGTGCCGACCGCCGTCCTCGACGCCGCAGAGGGGGTACGCGTGACCGGGAGGCGCCGCCGCGACCGCCGCGGCTACCTCACCCCGTTCTCCATCGGCGACGGGGCGGCCATCGGCCGCGGGTTCAGCGGGGCGGTGCACGTCATGGAGGTCGAGGTCGACACCCTCCTGGGGGCCGTGCGGGCGACCCGCTGCTGGGCGGGGGTCTCGGCCGGCCGCATCTACGCCGACCGCCTGGCCCGCAACCAGGTCGAGGGCGCGGTCGTGCAGGGCGTCGGCTACGCGCTGTTCGAACAGCGGGTCACCGACCCCGCCACCGGCACCGTCCTCACCGACAACCTGGAGGATTACCGCATCCCCGGTATCGGCGACACCCCCGAGATCGAGGTGCACTTCAACCAGGAGGGGTGGGACCACGTCACCGGCGGCGGCGTGGGCCTCGGCGAGGTCGCCACGGTCGGCGTCGCCGCCGCGATCGGCAACGCCGTGCGCGACGCCACCGGGTGGCGCCCCCGCCACCTGCCCATCCGCCCCGACCGCGTCCTCGAAGGGATCAACGCGTGACACCTCCACTCGACATTCCCGCCGCGGTGGCGGCCCTGCGCGACACCGGGTCCGAGGCCCGGGCGGGCGGGACCGACGTCATGGCCCGCCTCGCGGCCGGCACGGCCGCCGGACCGTTCACCGACCTGCACCGGGTAGCGGAGCTCAGCGGGGTGGACTGGGCGGACGACGGGTCGGCCCGGATCGGCGCCACCACCACGGTCGCCGCGATCGCCGCCGACCCGCGCCTGCGCGACGCCTATCCGGCCCTGACCGCGACCGCGGGCGCCCTCGCCACCCCGCAGATCCGGGCCGCCGGGACGATCGGCGGCAACCTGCTCCAGCGCAACCGGTGCTGGTACTTCCGCAACGCGGCGTTCAGCTGCTTCCAGAGCGGCGGCGACTCCTGCCCGGCCCGCGAGGGCGACCACCGCTACGGCACGGTGATCGACCAGGGTCCGTGCGCGGCGCCGCACCCGTCGTCGCTGGCGGTGGCCCTCCTGGCCTACGACGCCGTGGTGGAGGTGGAGGGCGCCCCGCCGATGCCCGTCGCCGACCTCTACGACGGCACCGACCCCACCCGCGACCACGTCCTGGAGCAGGGGCGGCTGCTCACCGGCGTCCGCCTGCCGGTGCCCGCCGTCGGCGAGCGCGCCGCCTACCGCAGGGCGACCGCCCGCTCCCGGGGCGAATGGCCGCTCGTGGAGGCCGTCGCCCGGGTGGTTCCGGGCGAGGACGGCCACGCCGGTGCGGTCGCGGTCGCGGTGGGCGGTGTGGCACGGACCCCGCTGCGCCTGCCCGCGGTCGAGGAGGCGCTGACCGGCCGGCGGCTCACCCTGCACGCGGTCGCCGGCGCCGTCGACGGCGTGACCGGCCTGTGCACCCCGCTCCGCCAGACCGCCTACAAGGCGGGGCTGCTGCGCGACACCGTCCGCGACGTCCTCGAACGGCTGGGCGGGCCCGCGGCCGCCTGACCCGCGGGACGCCGCGGCGGCCGGCCCTTCGCCCGGGGCCGGCCGCCGCGGCGTCGCGCGCCCCCCGTCAGTAGGTGATGGCATCGGCGCCCAGCAGCGACTTGACGTCGCCGGAGAACGCCGGGGTCATCTCCACCGAATAGTCCGGCAGCTCGTAGATCCGGGACTGGACCGGGTGCTCGGCGCGCAGGGTCACCGGCGTGTCCCCGCGGTGGGTCTGGAGCACGCGCTTGAGCTCGTCGACGAGCTCGGCGTCGAGGCGCTGGGTCTGCACGCGCAGCAGCACCGGCGCGGGCCCCTCCGATACGTGCGCGATGTCCAGCAGGGACATCTCGTTGGCCTGGATGGAGTACTCGCCCTCGCGCTCCTTGACCTTGCCCTTGATGGACACCGCGGTGTCGGCGGCGAACACCGTGGAGTAGAGGGTGTAGGACTCGGAGAAGAACAGCGCCTCCGTCGAGCCGTCGAGGTCCTCGATGACGAGCTTGGCCCACTGGTTGCCGGTCTTGCTGACGCGCCGCTCGACCGAGGAGATGAGCCCGGCGATGCGGACCTCGCTCATGTGCCGGCGCTCGCCGTTGACGATCTCCAGGATGGAGGTGTCGCGGTTGCGGGCCAGGATGCGCTCGGCCCCGGCCAGCGGGTGGCTGGAGACGTAGAGGCCGAGCATCTCGCGCTCCAGGGCGAGCTTGGTCTTGCGGTCCCACTCCCGGTCGTTGTTCCAGGCGATGTCCAGGCCGATGGGCGCCGCGGGCTCCTCGCTCTCGTCGCCCCCGCCGAACAGGTCGAACTGGCCGTTGGCCTCCTGCTTCTTGGCGCCGATCATCGCGTCGACCGCGGTCTCGTGGTGGGTGACGAGGTCCATGCGGGGCTGGCCCAGCGAGTCGAACCCGCCGGCCTTGATCAGCGACTCGACGACGCGCTTGTTGCAGGCGGCCAGCTCGATCTTGGAGAGGAAGTCCACGAAGCTCGCGAACTTGCCCTTCTCGGCGCGGGTCCGCACGATCGAGTCGACCACGTTGACACCGACGTTGCGGACCGCCCCCAGCCCGAAGCGGACGTCGCGGCCCACAGCTGTGAAGCGCAGGCCCGACTCGTTGACGTCGGGCGGCAGCACCTTGATGCCCATCTTGCGGCACTCGGCGAGGTAGACCGCCATCTTGTCCTTGTCGTCGCCCACGGAGGTGAGCAGCGCCGCCATGTAGGACGCGGGGTGGTTGGCCTTGAGGTAGGCGGTGCGGAAGCTGAGGATGGCGTAGCCGGCGGCGTGGGACTTGTTGAACGCGTACCCGGAGAAGGGCAGCATGACCTCCCACAGCGTGGTGATCGCGTCCTGGGAGAACCCGCGCTCCAGCATGCCCGCCTGGAAGGTCACGTACTCCTTCTCCAGGGCCTCCTTCTTCTTCTTGCCCATGGCCCGGCGCATCAGGTCGGCGCCGCCCAGGCTGTAGCCGGCGAGCTGCTGGGCGATCGCCATGATCTGCTCCTGGTAGACCAGGACGTGGTAGGTCTCCTTGAGGATCGGGTCCAGCGCCTCGCCGAGCTCGGGGTGGATGGGCGTGATCTCCTGGCGCCCGTTGGAGCGGTCGGCGTAGTCGTTGTGGGCGTTGGCGGCCATCGGGCCGGGCCGGTACAGCGCGTTGACGGCGGTGATGTCGGAGAACGCGGTGGGCTGCATCCGCCGCAGCAGGGCGCGCATGGCCGTGCCGTCGAGCTGGAACACGCCCAGGGTGTCGCCGCGCGCCAGCAGCTCGTAGGTCTTCTTGTCGTCGTCGCCGATGGTCGACCAGTCGATGTCGACGCCCTCGTTGGACTTCACGTTCTGGATGGCGTCGTCGATGATCGTGAGGTTGCGCAGGCCCAGGAAGTCCATCTTGAGCAGCCCCATCTCCTCGCACTGAGGGTAGGGGAACCCGGTGATGATGGCGCCGTCGGTGTCGCGCTTGTGCAGCGGGATGACGTCGAGCAGCGGCTCCTTGGACAGGATCACCCCGGCCGCGTGGACGCCGGTGCCGCGGGTCAGGCCCTCGATGCCGCGCGCGGTCTCCAGGACCCGGCGGGTCTCGGGGTCGTTCTCCTGCATCTGGCGGAGCTCGGATGCCTCGCTGTAGCGCTCCTGGGACTCGTCGTAGATCGCGCCGAGGGGGATCTCCTTGCCGCCCGCGGCCGGCGGGAACGCCTTGGTGATCTTGTCGCCGATGGCGTAGGGCAGCCCGAGGATGCGGGTGGAGTCCTTCACCGCGGCCTTGGCCTTGATGGTGCCGAAGGTGAGGATCTGGGAGACGCGCTCGTCGCCGTAGAGGTCGGTGACGTAGCGGATCATGTCACCGCGCTTGCGCTCGTCGAAGTCCAGGTCGACATCGGGCATGGAGACGCGCTCGGGGTTGAGGAACCGCTCGAACAGCAGGCCGTGGTAGACCGGGTCCAGATCGGTGATCCCCAGGACGTAGGCGACCATCGAGCCGGCCGCCGACCCGCGGCCCGGGCCCAGGGCGATCGCGTTCTTGCGGGCGTGCTGGCAGATGTCGGAGACCACGAGGAAGTAGGCGGGAAAGCCCATCTCCTCGATGATGGACAGCTCGTAGTCGATGCGGCGCTGGACCTCGTCGGAGGCGCCGTCGGGGTAGCGGGTGGGCGTGAGGCGCACGACCTCCTTGCGCAGCCACGACGACTGCGACTCGCCCTCGGGGACGGGGAACTCGGGCATGAGTTCGCGGTGGGCGAACACCTCGTCGTAGCAGCCCTCTTCGACCTGCTCGGCCACCCACAGGGTGTTCTTGCAGCCCTCGGCCCACTCGTCCAGGGACAGCAGGGCCCGCATCTCGTCGGCGGTCTTGACGTAGTAGCCCGACCCGTTGAACTTGAACCGGTTGGGGTCGTCGAGGTTCTTGCCGACGCCGACCGCGAGCAGCGCGTCGTGCGCCTCGGCCTGGTCCTCGGTGACGTAGTGGGAGTCATTGGTGACCAGGGGCCGCAGGCCCACCTTCTTGCCCACCCGCAGCAGGCCGTCGCGGACCTCGCGCTCGATGGGCACCCCGTGCTCCATCAGCTCCAGCAGGACGTTGTCGCGGCCGAAGATGTCCACGAGGCGGCCGGCGTAGTCGACGGCCTCCTGCTCCTGGCCCAGCCGCAGCCGGGTCTGCACGCCGCCGGAGGGGCAGCCGGTGGAGACGATGACGCCGTCGGAGTGCTCCGCCATCAGGTCCAGGTCCATGCGGGGCTTCATGTAGTAGCCCTCGAACGAGGCCAGGGACGACATGCGGAACAGGTTGCGCAGCCCCTGGGCGTTGCGGGCCCACATGGTCATGTGCAGGTACCGGCCGCCGCCCGAGATGTCCTTGCCGCCCTCGGCGGAGTCGCCGTCGGCGTCGCGCGCCTGGCCCCACTTCATCCGCTTCTTGTGGAAGCGCGACCCGGGGGCGACATAGGCCTCGATCCCGATGATCGGCTTGACCCCGGTCCCCTTGGACTGCTGCCAGAACTCATAGGCCCCGAACATGTTCCCGTGGTCGGTCATCGCCACGGCGGGCATCCCCAGCCGCTTCGCCTCGGCGAACAGCGGCTTCAGTTTGGCCGCACCGTCCAGCATCGAGTACTCGGTGTGGACGTGCAGGTGGACGAAAGGATCCGACACGGCTGGGGTCTCCTGGGTCGCAAAGCGGGTGGATGCCCCTCACCCTAACCCCGCACCCCGCCCGTCCCGCGCGGCTTCGGGAGCGAAACCGGGATCGGCCGGGGCGTCCAGGTCGGCGCGCAGCCAGCGCTCGACCTCCAGGACGTGCATGGTGGCGGCGGCGCGGGCGGCATCGGGGTCGCGGGCCAGGAGGGCGCGGTGGATCCGCGCGTGGTCCTCCCGCAGCCGCGCCGCCAGGCCGGCCTCGCGGTGGCCGCGCCAGACCCGGGCGTTGAAGGTCCGCGAGGACAGGCCGTTGTTGATGGCGGCCAGGGTGGCGTTCCCGGTGATCTCGACGATGGCCTGGTGGAAGGTGAGGTCGGCGGAGACCGTGTCGCCCTCGTCGCCGGAGCCGATGCGGTCGACCAGCGCGCCCAGGCGCCGGAGCTGGTCGTCGTCGGCGCGGGCGGCGGCCAGGGCGGTGGCGGCCGGCTCCAGCATCCGGCGCACCTGGAGGACCTCGACCAGGGTCTCGCCCTGGGAGACCTCGGCCAGGACGGAGAAGGCCTCCAGCAGGTCGCCGGGGCGCAGGGCGGTCACGTAGACGCCGGCGCCGTGGCGCGCCTCCAGCACGCCGAGCGTGGTCAGCGCGCGGATGGCCTCGCGCATGGAGCTGCGGGACACGCCCAGGTCGGCCGACAGGTCGCGCTCCGTGGGCAGTCGGTCGCCGGGGCGCAGGGTGCCGTCGGCGATACGGGCCTTGATCCGCTCGATCGCCCGCTGGGTCACCGGCATGCGCCCCGGCGCGGGCGCCGCAGCGGCGGTGTCGGGCATGGTCACGCGGGCTCCTTCCGTTCGCTCTCGGGGACGCGGCCGGGGCGACGGCCGGCCACGCCCACCATCTTGACACCCCGCCCGCCCGCCGCGTAAAAGTGATCGGACCAATTACCGTAATCTGACCCGATCAGGCCGTCCCTTCCGATGGGAAAGCGCATTCGAACGACGAGTCATCAGACCACCGCCCCTAGGGCGGACGGGCGCACACGCGCGCCGGCGGCGGCCGACACCGCCCCGGCACCGCCACACCCGGCCGCCTCCCCGGGGAACGCCGCGCCCGGCCCTAGAGTCGGTCGCGGGCCCCTCTCCCGGGAACCGGGCACACACGTCCGGCTCGGCCGCCACCGGCCGCGCCGGGATCGAGGGAGCGCATGCGGATCGCGTTGTTCATCACCTGCGTCAACGACACCCTGTTCCCCGGCACCGGGCGCGCGGTGGTACGGCTGCTGGAGCGGCTGGGGCACGAGGTCGTGTTCCCCGAGGAGCAGACCTGCTGCGGCCAGATGCACTACAACACCGGCTACCGGCGCGACGCCCAGCGGCTCGCGGTCGGGTTCGTGGAGACCTTCGCCGACGCCGACGCCGTCCTGGCCCCCTCGGGGTCGTGCGCGGCGATGGTCCGCGACAACTACCCGCGCCTGGGCGCGCCGGGCAGCCGCCTGGCCCGCGCCGCCGACCGCGTCGCCCCGCGCGTGTACGACCTCTCGGAGCTGCTGGTGGACGTCCTGGGGGTGACCGACGTCGGCGCCTACTTCCCGCACACCGTCACCTACCACCCCACCTGCCACGGGCTGCGGCTGCTCAAGCTGGGCGACCGGCCCTACCGGCTGCTGCGCGCCGTGCGCGGCCTGGAGCTGGTGGAGCTGGCCGGCGAGCGCGAGTGCTGCGGGTTCGGCGGCACCTTCGCGGTGAAGAACCCCGACGTGTCGGCGGCCATGGGGGCCGACAAGGCGCGCAACGTCGCCGCGACCGGCGCCGAGGTCTTGTGCGCCGTCGACAACTCCTGCCTCATGCACATCGGCGGGACCCTCGACCGCGCCCGCTCCGGCGTGAAGGCGGTCCACCTCGCCGAGATCCTCGCCTCGACCGAACAGGAGCCCGCCGCCATATGAGCAGCACCTTCGTCGGGATGCCCGCGTTCCCCGCCGCCGCCCGCGCCGCCACCGGCGACGCCCAGCTGCGGCACAACCTGCGCAAGGCCACGCACACGATCCGCGACAAGCGGGGCGTGGTCGTGGGCGAGCTGGACGACTGGGCGCGGCTGCGCGCCGCGGGAGCCGCCATCAAGGACCGGACCCTGCGCCACCTGGACGTCCACCTGGAGCGGCTGGAAGAGGCGATCACCGCGGCGGGCGGGCACGTCCACTGGGCCGCCGACGCCGCCGAGGCCAACCGCATCGTCACCGACCTGGTCCGCGCGACCGGCGAGCGCGACGTCGTCAAGGTCAAGTCGATGGCCACCCAGGAGATCGAGCTCAACCAGGCGCTGGAGGAGGCGGGCATCACCGCCTACGAGACCGACCTGGCCGAGCTGATCGTCCAGCTCAGCGACGACCTCCCCTCGCACATCCTGGTGCCGGCCATCCACCGCAACCGGGCGGAGATCCGGGAGATCTTCCGCGACCGCATGGCCGACTGGGGCGTGCCCGCGCCCGAAGGTCTGGGCGACGACCCCCGCGCCCTGGCCGAGGCCGCGCGGGTGCACCTGCGCGAGCGGTTCCTGCGCACCAAGGTGGCGGTCTCCGGCGCGAACTTCGCGGTGGCCGAGACCGGCTCCTTGGTGGTGCTGGAGTCCGAGGGCAACGGGCGCATGTGCCTGACGCTGCCCGAGACCCTGATCTCCGTGGTGGGCATCGAGAAGACCATCCCGACCTGGGCGGACCTGGAGGTCTTCCTCCAGCTCCTGCCGCGGTCCTCCACCGGGGAGCGGATGAACCCCTACACGTCGGTGTGGACGGGGGTGACGCCCGGCGACGGCCCGCAGAACGTGCACGTGGTCCTGCTCGACAACGGGCGCACCGACGTCCTCGCCGACACCGTCGGCCGCCAGGCCCTGCGCTGCATCCGCTGCTCGGCCTGCCTGAACATCTGCCCGGTCTACGAGCGCACCGGCGGCCACGCCTACGGGTCGGTCTACCCCGGGCCGATCGGGGCGATCCTCACCCCGCAGCTGCGCGGCACCGCCTCGGAGGTGGACGCGGCGCTGCCCTTCGCGTCGTCGCTGTGCGGGGCGTGCTACGAGGTGTGCCCGGTCGCCATCGACATCCCCGAGGTGCTGGTGCACCTGCGGGAGGAGGTCGCGGGCGGCCCGGGGCACCGCGCCGAGAAGGCGGCCATGGGTGCCGCCGGGTGGGTGCTCGGCGACCGGCGCCGGCTGGACCTGGCCCAGCGCGCGGCGTCCTCGGCGCGCTCCCTGGTCCCCCGCCACCTGCCCGGCCCGGGCGCGGCCTGGACCGACACCCGCGACGTCCCCGAGATCCCCGAAGCGTCCTTCCGCTCCTGGTGGCGCTCCCGGGATACCGGCAGGGGAGAACAGGAGGGCCCCCGATGAGCGGATCGCGCGACAAGGTCCTGCGCCGGGTGCGCTCGGCGCTGGGCGACGTCCCCCGCGACGAGCGGCCGGACGACGTCCCCGTCCCGCGCGACTACGCCGCCTCCCACGGGCAGGGCGAGCCGATCGGGCTGCTCGTGGACCGCCTGGAGGACTACAGGGCGACCGTCAGCCGGGTCGGTGCCGACGGGCTGCCCGGGGCGATCGCGGCGGCGCTGGAGCGCCGGTCGGCGCACCGGGTCGCCGCGCCCCCCGACGCGCCCGAGGGGTGGTTCTCCGCCACCGCGGCGGCCGTGGTCCGCGACGACGGGCTGGCGGTCCGCGACCTCGACGCGGTCGACGGCGTGGTGACCGGATGCGCGGTCGCGATCGCGGAGACCGGCACCATCGTCCTGGACACCGGGACCGCGCAGGGCCGGCGGGCCCTGACCCTCGTCCCCGACCTGCACATCTGCGTGGTCCGCACCGACCAGGTGGTCGAAGGGGTCCCCCAGGCCCTTCCGCGCCTGGACCCCCGCCGCCCCCTCACCTGGATCAGCGGCCCGTCGGCGACCAGCGACATCGAACTCGACCGGGTCGAGGGCGTCCACGGCCCCCGCACCCTCGAGGTCGTCATCGTCGGCTGAGCGGCCCGTCGTCCCGCCGGGCCCCGTCCACCGGCTCCAGCCCCGTGTAGACCCCGTCCGGGCCGCGGCGCAGGGTGGCGGTGCCGATGACGGCGGCGCGGGGGATGGGGCCGTAGATGTGCGGGAAGAGCGTGCCGGCGGGGACACCGGGCGGCGGGGACGGGGCGGCGGCCTCCCAGCGCACCTCGGCGCCGAGGAGGTCGGCGTCGATCACGAGCACGACCAGGTCGGCCGCCGTGTCGGCGTAGAAGCGGCCGGCGACGGCGAGCAGCGTCGCCTCGTCGGGCGAGGCGTGCACGAAGCCCTCGGTGGCCAGCGACGCGGCGGTGACGTCGCCGTCCCCGTCGCGCCAGCGCTCCAGTTCGGTCAGGTGCAGCAGCTCGGCCATGGCCCCAGTATCCGCGGCGCGCGTGCGCCCGCGGGATCCGGGGTCCCCCGCGGGCCGCGGGCTCAGGCGCCCCCGTCCGCGATGGCCCGGGTCACGGTGTCCTGGAGGGCGCGGCGCAGCTGCGCGGAGGCGGGGCGGCCGGTGCAGACCTCGACGATGCGCAGCCCCTCGCCCAGCACGGCCTTCGGCAGGTCGGTGGCCCATTCCAGGCGTGTGTAGGGGAGGTCGGCCACGGCCGCCACGCGCTCCATCGACACCCCGTGCGGGGTACCGAAGACGCGTTCGAAGTCGGGGTGGCCCGCCTGCTCCAGGCCGGAGAAGATGCCGCCGCCGTCGTTGTTGACCACCACGAGCACCAGGTCCGGCCGCGGCTCGCCCGGGCCGATCACCAGCCCGTTCTGGTCGTGGAGCATCGCCAGGTCGCCGATCAGGGCGTAGGCGCTCCCGCCGCCGTCGCTCTGGTGGGCGAGGGCGGCGCCGATGGCGGTGGAGACGGTGCCGTCGATCCCGCTGACCCCCCGGTTGCCGATGATCCGCGCCCCGCACCGGGCGGACATCGCCGCGTCCAGGTCGCGGATGGGCATGCTCGACCCGGCGAACAGCAGCGAGCCGTTGGCCAGGTGGCCGGCGAGGTCGCGGGCCAGGCGCGGCTCGCTCAGCGCCTCCTCGCCGTCGAGCAGCGCGTCCACGGCCGTGCGGGCCGCGGCCTCGGCCCGCTGCCACGAGCGCGACCACGCGGTGTCCGGGACGGCATCGGGGTGGGCCGCCACCGCGGGAACGACCTCGGTGGCGGTGCGCACCGGATCGGCGAAGGAGAGCGGGTCGGCCACGACGACATGGCGGCGCGCGCGCCGCAGGTAGGCCGACATCTGCCGCGAGAGCCCCGGGCGCCCGACGCTGACGACCAGGTCGGGTTCGTGCCGGTCGACGAACTCCGGCACGGCCAGGAGCTGCCGGTAGGTCGAGATCGCGTCGGCCCTGCGGGCGTTGGAGGTGGGCTCGGCGAGCAGCGGCCAGCCGGTCCGCAGGGACAGCGCGAGGTAGGGGACGGGGTCGTAGTCGCCGTCGCCGCACACGATGACCCCGCGCTCGACCGGCGGGAGGGACAGCGGCTCGGGCTCGGGGCACCGCCCCGGGACGGCGATCCAGGGTCTGCCGCCCGCACGGCCCTCCAGCGGCTCGGGCCAGGCGCGCTCCGCCGCGGCCCCTTCGTCGGGCACGAGCGGGTCGCGGAAGGCGAGGTTGAGGTGGACCGGGCCCGGCCGCTGCGGGCCGGTGGCCGCCCAGGCGCGACAGGCCAGGGACCGCCAGTAGGCCACCATGCCCGGCACCGGATCGGCCACGCCGACCTCGGTGAACATCCGCACCGCGGTGCCGAACAGCTCGATCTGGTCGACGGTCTGGTTGGCACCGGTCCCGCGCAGTTCGGGCGGGCGGTCCGCGGTGAGCACCAGCAGCGGCACGCCGCTCTGCTCCGCCTCCAGGACGGCCGGGTGGAAGTTCGCGGCGGCGGTGCCCGACGTGCACACCAGTGCGACCGCCCGGCGCGAGGCGCGGGCCAGGCCCAGGGCCAGGAACGACGCGGAGCGCTCGTCGATCCGCACGTGCGAACGGATACGGGGGTGGGCGACGAGGGCGAGCGCCAGGGGCGTGGAACGCGACCCCGGCGCGATGACGGCCTCGGCGAGCCCGCACCGGGCCAGTTCATCGACGAGGACACGCGCCAGGGCGGTAGACGGGTTCATGCATACTCTCTAATTCGTCATGTGTGGAGCGGATACGGCGGGTTCGGCCGTAGGGCCGCCGACGCCCCCGCGGCCCGGCGGCGGCCGTCTCCGCTCCTGCCCCGGACACGCCGTGGTGCCCCGGGCCGAATGTCCGCTGACCTACCCGGCCCCGACCGCTGCAACGCGTGGTGCAACGGTATCCGTCCCTCCCCCGGCCGCGAGACCGGCCACGGTGCCGTCCGGATCGGGCGCTCCCCCGCCCGTCCCACTGCTACCCAGTATCACGCCCGGAAGCGGTCTCCTCCGGAGAAACCGTCATTTCGACCGCTCTGCGCCATGTGCGACCCCTCATCGGGCCCGCTCTGACGTGCGGTCGGGCCGCCGGCGCCCCCGGCGGAATCGCCCGCCGGGAATTCCGCGCGCGCCAGGCGCAGCCGCTCCCGCCAGGTGGCCGGGTCGATCTCGACCGCGCGCAGCCGCTCCTCGTCCACCCGCACCGGGCGCACCGGCAGGTAGCCGCCCTCCGGCAGCAGCGGGTCGGCGGTGACATCGGCCGCGAGCAGCCGCGCGGTGCCCAGGCCGCAGGCGTGGTCCAGGTCCGGCAGCGCCGCGGCGAGCGCCACCCCGGCCGCCAGCCCCACGGAGGTCTCCACGGCGCTGGAGACCACGACCGGAAGCCCGCACGCCTCGGCCACGCGCAGTGCGGCCCGCACCCCGCCCAGCGGCTGGACCTTGAGTACGACGATGTCGGCCGCCCCGGCCGCCCGCACCTTGAGCGGGTCCTCGGCGCGGCGGACGGACTCGTCGGCGGCCACCGGGACACCCCCGCGGCGGCGCACCTCGGCCAGCTCCTCCAGGGTGGGGCAGGGCTGCTCGACGTATTCCAGGTCGAACCCGCGCAGTTCGCGGAGCATGCGCAGCGCCGCGGCGACGTCCCAGCCGCCGTTGGCGTCGATGCGGACCCTGCCGCCCTGCCCGATGGCGTCGCGGACCGCCTCGACCCGGGCGATGTCCTCGGCCGGGTCCTGCCCGGCCTCGGCGACCTTGACCTTGGCCGTGCCGCAGCCGGACGCGGCGACGATGCGCGCCGCCTCCTCCGGGCCGACGGCCGGGACGGTGGCGTTGACCGGGACGCGGTCGCGTACCGGGGCCGGCCAGCCCTCCTCCGCCGCCTCGCGGCAGGCCGCCCACCAGCGGGCGCATTCGCGCGGCCCGTACTCCGGGAAGGGCGAGAACTCGCCCCAGCCGGCCGCGCCGCGCACCAGCAGCCCTTCACGCGCGGTGACACCGCGGAACCGCGTCCGCATCGGTATCGCGAAGGCGCGCCCCGCGGCGGCCTCGTCCATCGTCAACCCACTTCCCCGTTCCCGCCCCGCCGCGGCCGTCGCGGCGGGGCACCGGCGTCTCGACGGCCCCTACGGGCGCCGCGGGAACCGGTCGAACTCGGGGCGGCGCTTCTCCTTGAAGGCGTCGCGGCCCTCCTGGGCCTCCTCGCTCATGTAGTAGAGCATCGTGGCATCGCCGGCGAACTGCTGCATGCCCGCCGCGCCGTCGCTGACGGCGTTGATGGCGCCCTTGACCATGCGCAGCGCCAGCGGGGACTTCTCCAGCATCTCCCGCGCCCAGGCGACCGTCTCCTCCTCCAGCCGCTCCAGCGGGACCACGGTGTTGACCATGCCCATGTCCAGCGCCTCCTGGGCGTCGTACTGGCGGCACAGGTACCAGATCTCGCGGGCCTTCTTCAGGCCGACGGTCTGCGCGAGCAGCCAGGAGCCGTAGCCGCCGTCGAACGAGCCGACCTTGGGGCCGGTCTGGCCGAACCGGGCGTTGTCGGCGGCGATGGTGAGGTCGCAGCACACCTGGAGCACGTTGCCGCCGCCGATGGACCAGCCGGCGACCATGCAGATCACGGGCTTGGGCAGGCGGCGGATCTGCACCTGGAGGTCGAGGACGTTGAGCCGGCCGATGCCCTGGCGGGCCACCGCGTCGTCGCCCATGTAGCCGTCGTCGCCGCGGATCTTCTGGTCGCCGCCCGAGCAGAACGCCTTGTCGCCGGCCCCGGTGAAGATGACGACCCCGACCTCGGAGTCGTCGCGGGCGAGGTTGAACGCCTCTTGGAGCTCGAACAGCGTCTGCGGGCGGAAGGCGTTGTGGCGCTCGGGGCGGTTGATCGTGATCTTGGCGATGCCCTCAGCGGTCTCATAGATGATGTCGCTGTACTCGCCCGACCGCTGCCATTCGACGTCGCTCACGATTCGGCTCTCTCCTCACCCTGCCGGCCGGGCCCCGCCCACCGGCCGGGATGCCCGCTCTGTCCGGTCGCCAACTCTAGTGGCCCCTCCCTCCCCGGCCGAACAGCGGTCCGCACACGTCCGCGCGGCGCGGCGGGTCCTCCACCACCGCGAACCGGCGGGTGGGCCCGGCCCGGGGCGGCGGCGGGGACCCCGGCGGCGCGGAGCCGGCCCTCGGGAGGGACGGGGCGCACCGCACCCCGTTAACCTTGGTCGACGTGGTCAACCGTCCCTTGCACGCGGTGATGGGCCTGGAGCCCGCGCACCTCACCGCCCTCGTGTCCGCGGCCCTCGACGGCCGCGGCCCCGCCCTGCTGCCGATCGACCCCGGAACCCCCGCCCCCCGGGTCCGCGCCCTGCTCGCCGCGCTGCGCCCGGACGCCCTGCGCACCCCCGAGGGCACCGCCGCCCTGCCCGATCCCGCCGCGACCGGGGAGGACACCGCCGTCACCATCGCGACCTCGGGCTCCACGGGGACCCCCAAGGGGGTGGAGCTGTCGGCGTCCGCTCTGCTGCACTCCGCGCGCTCCTCGGTGGAGCGCGTGGGCGCCGGCCCCGGTGACGCGTGGCTGTGCGTCCTGCCGACCGCGCACATCGCGGGGCTCCAGGTGGTCGTCCGGGCGCTGGCCACGGGATCCGAACCGCTGTTCCTGGACTTCGACCCGGCCGCCGCCATGGCCGCCGCCGAGGAGCGGCGCCCGCACGTGTCGATGGTCCCCACGCAGCTGCGCCGGATGCTCGACGCCGGCGCCGACCTGTCGCGGTTCGGCGTGATCGTGCTCGGCGGGGCCGCCGCCGAGCCCCGGCTGCTGGCACGCGCGCGCGCCGCCGGCGGACGGGTCGTCACCACCTACGGGATGAGCGAGACCTGCGGCGGCTGCGTCTACGACGGGGTCCCGCTGAACGGGGTGGAGGCGGATGTGGACGGCGACGGCCGCATCCTGCTCTCGGGGCCGGTCCTGTTCTCCGGGTACCGGCTCGACGCGGAGCGCACGCGCGCACAGGTGTCCCCGTCCGCTTCCGGCCACCCCGTGTTCCGGACCGGCGATCTGGGGCGCCTGGGCGCCGACGGCCGGCTGCACGTGCGCGGCCGGGCCGACGACCTGATCAACACCGGTGGCCACAAAGTGGTCCCCTCCGAGGTGGCCGCCCTGGTGGGCGACCTGCCGTCGGTGGCCGAGGCCGTGGTGGTGGGCCGGCCCGACGCCGAGTGGGGCCACCGGGTGACCGCCGTGGTGGTCGCCGCCGACCCCGCGCACCCGCCCACGCTGGCCGAGGTGCGCGCCCGCGTGCGCGCGGACCTGCCGGCCTATGCCGCGCCCCACGAACTGGAGGTCCGGGCGCGGATCCCGCTGCTGACCTCCGGAAAGCCCGATCTCGCGGCGCTGCGCGGGCCGGCCTGACCGGCTCCCCCGGTTCCGGCCCCGGGCCGGAACCGGACGCGCGAGCAGCGATCGGGAGAATCAGGGAACTTCTCCCCCGCCGCAGGCGTCTACCTGAGCGTCCGATTCCCTATCCAGCGGAGGAGGCCGGCGGTGCGGACCACGCGGCGGGGCCGGGGCCGCCACCACGGCCGCGACGACCCGGACGGCCCGCCCACCACGGCCGGGACCGCTCCCACACCGATGGCGCGCTATACCCGCTCGACCGACCCGACGGCCACTTCAGCCGTCGTGATCTAGGCCACGACCGGCGATATCCAATCGAGACCGGGAACATTTGACTCTCTGACACGTTAGACATATTGGCGCGTCAAGACGGCGGATTCCTTACCCGCCACGCGCCTGACGTCTTGGAAGGGAGGGAGGTGCCAACATGTCGCGCACTGCCCTAGCCACTTCTCCCACGGTGGCCGAGTCCGCCGACGCCGGCGACACCGCGTCCGCGGCTCTGGACGAGCTGATCACCCGGGGGCGCTCCCAGGGACACCTGTCCCTTACAGAGCTCCGCTCCGCGTTCTCGGCGGCCGGTATCAGCCCGGCGGACGGCCGCTCCATCCTGCGTGAACTGACCGATGCCGGGGTGCGTCTCGCCAATGGGGGCGACGACACCGGAGTCGAGTCCGTCGACCCCGACGCCGAGGACGACGCGATCGAGGAGGCCATCGACACCGCCACGGCCCCGGCACCCGCCGGCACGAAGGCCGCGAAGGGCAAATCCCCGTCGGAACAGGACGTCGCAGAGGCCGACCTCGACGACCAGTCCCCAGCCATGGGCGACTCCGTCCACACCTACCTCAAGGCCATCGGCCGCAGGCAGCTGCTGACCGCCGAGGAGGAGGTCGACCTCGCCAAGCGCATCGAGGCGGGCCTGTACGCCGAGTTCCGGCTCGGCACGCTGGAGGACGCGGCGGGCGCCGACCTCGACGAGGCCGAGCGCGAGGACCTCACCGAGATCGCCGAGGACGGCCGCCGCGCCAAGCAGCACATGCTGGAGGCCAACCTGCGGCTGGTGGTCTCGGTCGCCAAGAAGTACAGCGACCGCGGCATGTCCCTGCTCGACGTCGTGCAGGAGGGCAACCTGGGGCTCATCCGGGCGGTCGAGAAGTTCGACTACACCAAGGGCTTCAAGTTCTCCACCTACGCCATGTGGTGGATCCGCCAGGCGATCCAGCGCGGTTTCGCCGACTCCGCGCGGACCATCCGGCTGCCGGTGCACGTGCTGGAGCTCCTGAGCAAGGTCAGCCGCCTTGAGCGCGACATGCACCAGACCCTCGGCCGCGAGCCCACGCCCGAGGAACTGGCGCTCGAACTCGACAAGACGCCGACCCAGATCGAGGAGCTGCTGCGGGTCACCCGGCAGCCGATCAGCCTCGACTCCACCATCGGCGAGGACGGCGAGACCCGCATCGGCGACCTCATCGAGGACATCGACGCCTCCGAGGCGTCGGAGGTGGTCGACCGCCAGCTCATGGCCGACCAGCTGCGGCGTGCCCTGGAGGACCTCGAACCCCGCGAGGCCACCATCATGTCGCTGCGCTTCGGGCTGATGGACGGCCGGCCGCGGACCCTCGACGAGATCGGCAAGCACCTGGGCCTGACCCGCGAGCGGATCCGGCAGCTGGAGAAGCAGTCGCTGTCCAAGCTGCGGCACCCCAGCCGGGCGCAGCAGCTGCTCGACTTCGCGAGCTGACCGGGCGCGTCCCGTTCCCGGCCCCGCACCCGCCCATGGCGGGTGCGGGGCCGCCGTGTTCCCGCGTCCCGGGCCGCCCGCGGGCGCGGGCGGCTCGGGGTTCCCCCTGGCCTTTCCCCGACTTCGCCTTCCGCGCCTTCCGCGCAGGTGTCATGGATGCCCATCGGGTGAATAATGACGCCATGTCCGCACCTGCGATTCCCCCCGACGACGTCGCCGCGTCCCTGCGCGCGGGCCGCGACCTCGGCCCCGACTACGACGACGCGATCGCCGCCTCCCTCGCCGAGCGCCTGGAACAGAGCATCGACGAGCGCGTCCGCCACCACCTCGCCGGCCTCGCCGCGCAGGCCCCCGCCGCCGCCCCGCAGCGCAAGAGCAACACCGAGGCGTGGAAGAGCCCCCGGCTGATCATGGGCCTGATCTCCATGGGCGTGCTCATCCCGCTGTCGGCGATCTCCGGGGCCATCGTCGGCCCCATCGGGATCCTCATGTCCTGGATCGGGGTCGTCATCATCTATGTGATCGCCGTGGCGGGCATCCACCGCGGCTGAGCCCGCGGGCGCCCGGCGTGCGGCGGCGGGCCGGGGTCGCTATGGTTCCAGGTGCACGTCAACGGGCGGAACCGCCCGGCAGCAGCACCCACCGGGGAGACCGTGACCGCCCAGCCGCCCGAGCGCCCCATGACCGCACGCCAGCGCAACGAGCGCACGCGCCGGGCACGCATCCTCAAGGTCGCCGCGGCCCTGGCCGCCAGAGGCGGTCTGGAGCACGTCCACATGCGCGACGTCGCCGACCGCGCCGACGTCGCACTGGCGACCCTCTACCGCTACTACCCCTCGAAGACCCACCTCCTGGTGGCGGTGCTCGCCGACGAGATCGCCTCCCTGGAGGAGGCGATCGTGCGCCGCCCCGTCGAGGGGGCCACCCCGGGGGAGCGGGCGGCGGCCGTCCTGGGCCGCACCGCGCGCTGGATCATGCGCGAGCCCGACCTCGCCGACGCCATGCTCCGGGCCGCCAACTCCGCCGACGCCTCGGTGGTCGACTGGCGCTCCGCGGTACAGGAGCGGCTCACCTGGGTGGTGCTCTACAGCGCCTACGGCGCCGAGGCCGCCGACTCCCCCGCCCCGGCCGCCCGGATCCTCGCGCGGGCGCTGCACGAGGTGTGGACCCAGGAGTTGGTCCTGCTGCTCCACGGATCGGGCACCGTCGCGGAACTGGAGGAGACCATCGCGGTCATCGCGCCCCGCCTCCTGGACGACCCCGCCCGCGCCCACTGACGGCCCGGCGGGCATCGGGAACGGGGACCCGGCCGCCGTCAGCCCAGCAGGGCCGCCGCCACGATGTCCAGGGCCTCCTCACGGGCGATGCCCAGCCGCGATACGGCGTCGGCGTAGGCCCGGGCCGCCTTGACCGCCTCGGCGCGCTGGGCGTCGCCCCCGGCCGCCACGAACGTCCCCGAACGGCCGCGGGTCTCGACAACGCCGGCCTGCTCCAGCTCGCGGTAGGCGCGGGCGACGGTGTTGACCGCCACGGACAGCTGGCCCGCCAGCGCCCGCACCGTGGGCAGCTTGTAGCCGACGGGGACCTCGCCCTTCGCCGCGGCGTTGGCGACCGCCGCACGGATCTGCTCGTAGGGGGGCACCTTCGACTCCGGATCGATTCGGATGGTGTCCCGCATCGTCGTTACCCGTGCCCTCTCACCCGCGTGTGTGCGTCCCGTCGGCGTGGCGCACCGCTCGTGCCCCCGGGTCGATCCTGCCACCCGGGGGCGCGGCGCGCACGCTCAGGCCGCGGCGACTCGGCGCGGCACCCGCTCGACACCGTGCAGGCGGTGCTCCTCGCGGGCCGAGAGCAGGCGCTCGGCGAGTTCGGTGGCGCGGCGGATGCCGGGGGTGGCCCTGCGCTTGCGGCGGAAGATGCGGTCGGTGCCGCGCGGGCCGATCAGGACGCGTTCGCGGGCGTAGGCGGCGCGCATGGCGTCGGTCAGGGCGGCGTCCAGGGCCGTGCTCAGCAGGTGCAGCTCCTCGGTTGCGGCCCCGGCCCCGTGGGCGGCGCCGAGCGCCCGCTCGGCCGCCGCGACGCGCTCCAAGAGGCCGGGCAGCCGCTCCGCGTGCTCCTGGTCCTCGCTGTAGCGGCGCCGCGCGTCGGCGTCGACCTTCCGTGCCATGCTCGCTCCCGACCGGGTCAGTGGTGTGCTGTCGCACGCCACTCTAAGGTGTCGGAGATCACCCACGCGAGCGGAGGTGTGTTCGATCACCTGTGCTTTACAGGGTAAGCCTATGATCGGGCCCGTGAGCCGAAACAACGCCGGCCTGAGCGCCGAACGCATCATCACCGAGGCCCTGCGCATCATCGACGGCCAAGGGCTGCGCCGACTGACCATGCGGCGCCTCGGCGACGCCCTGGAGGTCGAGGCCATGGCCGTCTACCACCACTTCCCCCTGGGCAAGGAAGCGCTGTTCGACGGGATCGTGGACTACATCACCGACGTTTCGCGCGCCGACACCCCCCTCACGCCCGGGGACCCCTCTTCCGACGCCTCGGACGACGCCGGCGCGGACGACGCGGACGACGACCCCGCCGACGACCGGCCGTGGGACGACCGGCTGCGCGCGTGGGCCCACGACTACCGGGCGCGGCTGCTGCGCCACTCCGGCGCGCTGCCGCTGCTCATCAACCGGCGCCCCGACTCCGTCGCGGCGCTGCGCGCCCTGGACCTGCACTACGCGGCGTTCACCGAGGCGGGCCTCAACGGGCCCGCCGTGGTGCGCGCGGGAGCGGCCCTGGACGCCTACGTCACCGGCGCCGTGGTCCACGAGGTCCGCGCCGCCGGCCTGCCCGGCCCCGACCCGGCGGCCGTCGACGGCCGCTTCCCGCACGTGGCGGCGCTGCGCGACGTCGGCGCCGACCACGAGCGGCAGTTCCGCGAGGGCCTGGACACGCTGCTCGCGGGGCTCACCGGCCGGTGATGCCCAGTTCCTGGGCGGTGATCGCGGCCTGGACCCTGCTGCGCAGGCCGAGTTTGGCCAGGATGCGGCTGACGTGGGTCTTGGTGGTGGTCTCGGTGATCCCCAGGCGGCGGGCGATCTGCTGATTGGACAGGCCCTCGCCGATCCGCGCCAGCACCTCGCGCTCGCGCGGGGTCAGCTCGGCCACGGCGGCCGGTCCGACGCCGTGCCCGCCCCCGCCCGCGCCGGTGCGGGCGCCGGCCCCGGCGAACTCGGCGATGAGCCGCCGGGTCACCGCGGGCGCGATCATCCCCTCCCCGCGGGCGACCACCCGCACCGCCTCGGTCAGCTCATCGGCCTCGATGTTCTTGAGCAGGAACCCGGCGGCGCCGGCCCGCAGCGCGCCGAACACGTACTCGTCGAGGTCGAACGTCGTCAGGATGAGCACGTCGGTGCCTGTTCCGGCGAGTTCGCGGGTGGCGCTGATGCCGTCCTTGCGCGGCATCCGCACGTCCATGAGGACGACGTCGGGGGCGGTGCGCCGCACCGCCGCCACGGCCTGCTCGCCGTCGGCCGCCTCGGCGACGACCTCGATGCCGGGCGCCGACTCCAGGATCATCACCAGCCCCGACCGCACGGCCCACTGGTCCTCGGCCACGACCACTCGAATCACGTGTCCCGCTCCATCTCCGTGCCGCGCGCGACGGCGCCGTCCGCGATGTCATGGGGCAGGGCCGCGCGGACCCGCCACCGGCGCGGGTCGCCGCCGGGCGCCCCCGCCTCGAAGTCGCCGCCGAGCAGCGCCACCCGCTCGCGCATCCCCGCCAGGCCCGCCCCCGATCCCAGCTCCGACCGCCAGGTGTGCCCGGCCACCTCCGGGACCGGGTTCTCGGCGGTCAGCACCAGCAACGCCCGCCCCCCGGCGTCGGGGGCGCCGTAGTCGATCGTGATGTCCACCCGCCGGGGCTCCGCGTAGCGCAGCGCGTTGGTCAGGCACTCCTGGAGGATGCGGTAGGCGGCCGCGTCGACCCCGACGGGCAGCGGCCGGGCGGTGCCGGTCTCGACCGTCTCGGCGCGCAGCCCGGCCTCACGGGCGGTGGTGACGAGCCGGTCGGCCTCGCTGAGCCGGGGCATCACCCGCTCCAGGTCGAGGTCGTCCTCGGCGCGCAGCACGCCGATCATCTGGCGCATCTCGGCCAGCCCCTGCACGCTGTTGTCGCGGACCACCGAGAGGATCCGGCGGATGCGGGCGGGATCGGGGTCGCGCAGGGACAGCGCCGCGGTGGACTGCACGGCGATGGCGCTGAGGTGGTTGGCGATGACGTCGTGCAGTTCGCGTGCCATGCGGCCCCGTTCCTCGGCGATGGCGTTGCCCCGGTCGAGCTCGGCCATCCGCTCGATCTGGCGGGCGCGCTCGCGCTCCAGCTCGGCGCGCAGGTGGTGTTCGCGGACGCTCAGCCCGGCGATCATCGGGGCGATGAAGAGCAGGACGAGGATCCCCGCGGCCTGGAACACCGTCAGCAGGCCGCCGGGCAGCGCGCCCAGCGCCAGCAGGTAGAGCAGGAACCCCACCAGCGCCGCGCTCGCGGCGGCCAGGACGGCGAGCGTGCCGTAGGCGAGCCGCCGGCGGCCCCACACGCACGCGGCGTAGAGGACGTCGCCGTAGGTCACGAGCACCCAGGTGGAGGGCCCGACGAGCATGTCGGCGGCCACCGCCGCCGTTCCCACCGCCAGGGCCGCCCCCGGCGCCGAGCGCCGGAACAGCACGGCCAGGCACACCGCGGACAGTGTGGCAAGGAACCACCAGGGGTCGAGGCCGGCGCCCAGGGTGGCCGCGGACGACCGCGGACCGGCGCCCGCCCGCGTGAAGTAGGCGCCCAGGAACCACAGGGCCAGGCCCACGGCGAAGTGGCCCACCGCCCACAGGGTGCTGCCGAGGTAGAGGACGCCGAAGACCCTCCGGTCGAGGAAGGCGTAGCGCCGCAGGAACAGGCTCACCCCCCTATCTCAGCATGTGCGCGCCGCGCGGCCGTACTTCGAAGGTCGTAGGGCGATCTCCTCAGCCCTGCCGATGCCGGCGGGGCCCGCCCGGCCCGATGCTGGGGGCGCCGCGGACGCACGGGTCCGCGCAGCGATGCCGGCAACGGGGGCGGTTCCGATGGTCGTGGCGGTGATCCTGGCCTGCGAGGTCATGTTCTGGGTGCTCGTGGTGGGCGGCCTGGCGGCCCGCTACCTGCTGCGCGCCCAGCGGCTGAGCACCGCGCTCCTGCTCGCCGTGCCGGTGCTGGACGTGGTGCTGCTGACGGTGATCGCCGTCCACCTGCAATCGGGCGGCACCGCCGACTTCAGCCACGGCCTCGGCGCCCTGTACCTGGGCTTCACGGTCGCCTACGGGCATCCGATGATCCGGTGGGCCGATGTCCGCTTCGCCCACCGCTTCGCGGGCGGGCCGGCGCCGGTCAAGCCGCCGAAGCAGGGCCCCGCCGCGGTACGCCGCGAAGCCGCCGGCTGGGTGCGCTGCACGGTCGCCTGCGCGATCGGCGCCGCCGCCCTGGCCGCCCTGGTGCTCTGGGTCGGCGACCCGTCCCGCACCGCGGCCCTGCGGGGCTCCTTCACCCCGCTCGCTGTCGTCATGTTCTGGAACACCGTGCTCGCCGTCTGGGGCATCCTCGCCGCCCGCACCCCCCGCCCGGCGCACGACCACCCGGCCGGGGCCGACGAACCCGCTAGATGAGCCCCAACCGCAGCATCAGAGCCTGGTCGAGTTCGGCGAGTTCGCCGGCTCCGAGCGCGCCCATGAAGCGTCCCAGCCGCGTCGACGCGACCGAGTGGATCTGATCGGTGAGGACACGGGTTTTCGTTCCATCGAGGTCGATGTCGGGGCGGTAAATGGCCGGACCCGCGCTCGTCGAGGTCAGGGCGACCGTGATGGTGCTGGTCGAAAAGCGGTTGGACTGGATGACGACGGCGTAGCGGCGCCCTTGCCGCTCGTTCCCCCGCGCTCCGGGGAGGGCCTTGATCTCGTACACGGCCCCCCGGAAGATCACTCGGCCACCCCCATGAACCGTTGGATGGCCAGCATTTCGGCCTTGTCGTCCGGGTCGGCCTCTAGGCGCTCGGAGTCCGCCTTCGCCTGTTCGAGGAGCTTTTCCTTGTACGTGCGCAGCACCGCGTAGCGGACCGCTTCGGAGCGCGTCCCGTGCTCCCCCGCGAGCTTTTCCAGGGCGGTTTCCATGGCCTCATCGGTGCGAACGTTGAGTGTTCCCATACCGCGAGTGTAACACTTTTTGTGTTACACAAAAGGTGACCCGGGGCGGGCATGCGCTCCGCCCCGGGGCGTGGCCGACGGGGGTCAGAGGGCCGCCGGCTCGGTCTGGGCACGCTGGCGGGCGCGTTCGGCGCGCAGGGAGCGGGCCTCGTCGGGGTCGAGCACGGGGGCGGCGGTGAGGAGCTGGCGGGTGTAGGCGTGCCGGGGGTTCTCGTACAGGGCGTCGCCGTCGCCCATCTCCACGATCTCGCCCTTGCGCATGACCGCCACGCGGTCGCTGACCTGGCGGACGACCGCGAGGTCGTGGGCGACGAAGATGTAGGTCAGCTCGAAGTCGTCCTGGAGCTCGTCGAGCAGGCGCAGCACCTGGTCCTGGGTCGACACGTCGAGCGCCGAGACCGGCTCGTCGCAGATCACCAGCTTGGGGCGCAGGATCAGCGCCCGCGCGATCGCGATGCGCTGGCGCTGGCCGCCGGAGAACGCGTGCGGGAACCGGTTGTAGTGGCTGCTCTCCAGGCCCACGCGCTCCAGCAGCTCCTGCACCTGCGACCGGATCTTCTTGGTGTCGCGCTCGCCCTGCACGCGCAGGGCGGCGCCGATCGCGTCGCCGATCGTGACGCGCGGGTTCAGCGACGAGTACGGGTTCTGGAAGATCATCTGGATGTCGCGGCGGAGCGGGCGCAGCCGGTGCTCGGCCAGGTGGGTGATGTCGCGGCCCCCGAAGGTGATGGACCCCGCTGTGGGCTCCAGCAGGCGCATGACCATCCGGGACAGCGTGCTCTTGCCGGAGCCGGACTCGCCCACGATCCCCAGCGTCTCGCCCTTGTAGAGGTCGAAGGAGACGTCGTCGACGGCGTAGAAGTCGGTGGAGCGGCCGAACAGGCCGCCGCGGACCTTGAACCGCATCCGCAGGCCCTTGACGCTCAGCAGCGGTTCGCCGCCCGCTGCGGCGGCGACGGGCCCGGCCCCGCCCGCCGGCACCGCGTCAGTGGCGGGCGCGTCGGCGGCCGGCGGTGCCTCGGCCCCGGCCACGGTGTCCACCCCGCCCGAGGCCGCCGCGAGCCGCTCGGCGCGGTCGGCGCGCACGGCGGCGCGGCGCTGGGCGCGGGAGACCTCGACCCGGGGCACCGCGGCGAGCAGCGCCGCGGTGTAGGGGTGCTCGGGCTCGGCCAGCACGCGGCGGACGTCGCCCCGCTCGACGATCCGCCCCTTCTGCATGACCAGGACCTCGTCGACGGACCCCGCCACCACCGCGAGGTCGTGGCTGACCAGGATCAGCGACATCCCGAGGTCGCGGCGCAGGTCGTCGAGCAGGTCCAGGATCTGGGCCTGCACGGTGACGTCGAGGGCCGTGGTCGGCTCGTCGGCGAGCAGGACGGTGGGGTCGCACATCAGCCCCATGGCGATCAGCACCCGCTGGCGCATGCCGCCGGAGAACTCGTGCGGGTAGGAGTTGATGCGCCGGCCCGGCTCGGGGATGCCGACCCGGTCCAGCGACTCCACCGCCCGCTTGCGCGCGTCGGCGGCCGTGGCCTCGGGGCGGTGGATCCGGAAGGCTTCGACGAGCTGGTCGCCGATGGTGTACTGGGGGTGCAGCGAGGACATCGGGTCCTGGAAGACCATGGCGATGTCGTTGCCGCGCATCGCGCGCACCTCGCGGTCGCCGGCCTGCGGGACGGCGCCGCCCTCCTCGGTGGTGCCGGTGCCGACGATGGAGGTGCCGGTGACCGTGATCTCGCCGGAGACGTCGGCCTTGGTCCCGCGGTGCAGGCCCATGAGCGCCAGCGAGGTGACACTCTTGCCGGATCCCGACTCCCCCACGATGCCCAGCGCGCCGCCGGCGGGCACCTCGAACGAGATGCCGTCGACGGCGGTGATCCTGCCTTCGAGGGTCGGGAACGTGATCCGCAGATCCTTCACTTTGACGACCGGGTCGGTCATGGCCGCCTCGCCTTCGGCTCGGGTGCCCCGCTCGGGCAGGTGTGCAGTGGAAACGTCATGTCAGTGTCCGCGCGGCGCGGCCGCCGCTCAGGCGCCGACGCGCACGCGCGGGTCCGCCCACGCGTACAGCAGGTCGACGACGAGGTTGGCGATCACGACGAACACGGCGGCGAACATGGTGACCCCCAGGACCACCGGGAGGTCGTTGCCGCGGATCGCGTCGACCGCGTACTTCCCCAGGCCCGGCAGGGAGAACGTGCTCTCGGTGAGCACCGCTCCGCCGAGCATCAGCCCGAAGTCCAGGCCGAAGATCGTGATGATCGGGGTGACCGCCGCGCGCAGGCCGTGCTTGCCGATGACGGTGCGCTCGGGCAGGCCCTTGGCGCGGGCGGTGCGGATGAAGTCCTCGCTCATCGTGTCGAGCATGCCCGCGCGGGTGAGGCGCGCGTACATCGCCGCGTACAGGAACGCGAGGCTGACCCAGGGCAGCACCAGCCCGTGCGCCCACTGCAGCGGATTCTCCAGGAACGGGGTGTAGGTGCCGCCCGGCGGGAAGATCGGGAGGTAGTAGCTGAACAGTGCCAGCGACACCAGGCCGGTGAAGAAGATGGGCAGCGAGACGCCGGCGAGCGCGGTCATCATCGCCAGCCGGTCCACCACCGATCCCCGCTTGATCGCGGAGAGCACGCCGATGGAGACCCCGGCCGCCAGCCACAGGGCGGCCGCTCCCACGGCCAGCGAAGCGGTCACCGGGAGGCGCTGGACCAGCTGCGGCCAGACCTCGGTGCTGTTCTGGAACGAGTAGCCGAAGCAGGGGAACGAGCACTCGATGACGTCGGTCCCGCTGTCGTACTCCGTGCCCATCACGAGTCCCTTGACGAACTCCCCGTACTGGACGGTGATGGGTTCTTCCAGGTTGAGCCGCTCCTTGACGGCCTCGATCGCCTCGGGTGTGGGGGCGCGCCCCAGGTAACGGGCGGCCAGTCCGTCGGCGTCGGTCCCCGCCAGCCGCGGGACCAGGAAGAAGATCGCGAAGACCACCATGCTGACGACCAGCAGCAGGAGGACGCCCGCGAACAGGCGGCGGAGAATGTATGTGATCACAGCGGGTGGCCGGAGCCTTCACCTGCCTTGCTTCGCACGGTTGTTGCGGCGCTCGGCGCTGACGCGGAGCGGTTTGCGTGGGGTGCGGGCCCCGCCGGTGGGCGGCGGCCCGCACCCGCGAACCTCCCGGAGGGCCCGCGGCGCGGGCCCTCCGGACCGGCTCAGTCCTGCGCGACGCCCATCGCGGCGTAGTCGTACATCTTGAAGTTCTGGTGGACGTAGACGTTGGTCACGTTCTCCGGGCGGTAGAGCAGCACCTTCTGGTCGAGGTAGGGCAGGAAGGTCGCCGAGTCCATGGCCGCGGCGTCGATCTGCGTGTACAGCTCCTCGCGCGCGGGGGCGTCGGGCTCCTGCGCCGCCTGGTCGAGCAGGTCGTTGACCTCGGGGTCGTCCAGCTCGGACAGGTTGCTGTTGCCGACGTCCTTGATGGAGTCGCCGTGCATGATCTGCTGGAGGAACCCGTAGCCGGAGGGCCAGTCGGCACCCCAGCCGTAGGCCATGATGCCCAGCTCCTCGCGCTCGACGAAGGAGGGGGAGCCGGCCTGCTCGCTGGTGTAGGTCCCGGCCTCGTAGCCCTTGAGCTGGGTGTCGATGCCGTACGTCGCGAGTGCCTGCTGGAGCGCCTCGGCGGCCTTCTTCTCCTTGTCGCGGTCGGAGCGGTAGGAGATGTTGGTCGCGAAGCCGTCGGGCTGCCCGCACTCCTCCAGGCTCTCCTCGACCCGGGCGGCGTCGCCCTTGTTGTCGGGGGTGGCGTAGGGGTCCTCGTCGGCGTACCCGGGGACACCGGGGGGCAGCATGGTGGTGGCGATCTCGCCGCCCACCTCGCCGCCCCAGGCGGCCTGCATCGTGGTCTTGTCGGCGGCGTAGAGGATCGCCTCGCGGCACGCCTTGTCGTCGAACGGGGCGACGTTGGGATTGATCGCGAAGTACAGCTTGAAGCCGCTCAGCGGGTTGTCGGCCTGCGCCCGCAGGTTCTCGTCGCGCAGGATCGTGCCGCGCGCGGCGGCCTCGACACCGAGCCCGGCCACGTCGACGTCCAGGTCACCGGAGAGGAGCCGGTTGTCGCGGTCGTTCTCCTCCTGCTTCCACTGGACCTGGATCTGGTCCGGGCGGTTGCGGACGATGGGGTCGGTCTCGGGGTCGTACTCCTCGTTGCGGACCAGGACCAGCGTCTCGCCGGGGGTCCACTCCGACTCGAACCGGTAGGGCCCGCTGGAGACGACCTGGGTCTGGTACTGGTCGCCGGTGTCGTCGTCGGCCCGGACCGGGGCCGTCTGGGACATCGCGGTGAGGTAGTCGAACTCGGCGAAGGGCTCCTTCAGGCGGAAGACCACGGTCCGGTCGTCGGGGGTCTCGATGCCCGTGAAGTTGTCGAGGTCCTCGTCCTCGTAGGGGCCCTCGTAGTCCTCGGAGTCGAGGAGCTGGTTGAAGTAGGTCGGGCCCTTGTTGATGATGTCGGGCGCGTAGTTGCTCCGGGCGACGGCGTACTTGATGTGCTCGGAGGTGATCGGTTCGCCGTCCTGGAACGTCAGCCCTTCCTTGAGGGTGTAGGTCCAGGTCCGGCCGTCGTCGCTGACCTCTCCGAGGTCCTCGGCGAGGTCGGGGACCAGTTCCAGGCCCTCTTCGCCGGGCGCCTGGGTGTAGGTCACCAGGGCGCGCGCGTAGAAGCGGGTGAAGTCCCAGTTCGCGGCGTAATAGGTGTTGCCCGGGTCCATGGAGTCCAGCTCGTCGGAGTGGGCGAAGCGCAGCGTGCCGCCCTGCTCGTCGGAGGCGTTGACGACGCTGGTGGTCCCGGCGTCGAACTCGGCCTCGGTGCTACCGCTGCCGCTTCCGCCGTTCCCGCAGGCGGTGAGGGCTAACACCACCGCGGTTCCGGCGGCGGCGGGGGCCAGCCAATTCTTGGTCACGTGCGTCTGCCTTTCTTCGCGAATCGGTACAGCGCCGGGCACGGCGCGTGTGCGTACCCGGCCGGGGGATCAGGACTGGGTGCGCGGGTCCAACGCGTCCCGCAGTCCGTCGCCGAACAGGTTGAACGCGAGGACCGTCAGGAAGATCGCGAGTCCGGGGGCGAGCATGAAGTTCGGGGCCGCGTTGTAGAAGTCGACGGCCTCGGAGAGCATGCCGCCCCAGGTGGCCGTCGGCGGCTCGACACCGACCCCCAGGAAGGACAGAGCGGCTTCGAAGAGGATGTTGGTCGGGATCAGCAGCGTCGAGTAGACGAGGATCGGAGCGACCAGGTTGGGCAGCAGTTCCTTGCGCAGGATGTAGAAGTTCGATGCGCCGAGGCTGCGCGATGCCTCGACGAACTCGCGTTCGCGCAGGCTGAGCGTCTGCCCGCGGATGATCCGGCCGATGTAGGGCCAGTTGAAGAACCCGATGATGAAGACCAGGATCGCGATCCGCAGGCCGTTGCCCTGGAGGCCGAACGCCGCGTCGGGGATGACCCCGACCAGGGCCATGGCGAACAGCAGCAGCGGGAAGGCCAGGAAGATGTCCATCAGCCGGCTGATGACCGCGTCGACCCAGCCGCCGAAGTAGCCGGCGGTGATGCCCATGACCGTTCCGATGGCCACCGAGACGAGGGTGGCCAGGAAGCCGATGAGCATGGAGATGCGCGCGCCGTAGACGATGCGGCTGAAGATGTCGCGGCCGGTGACCGGCTCCACCCCGAGCAGGTGGTCGGCGCTCATGCCGCCCCAGGGGCCGCTGGCGGTGCTCAGGATGGGGTCGATGACGTCGAGGTTCCACTCGTTGGGCGGGTGGCCCAGGAACCGGACGATCAGCGGCGCGAAGACGGCCACGAGGGCCATGAAGACCACGAAGCCCGCGCCGATCATGGCGATCTTGTCCTGGCGCAGCCGCGTCCAGGCGATCTGGCCGAGGGAGCGGCCCCGGTCGGTGCTCTTCGCCAGGGCGGCGACCGCCTCTGGCCGGGCCTGTTCGGCCGAGCCGGGTACGTCCAAAGGCGCGGTCATTGCACCACTACTCCCCCACTACTCCCGCTCTTTGTCGCGGCCAACGTTTCCGGGCGGGTGGCCGGATGCGTCCGCCGGACGGGTGCGGCCGCACGGTGGTGCCGCTGCCCGGCGGGTCGCCGTCACCGGTGGTGGGGTGGTGCCCCACACCCGGCGGTCGGTGGGCACGGCGGCCGTACCCCCGGAAAGTGAACAGAGCCGATACAGGTCGTGCACTCGAAGGCGCACGGCGAACAATCTACGCCGGAGTAACTGCCCGATCGTCCAATTGGCACTAATGTTTCCTAATCGTGACGTGGGCCACATATTCCCGACACATACCGTTATGTGACGCAAAGCGCGCCGCGCGCCACCGAGCGTGCCGGGCGGTGTAAAACCACTTTTCCGGCCGTATGAGTACGCCCGATAGTCCGCGGCGCCCCGGCGATATCCGGGGTCCCCGCATTTCGCGCTGATGACGAAAAGGAAAACGAGCACACCCCGGCCCGGCCGGGGTGTGCTCGACACGTGCGCGGGGGCGCGACCGCCCCCTGCGGCGGCGCCCGCGGCGCCTATTCGATCCCGTGCTTGCGCAGCAGGTCCTCGATGTCGCCGAGGTCGTCGTCGGCGCCCTTCTTCGCGGCGGGCCCCTTGGCCGGCTTCGCCGCTCCGCCCGCGCCGGGCTGCGGCGCGCCGATCCCCGCCGCCGGGCCGCGGCCGGACTCCGCGGATTTCGGCTGCCCGGAACCACCGGACCGGTCCTTGGCACCCCCCACTCCCCGGTTGCGCATGACCCCCGAGACCACCCACAGCACCGCGGCCAGCGCCGCGACCGCGACCCCGGCCCACACCATCGGGTTGAACACCAGGCCGACGAAGAACCCGAAGAGCTCGAACACCAGCCGCCAGAGAATGGACATCAGCCCCATGAGCCCCACCGCCAACGGCAGTAGCGACCAGGAAATGGCGCGCAGCCCCGACGCGGCGCCGCTGCGGCGCCACACCACCCACGAGATCAGCAGCCCCACGACGGTGAGGGCGGCTCCCAGCATCGGACCTGCGATCGGCAACTGTTCCGGCATGGCCCCAGTGTCGCATCCCGGGCCGCCGGCGCACATCCGGCGAGTCCCCTAGGGACGCCTGTGTCGCGGCCCGCCGGACCCGCGGGCGGGGTACCGCCCGCCTGACGGTTTCCCGGAGCGCGGCCATGGCGCAAATGTAGCGCGCGGCCCCGCAATTAGGCCACCATTCTCCATTGGCATCGGATAATCAGTGCCTTTCACGGAGAACACATCGGCACATTCACCCCGATTGCCACCGCGCATTCCGCGATCGTCCATCGGTCCGCGCGACCCGGATACACGGGAAGGGCGCCGGGGCGGCGGCACTGCCGCCGCCCCGGCGCCCTTCCCGGCCGTCAGCCCCCGGCCGCGGCCACCAGCCGTTCCATCCACGGGAGGTCGATGCCCACCAGGGAGTCCACGACGGTCAGGCCCTCGGCCGGGGGGACCGGCGGCTCGCCGGGGACCGCCACGGTCACGCATCCGGCGGCCATCGCCGAGGCGACGCCGACGGCGGAGTCCTCGAAGGCCACGCACCGCGCGGGGTCGATGCCCAGCTCCCGCGCGGCCTTGAGGTAGGGCTCGGGGTGCGGCTTGTTGTGGGCCACCTCGTCGCCCGCGACCGTGGCGTCGAACTCCGCCACCCCGATCGCGCCGATGGTGGCCTCGACCAGCGCCCGCTCGGTGGAGGTCACCAGAGCGGCCGGCACCGCCGAGCGCGCGACCCGGGCGACCAGCTCCTTGGCGCCGGGCCGGGTCCCGGGGCCGGCCGCCAGCCGCCGGGCGTAGGCCGCGTGCAGCCGCGCGGTGACCTGGGCGGGCTCCAGCCGGGTCCCGGTCAGCTCGATGATGTAGCGGGCCACCGGCTCGGCGGCGCCGCCGATGCAGCGCCGGTGGTCCTCGCGGGTCCACTCCCCGCCCAGGGCCGCCACGGTCTCGGCCTCGGCCGCACCCCACAGCCCCTCACTGTCGATGAGGGTCCCGTCCATGTCGAACAGCACGCCTTGCAGCAGGCCCGCGGTGTACCCGCCGGCCGTTTCCGTCATATCCGTCATACGTTGAAGTACTTCGCCTCAGGGTGGTGGATGACGATGGCGTCGGTGGCCTGCTCCGGCACCAGCTGGAACTCCTCCGACAGCGTCACGCCCACGCGTTCGGGCTCGAGGAGCTTCATGATCTTGGCGCGGTCCTCCAGATTGGGGCAGGCGCCGTAGCCCAGGGAGAACCGGGCGCCGCGGTAGCCCAGCTTGAAGAACGCGTCGAGGTCGGCGGGGTCCTCACCGGCGAAGCCCAGCTCGGCGCGGATCCGGGTGTGCCAGTACTCCGCCAGCGCCTCGGTGAGCTGCACCGACAGCCCGTGCAGCTCCAGGTAGTCGCGGTAGGCGTTCTTCTCGAACAGCTCCTTGGTGGCCCGGCTGATCGCCGAGCCGACCGTGACCACCTGGAAGGCGGCGACGTCGGTCTCGCCCGACTCCTTGGGCCGGAAGTAGTCCGACAGGCACAGGTGGCGGTCGCGGCGCTGGCGCGGGAAGGTGAACCGGGTGCGCTCGGCACCGTCCTCGTCGAGCACGACGAGGTCGTCCCCCTCGCTGTAGCAGGGGAAGTATCCGTGGACCACGGCCGCCTCCAGCAGGCCGTCGGTCTGGATCCGGTCCAGCCACATGCGCATGCGCGGACGGCCCTCGGTCTCGACCAGCTCCTCGTAGCCCGGGCCGTCGCCCCGCTTGGAGCCCTTCAGCCCCCACTGCCCCATGAACGTGGCGCGCTCGTCGAGGAAGGCGGAGTACTCGGCCAGGGGCACGCCCTTGCTGATCCGGTCGCCCCAGAACGGGGGCTCGGGCACCGGGTTGTCGGTCGCGACGTCGCTGCGCGCCGGCATGTCCTCGGGCTCGGTGACCTTGAGCTTGGCGCCGCCGCTGACCCGGCGCTTGCGCAGGGCGGGCAGCTCGGCGCCCTCGACCCCGCGCTTGACGGCCATGAACGCGTCCATCAGCCGCAGCCCCTCGAACGCGTCGCGGGCGTAGCGGACCTCGCCGTCGAACCGCTCCGCGAGGTCCTGCTCGACGTAGGAGCGGGTGAGCGCGGCACCGCCCAGCAGCACGGGGTAGCGCCCCGAGATGCCGCGCGAGTTCATCTCATCCAGGTTCTCCCGCATGATGACGGTGGACTTGACCAGCAGGCCGGACATGCCGATGACGTCGGCGCGCTGCTGCTCGGCGGCCTCCAGGATGGAGGTGACCGGCTGCTTGATGCCGAGGTTGACGACGTCGTAGCCGTTGTTGGACAGGATGATGTCGACCAGGTTCTTGCCGATGTCGTGGACGTCGCCCTTGACCGTGGCCAGCACGATGCGGCCCTTGCCGTCGTCGTCGCTCTTCTCCATGTGGGGTTCGAGGTAGGCGACGGCGGACTTCATGACCTCGGCGGACTTCAGCACGAACGGCAGCTGCATCTCGCCGGAGCCGAACAGCTCGCCCACGACCTTCATGCCGGCGAGCAGGGTGTCGTTGACGATCTCCAGGGCCGGGCGCAGGCCCAGCGCCTCGTCGAGGTCGGCCTCGATGCCGACCAGCTCGCCGTCGATGATCCGCCGCTCCAGGCGCTCCCACAGCGGCAGCGCCGCCAGCTCCTCGGCGCGCGACGCCTTGAGCGCCTTGGCGTCGACGCCCTCGAACAGCTCCAGGAACCGTTCGAGCGGGTCGTATCCCTCGCGGCGGCGGTCGTAGACCATGTCCAGGGCGACCTGGCGCTGCTCGTCGGGGATCCGGTTCATCGGCAGGATCTTGGAGGCGTGCACGATCGCGGAGTCGAGGCCGGCCTCGACGGCCTCGTGCAGGAACACCGAGTTCAGCACGATGCGCGCGGCGGGGTTGAGCCCGAAGGAGATGTTGGACAGGCCCAGCGTCGTCTGCGCCCCGGGGTGGCGCCGCTTGATCTCCTTGATGGCGTCGAGGGTCTCGATGCCGTCGCGGCGGGTCTCCTCCTGCCCGGTGGCGATGGGGAAGGTGAGCGCGTCGACGATGATGTCGCCGGGTTCCATGCCCCAGGTCCCGGTCAGTTCCTCGATGGCGCGGGTGGCGACGCGGGCCTTCCAGTCGGCGGTGCGCGCCTGGCCGTCCTCGTCGATGGTCATCACGGTGACGGCTGCGCCGTGCTCGCGGACGACCGGCATGATCCGGCGGAAGCGGGAGTCGGGCCCGTCGCCGTCCTCGTAGTTGACGGAGTTGACGACCGCGCGGCCGCCGATCATCTCCAGGCCGGCCTCGATGACGGCGGGCTCGGTGGAGTCGAGCACGAGCGGCAGGGTGGAGGCGGTGGCCAGCCGGGAGGCGAGCTCGCGCATGTCGGCGACGCCGTCGCGGCCGACGTAGTCGATGCACAGGTCGAGCAGGTGGGCGCCGTCGCGGATCTGGTCGCGGGCGATCTCGACGCAGTCGTCGTAGCGCTCCTGGATCATCGCCTCGCGGAACTTCTTCGACCCGTTGGCGTTGGTGCGCTCGCCGATGGCGAGGTAGCTGGTGTCCTGGCGGAAGGGCACGCTCTGGTAGAGCGAGGCCGACGAGGGGACGTGGTGGGGGCGGCGGTTCTTGATGCCGCGGCCCTGGACCCGCTCGACGACCTGGCGCAGGTGCTCGGGGGTGGTGCCGCAGCACCCGCCGACCAGGGAGAGGCCGAACTCGGTGGTGAACGTGTCGTGGGCGTCGGCGAGCTCGCCGGGCTGGAGGGGGTAGACCGCGCCGTCGGTGCCCAGCTCGGGCAGGCCGGCGTTGGGCATGCAGGACAGGGGCACGCGCGCGTGCTGCGCCAGGTGGCGCAGGTGCTCGCTCATCTCGGCGGGGCCGGTGGCGCAGTTGAGGCCGATGACGTCGGCGCCGAGGGGTTCGAGCGCGGTGAGCGCCGCGCCGATCTCCGATCCGAGCAGCATGGTGCCGGTGGTCTCGATGGTGACCTGGGCGATGATGGGGACGTCGACGCCGGCGGCGCGGCGGGCGCGCTGGGCGGCGATCACCGCGGCCTTGGTCTGGAGGAGGTCCTGGCAGGTCTCGATGAGGATGGCGTCGGCTCCGCCCTCGATGAGCCCGCGGTGGCCCTGCTCGTAGTAGTCGCGCAGGACGGCGAAGGAGACGTGGCCGAGCGTGGGCAGCTTGGTGCCGGGCCCCACCGATCCGAGCACATAGCGGGGGTGGTCGGGGGTGGAGTACTCGTCGGCGGTCTCGCGGGCCAGGCGGGCGCCGGCCAGGGCGAGTTCGTGGGTGCGTTCGGGGATGTCGTATTCGCCGAGGGCGGAGAAGTTGGTGCCGAAGGTGTTGGTCTCGACACAGTCGACTCCGGCGTCGAAGAACGCCGCGTGGGTGGCGCGGACCACGTCGGGGCGGGTGACGTTGAGGATCTCGTTGCAGCCTTCGAGCCCCTCGAAGTCATCGAGGTCGAGGTCGTGGGCCTGGAGCATGGTGCCCATCGCTCCATCGGCGACGATGACACGCTGGGCAAGGGCGTCCCGGAAGGAGAGGCGAGAGCTCATAACCCTTCACTCTAGTGTGAGCGGCCCGGGCGCGGCTGGAGGTGGGGGGTCCGGGCAGGCGCACCGCCGCGATCGGCCAGGTCAGGCGACCGCCCACCGATGTCCGAAATGTCCGGTCGCTTCCGATCACGATACCGCACACCGTTACACCACCGGGCCTTCAACCCATAGGCTGGAGTCGGTCCGCCCGCGTGGCCGCCGTACGCGGCGGGTGACCCGTCGCGGCGTCGCGGCGCGGGAGGGCCCCGGGCGCGTGCGGCGCGTGCCCGTGGACGAGCAATCGACCGGGCCGCCGCAGCCACGGCGCCCGGAATGTGAGGAGGCGGCCGGTGCCTGAGCTCGACAGCGTTCCCGAGCTCGTCGAGCCCGTCATGGTGGCCGCGTTCGAAGGCTGGAACGACGCCGGCGAGGCCGCGAGTGCGGTCGTCGAGCATCTGTCCTCGGTCTGGGACGCCGACGAGCTGCTCTCTCTGGAGCCCGACGACTACTACGACTTCCAGGTCTCGCGCCCGCGCGTGACGATCGTCGACGGCGAGCACCGGGGCGTGACCTGGCCCAGCACCCGGGTGTCCATCGCCCGCCCGGCGGGCGCGCGCTCCGATGTGGTGCTGGTCAGCGGGTCCGAGCCGAACATGCGGTGGCGCGGGTTCGCCGGCGACCTCCTGGCGGTCGCCCGCGAGCTGGGCGTGCGCCGCGTGGTCCTGATGGGCGCCCTGCTGGCCGACTCCCCGCACACCCGGCCGGTGCCGGTCACCGGCGTGACCAGCCCCGGGGAGCTGGGGCGGGCGCTGCACCTGGAGCCCACCTCCTACGACGGCCCCAGCGGCATCGTGGGGGCCGTGCACGACGTGTTCTCGTCGGCCGGCCTGGAGGTGGTGTCCCTCTGGGCGGCCATCCCGCACTATGTGGCGCAGCCGCCGTGCCCCAAGGCCACCCTGGCGCTGCTGCGCAGGGTCGAGGACGTCCTCGACCTCACGGTGCCGATGGGCGACCTGCCCGAGGAGGCCCGCGCCTGGGAGCACGGGGTCGACGAACTCGCCTCCGAGGACGACGACATCGCCGGCTACGTCCGCAGCCTGGAGGAGGCCAAGGACGCCGCCGAGCTGCCCGAGGCCACCGGCGAGGCCATCGCCCGGGAGTTCGAGCGCTACCTCAAGCGCCGCAGGCGCGGCTAGGGCGCACCGGGCGGCCGCGCACCGGCGACACGCCCGGGCGTCGCGCGGCCCCCGGCGAATCCTCCGGGCGGGCCCCGCTGCCGGCCTCCGGCGGCGGGGCCCGTGCGCGCCGGGCGGTCCTAGAGGCCGATCCGCCGCCATTCCCCGGTGGCCAGCACGGTGGCCCAGGCGCCGGCGAGCCTGGCCAGCCCGCGCCGCACTTCGTCGACCACAGCGGGCGCCAGGACCGAGAACGCGGCGTCCTCCGGCGGCTCCAGCCGGACGGTGACCCGCAGGCCGTCCAGGACGCGCTGGCCGCGCGCCAGCGCCTCGGGGTCGCCGGGCTGGCCGGCGGCGCGGCGCAGGAAGGCCCGCATGCCGTCGCGCAGCGCGATCGCCTCGTCGAAATCGGCGAGGGTGATGGGGATGGCGCCGTCGGTCGCGAGCCGGTGCTCGCGCAGGAACCGCGCGAGGTCGGCGCGGTCGCCGAGGGAGTCGCCGGTGGCCACGAAGGCCCGCACCAGCGCGGCGGCGGCGCTCTGTTCGATGGGGGTGGTCATAGTGCATATCCCACCACGGAACGCGACCCGCCGCGCACGTTCGCCGCACCCGCGACCACATTCGGCCTCGGGGCGGCGGCGGGGGGCCGGGAGGCGGGGCTAGAGGGCGACGCCCAGCAGGGTGTCGGCGATGTCGCGCACCAGGGCGGGGGCGGCGGGGTCGCCGGCGCCGTCCGACGCGTGCGCCCGGACCGCCCAGTCGTCGATCGCGGCCGCCGCCGCGGCGGTGTCGAGGTCGTCGGCCAGAGCGGCGCGGACCCCCGCGAGCACGGGCAGGGCGTCGGGCCCGGCGGGCAGCGCGACGGCGGCGCGCCAGCGCGCCAGGCGCTCCTGCGCCCCGGCGAGCAGGGTGTCGGTCCAGTCCCAGGCGGTGCGGTAGTGGCGGGTGAGCATCGCCAGGCGGATGGCCATGGGGTCGACCCCGCGCTCGCGCAGCGCGGAGACGAACACCAGGTTCCCGCGCGACTTCGACATCTTCTCGCCGTCGAGTCCGACCATGGCGACGTGCACGTAGCCCTGCGCGTGCGGGCCGGTCCCGGCGACACTGCGGGCCTCGGCGGCGCCCATCTCGTGGTGGGGGAAGACGAGGTCGTCGCCGCCCCCATTGAGGTCGAAGCCCATGCCCAGCTCGTTCAGCGAGATCGCGCTGCACTCGACGTGCCAGCCCGGCCGGCCGCGGCCCAGCGGGGAGTCCCAGGCGGGCTCGCCCGGGCGCTCGGCGCGCCACAGCAGCCAGTCGAGGGGGTCCTTCTTGCCCGGCCGGCCGGGGTCCCCGCCGCGCTCGGCGAACAGCTCCAGCATGGTGTCGCGGTCGAGGCCGCCGACCTCGCCGAAGCGGGGGGCGGACTGGGCGGCGAAGTAGATGTCGCCGTCGAGGTCGTAGGCGGCGCCGCTCTGGCGGATCCGGTCCACGAAGGAGGCGATGAGGTCGATGGACTCCACGACCCCGACATAGGCGCGCGGCGGCAGGATGCGCAGCGCCGCCATGTCCTCGCGGAAGACCTGGATCTCGCGTTCGGCCAGCGCCCGCCAGTCCTCGCCGTTGGCCTGCGCGCGCTCCAGCAGGGGGTCGTCGACGTCGGTGGTGTTCTGGACGTAGTCGACGTCGTGGCCGGCGTCGCGCCACACGCGCCCGACCAGGTCGAAGGTCAGGTAGGTGAAGGCGTGGCCGAGGTGGGCGGCATCGTAGGGGGTGATCCCGCAGACGTACATCCGCGCCGTCGGCCCGGGGTTCGTCGTGCGCAGGGCGCCGGTGACGGTGTCGTGGACGCGGAGCGGGCCGCCGTTTCCGGGCAGGCGGACGATGTCGGGCGCAGGCCATGAACGCATGATCCGAGACTATCGGCCGGACTTTCGGCGGGACAGCCCCGGCCCGCTGTCCGGCCGCGAGAGGAATCTCCCGGCGCGAACGGGAATTACCGGCGTGCAGGTCAGCCGGTGGGTCCGGCCCGCCCCTGCCCGCTCCGGTGGGCGCTCATGATGGACCGGACGGCGAGGACCACGGCGAGCGCGCACAGCACCGCCAGGGCCTCGTTGCCGGCGCGCCAGTGCACCACCGCCGCGGCGACGGACACCACGTAGAGCAGCCAGTAGGCGCCCTGATCCAGGCACCAGGCCCGGAGGGCGAGCCCGCTGCCGGCGTCGCGGCGTCGTGGTCCGGTCATGGCGATGGCGTCCGCGCTCCCTCTTCGTCCCCTGCGCCGAATAGGACGTCTGCCATGGTCAAGCGGTTTACCCGGGAGGAAAACAGCGCCTACAGCACCATGCGCCACGCCCCCTCGACACCCGGGGCGGCGGTGAAGGCGTAGCGCAGCACCTCGCGGTCGCAGGCGATGAGGGTCATGGAGGAGGTCGCCCACAGCAGCCCGCCGCCGAGGTCGACGCGGGCCATGAGCGCTGAGGGGTCGCCGGATTCGGCGCGGGGTCCGTCGACGCGCGGCCGGCCCGCGCCGGCGGAGTCGAGCAGCCGCAGCCAGCCGCCCCAGATCTCGGCGGGGCCGGTGGCGCCGCGCAGCGTCGCGCGCGCGATGGCGGGGCGCTCGCGGGCGAACACGGGGGTGTGCCGGACCACCCGGGGGTCGGCGTCGTCGAGCCCGGAGTTGACGATGACGGTCACACCGGGGGCGAGCCGGCGATCGGTGAAGTCGCGGCCGTCCCAGCCGTAGACGCGCGCGGAGCCGGCGTCGGCCGCCAGCAGGTGGAACGGCTCGTAGTGGCGCAGCTCCGCCGGGCCCGGGCCGAGCGCTCCGGTCGCGGCCGCCCCCAGCGGCAGGCCGCCGCGGCTGATGCGCTCCTCCCCCGGATCGACGGTGGTGCCCATGGGCGCCACCCCGGCGTGGGGGTGGCCGTTGAGGACCGCGCCGACGCGCGGCAGCGGCGCCCCGCTGCCGGGGGCGGGCGCCGCGGCCAGCCAGGTGCCGCCCGCGCGCTCGTCGAGCCCGCCGACCAGCCCGGGGCGGTCGCTCCAGTGCCGCCCGGGCCACCGCCACGGCCGGTCCAGCAGCTCGTCGCGGATTGCGGCCACCACGAGCGGCACATCGGCCCCGGGGTCGAAGCCGACGATCACGGTGCACATGCGCGCCTCCTCGGATACAGCCGACAACGTGCGTCCACCGCCGCGGGTTCCCGCCGGGTCCCCTAAGCTTCAGGTCTGCCGGGCCCCGCGCCCGGACCTCCCACCCCGAACCCTGGAGCGTGATGTGACCGCGCACGGAGACCGACACGGGCGGGCCGCGCCGCTCATGGACGACGTCCGCGGGCTGTCCGCGGCCGAGGTCGCGGAGCGCGTGGCGGCCGGCCGCACCAACGACGTGCCCGTGCGGGCGAGCCGCGGCGTCGGCCAGATCATCCGCGGCAACCTGCTGACCCGGATCAACGCGATGATCGCCGTGCTGTTCGCGATCATCGCGGTGATCGGCCCCGTGCAGGACGGCCTGTTCGCCCTCGTCATCGTGTTCAACACGCTGATCGGCATCGTGCAGGAGCTGCGGGCCAAGCGCACCCTGGACCGGCTGGCGATCGTCAACGCCGCGCGCCCGAGGGTGCTGCGCGACGGCGCCACGGCCGAGGTCACGTCGCAGGACATCGTCCTCGACGACGTGATCGAGCTGGCTCAGGGCGAGCAGGTGGTGGTCGACGGCGACGTGGTGGCGGCCACCGCGCTGGAGATCGACGAGTCGCTGCTCACCGGCGAGTCCGACCCGGTGGTCAAGCTCCCCGGCGACCGGGTGATGTCCGGGAGCTTCGTCGTGGCCGGCAGCGGGCGCTTCCGCGCCACCAAGGTCGGCCGGCACGCGTATGCGGCCCGGCTGGCCGAGGAGGCGAGCCGCTTCTCCCTGGTCCACTCCGAGCTGCGTTCGGGCGTCGACCGGATCCTGCGGTTCATCACCTGGGCGCTGTTCCCGGTGGGCGGGCTGCTCATCTTCAGCCAGCTCGTCCTGGGCGGGCACGTCACCATCGACGAGACCGTCGCCGGCGGCCAGGTCTCAGGGCCCCTCGCCGACGCGCTGCGCGGGATGGTGGCGGCCCTGGTGTCGATGGTGCCCGAGGGCCTGGTGCTGCTGATCAGCATCGCGTTCGCCGTGGGCGTGATCCGGCTGGGGCGGCGCGACTGCCTGGTCCAGGAGCTGCCGGCGATCGAGGGCCTGGCGCGCGTGGACATCGTGTGCACCGACAAGACCGGGACCCTGACCGAGAACGGGATGCGCCTCGCCGAGATCCGCGACCTCGGCGGCGGCACCGGCTCCGCGGACGCCGACGGCCCGGCCGCGGTCCTCGCCGCCCTCGCCGCGGCCGACACCAGCCCCAACGCGAGCATGGCCGCCATCGCCGAGGCGGCGGGCCCGGCCCCCGCGTGGGAGCCGGTGGCCGTGGCCGCGTTCTCCTCGGCGCGCAAGTGGAGCGGGGCGAGCTTCGCGACCCCGGCCGGGGAGCGCCACTGGGTGCTGGGGGCCGCCGACGTGCTGGCGGCCGACACCCCCGAGGCGGCCGAGGCCGAGCGCATCGGCGCCCAGGGGCACCGCGTGCTGCTGCTGGCCCGCGCGGCCGGCCGGGTGGACGCCCCCGGTGCGCCGGGTCCGCTCACCCCCGTGTCGCTGGTGGTCCTGGACCAGCGGGTGCGCACCGACGCCGCGGCGACCCTCGACTACTTCGCCGACCAGGGCGTCGAGGTCAAGATCGTGTCCGGCGACAACGCCGCCGCCGTGGGCGCGGTCGGCCGCGAACTGCGCCTGCCGGGCGCGGACTCCCCCACGGACGCCCGCGCGCTGCCCGAGGCCCCCGAGGAGCTCGCCGACGAGGTCGAGAAGGCCACCGTGTTCGGCCGGGTCGCCCCCGAGCGCAAGCGCGACATGGTCACCGGACTGCGCAGGCGCGGCCACACCGTCGCCATGACCGGCGACGGCGTCAACGACGTACTGGCGCTGAAGGAGTCCGACATCGGCGTGGCCATGGGCTCGGGCAGCGCCGCGTCGCGGTCGGTGGCCCAGATCGTGCTGCTGGACGACCGCTTCGCCTCGCTGCCGGCCGTTGTGGCCGAGGGGCGGCGGGTGATCGGCAACATCGAGCGCGTCGCCAACCTGTTCCTGACCAAGACGGTCTACTCGATGACGATGGCGACCGTCGTCGGCGTGCTCGCCGTCGCCTACCCGTTCTTCCCCCGGCACGCCACGCTGATCAACGCGGTCACGTTCGGCATCCCGTCGTTCTTCCTCGCCCTGGCGCCCAACAACGAGCGCGCCCGGCCCGGGTTCGTGGGCCGCACGCTGCGGCTGGCGGTGCCCGCCGGGCTGATCAGCGGGCTGGCGGCGATCACCACCTACCTGCTGGTGCTCGACGGGGCGACCACGCCGGAGCTCACCGACCGGACCGCGGTGGTGGTCACCCTGTGCGCGACCACGCTGTGGGTCCTGCTGCTGGTCGCCAAGCCCTATGTGTGGTGGAAGGTGGCCATGGTCGGGGCCATGGTGGGGCTGCTGCTGACCGCGATGCTGACCCCGGTGGGCCGCGCGTTCTTCGCGCTCGACATCAGCGACCCGGCCAAGCTGACCACGGCCCTGGCCGTCGCGGGCGTGGCCGCCACGCTCATCACGATCGTGCGGATCTGCGACGACCTCATCGCCCGCCGCGTCCGGGAACGGCGGGAGCTCCGCGAGCGGGAGGCCGCGCCGCCCGTGCCCAGCGACGCCGGCGCCGCCGTCTGACCCGGCGGGGTCGGCGAGGTCAGACGGGCGGCCAGGGGATGGCGGGCCAGTCGGGCGAGGGGTAGGGGTGGACCCGGTGCTCGCGCAGCAGGTCCACCCGGCGGCGCACGGCGTAGACCTCGGGCTCGGTGAGGTGGCGGCGCAGCTCGGCCGACAGCGGGGAGTCGGCCCGTTCGAGCCGCTCGTGCACGGTGTCCAGGGCGGCCAGCGCGCCGGGCTGGAGGGGCTCGCCCTGCCACTGCCACAGGACGGTGCGCAGCTTGTAGTCCTCGGCGAAGGCCACCCCGTGGTCGCACCCGTAGAGGTGGCCGTCGGGGGTGGGCAGCAGGTGGCCGATCTTGCGGTCGGAGTTGTTGATGACGGCGTCGAACACCGCCATGCGGCGCAGCCCCTCGTGGCCGCGGTCCCGGGACAGGCCGATCAGGTCCACCCGGTCGTCGCCGTCGATCCACAGCTGGACCATGCCCTCGCCGAAGGGGCCGTCGCGGTGGACGGTGGGCGGGACCACGCCCCAGCCGAGCGCCTCGGACACCGCGAAGGCGGCGACCTCGCGCCCGGCGAGCGTGCCGTCGGGGAAGTCCCATAGCGGGCGCTCCCCCGCGACGGGCTTGTACACGCAGGCCGCTTCGGTGCCCCCGGAGCTCACGGTGCAGTACAGGGTCGCGTTCGAGGCGTCGGCGAGCCGCCCGGCGACCGCGAGTGCGCCGGTCCGCAGCAGCTCCATGGCGTCCGTCGAGGACAGCCGTTCGAACGACGCGGTCATGCCGTCCCGGTCCCCTTCCGTGTGGTTCAGATCCCGCCCGGCTTGTACCCGTTCTGCCGGGGACAGATGTGCCCGGCCGGGTCGAGCGGCTGCCCGCACAGCGGGCAGTTGGGGCGCCCGGCGGCGACGACCTTCATCGCGCGGCCGGCGAAGGCGCGCGCGGCGGCGGGGGTGAGGTGCACGCGCAGGACGTCGCGGGTCTCGGGGGCGTCCTCGGCGAAGACCTCGACCTGCTCGTCCGGTGCGGTGCCGTCGTCGGCCTCCTCGACCTGCTGGGCCTCGATGATGACGCGCGCGGAGTCGGCGTCCCAGGCCAGTGCGAGGGTGCCGACGCGGAAGTCCTCCTCGATGGGCTGGAGCAGCGGGCCGTCGTCGATCTCCTCGGACCCCGGGGCGGTGTCGCCGGGCTGGTCGCCGAAGCGGCGCCGCACCTCCTCCAGCAGCTCCTCGATGCGTTCGGCGAGCGCCGACACCTGGGCCTTCTCCAGCACCACGCTGGTGATGCGGCCCTCGCCGCTGGCCTGGAGGAAGAACGTGCGGTCGCCGGGCTGGCCGACGGTGCCGGCCACGAAGCGCTCGGGAGGGTCGTATTGGAAGACGGGCATGGGAAGAACCCTAGAGGATCGCGCTCACCCTCGCGATTCGCCGGTCAGGGGCGCGCCGCCGCACCGCCCGCGCCGCCGCCCACGGCGGCGTCGCCGGACGCGTCGGCGGGTGACGGCACGAGGTCGGCCACCGCGCCCCCGGTGTCGTTGAGGCGCACGACGAAGGGCCGGGTGCGGGTGTAGCGGATGGCGGTGAGCGAGCAGGGGTCGGCCTGGATCCGCTGGAACTGGTCGAGGTGGAGGCCGAGGGCGTCGGCGACGACGGCCTTGATGACATCGCCGTGGCTGACGACGGCGTAGACGGGTGCCGGGTGCGCTCCGGTGAGCCGGTCGTTCCAGTCGCGGACGGCGGCCACGGCGCGCTGCGCCATGGCGGCGAGGCCCTCCCCGCCGGGGAAGACGGCGGCGCTGGGGTGGGTCTGGACGACGCGCCACAGGGGTTCGGCGGCGAGGTCGGCCAGGGTGCGGCCGGTCCAGTCGCCGTAGTCGCACTCGCTGAAGCGGTGGTCGGTGGTGATCTCGCGCCCCTCTGCCGCGCCGGCCAGGGCCTGCGCGGTCTCCTGGCAGCGCTCCAGCGGGCTGGCGACCAGGGCGGTGAGGGGGACGGCGGCCAGCCGCCGGGCGAGCGCATCGGCCTGGCCGCGCCCGCGGTCGTCGAGGTGCAGACCGGGGCGGCGGCCGGCCAGGGTGCTCCCGGTCAGCTCGGTGAGCCCGTGGCGGATGAGCAGGAGCGTGGCGACCGGTTCGGGAGGCGGCTGATGCGCTGGGGTGCCCATGGTGGGCACCCTAACCGTTCCCGGCCGCCGGCTGCTCCTCCTGCGCCCGGTCCCGGGGGTCGTAGGTCTGCCCGGTGAGGGGGTCGATCGGCAGGCCGGACTGGGGGTCGATGTCGACGTCCATGCCGGTCCGCGGGTCGCGGTGGATGCCGGTGTCGGGGTTGCGCGGCAATCCGTTGTCGGGGTTGACGGGCCACCCCGTGGCGGGGTCGATGCTCGGCTCCGGCGAGGGGTCGGGTGACGGGCTGGGCTCGGCGGAGGGCTCCGGCGAGGGCTCGGTCTCCTCCTCGGTGACGACCGGGTCGTCGGCGGTGGTCGTGGACTCGGAGCCGCCCCGCGGGTCCAGCACGCCGAAGCTGACCAGGGTGAGGATCAGGATGCCCAGCGCGATCCGGTAGTAGACGAACGGCATGAAGCTGTTGGTCTGGATGAAGCGCATGAACCAGGCGATGACGGCGTAGCCGACCACGAAGGCCACGACGGTGCCGACGATGGTGGCGGTCCAGCCGGCGTATTCCTCGCCGCCGATGTCGGTGAGCTGGTAGGCGCCGGAGGCGAACACCGCCGGCATGGCCAGCAGGAAGGCGTACTCGGCGGCGTCCTTGCGCTTGAAGCCCAGGAGCATCCCGCCGGTGACGGTGGCGCCGGAGCGCGACACGCCCGGGATCAGCGCCAGCGCCTGGAAGAAGCCGAAGATGATGCCGCGCTGGGCGGTGAGGTCGTCGATCTCGCGGTGCTTGCGCGTGTAGCGGTCGACCAGGCCGAGGATGACGCCGAAGACGATCAGGGTCAGCGCGATGAGCCGGAGGTCGCGGAAGACCGAGCCGATCTGCTCCTCCAGCAGCAGCCCGATCACGCCGATGGGGATGGTGCCGATGATGAGGTACCAGCCCATGCGGGAGTCGATGCTGCGGCGCGCTTCCTTGTCGACGAAGCCGCGGCACCAGGTCGTGATGATCCGCCAGACCTTCTCCCGGAAGTAGATCAGCACCGCGAGCTCGGTGCCGAGCTGGCTGACCGCGGTGAACGCCGCGCCCGGATCGGGCCAGCCGAAGAAGGCTGAGAGCACCCGCAGGTGGCCGCTGGACGAGATCGGCAGAAATTCCGTCAACCCCTGGATCAGTCCAAGGATGATGGCCTCAAGGATGGACACGGCGGGCGTTGCTCCTGGCTGGTCGGGTTCTGTCGCGGGGCGCCGACGCCCGGGTTCGCGGTCCGGCGGCGAGGATGCGACGGGCACGGCTGGGGGGACGTTTCGCCCGCACCCGGCGCGGAAGGCGCACGGCCCCGGCAGTGGGGCGGCCGCTGCGGCCCCGGCGGACGAACGGCGGACCGGGTGGTCCACGCGAACGCGTACCGGTCGACGTGCAGGGGGCGGACTCCGGCAGCTTACTGTGAACCGGGCAGTCGCAGTAGCCGGGGGGTTGTGGCCGAAAAGCCGTAATCCGTAGGGCATTCAAGATCGAAACATCCCTGACCCGGGCATTCACGACTTTTTTCCCTCATCGGTTTCCACGGTGCGTGCCACCGACTCCGACACTGTTACGCGGTACTCTCCGCGCCATGGAACAGCGACAGGTCGGCGGGTCGGGGCTCTGGGTGGGGCGCACTGCGCTGGGCACCATGACCTGGGGCAAGGACACCTCGGAAGAGGAGGCCGGCGATCAGCTCACCGCCTTTGTGGACGCCGGTGGAACGCTCGTCGACACGGCCGATATCTACGGCAACGGGCAGAGCGAGCGCATCGTCGGACGCCTGGTGAACGGGGTGATCCGCCGCGACGATGTGATCATCGCCACCAAGGCCGGGCACACCCCCGAGGGCTACCGCCCCGGCGACCTGTCGCGGCGCCACCTGCTCGGCGCGCTGGACGCCTCCCTGCGCCGGCTGCGGTGCGACCACGTCGACCTGTGGCAGTTACACCTCTACGACCCCCGCACGCCCGTCGAGGAGACCCTCGCCGCCGTCGACACCGCGATCGCGTCGGGCCGCGTGCGCTACGTGGGGGTCGGCGACGTCGCGGCCTGGCACCTCGCCAAATACGCCACCTGGCAGCGCGCCGCAACGGGACGCTCCCCGGTGGTCTCGGCCGGGACGGAGTACTCGCTGCTCAACCGCGCGGCAGAACGCGACCTGCTGCCCGCCGCCGCCGACCTCGGCGCCTCCGTGATCGCATGGTCGCCGCTGGGCCGGGGCGTACTCAGCGCAAAGTACCGCACCGGTGTCCCGGGGGATTCCCGCGCGGCGCTGCCGCACATGGCGTCCTACGTCGAGCCCTACCTGCGCGACCGCAGCCGGCGGATCGTGGAGTCGGTGTGCACCGCCGCCGAAGGGCTCGGAGTGTCCCCGCTGGCCGTCGCGCTGAGCTGGGCCCGCGACCGCCAGGGCGTCGCCGCGGCGGCCGTCGGTCCGCGAACCGCCGCCCAGCTGGAGGAGGTCCTCGCGACGGAGGGGATCGAACTCCCCCGCGAAATCCGCGACGCGCTCAACGACGCCTCCACCCCGCCCACCCGCTGACGGGCACACGCCCCCGGGTTCCCCCCGCCCGTTCGAGCCGCCCCCGCATTTCCCCGCGCGTGTGTCGCTAAGCTCCCTTGGGCGGTCACCGACGACCGCAGCGACGACCACCGTCACAGGAGGGGCAGCCGCCATGGCCGACGCGCCGATCCCGCAGGCCGCGACCGACGGAGGCGCGCCCTCTGCGCCCGGCGGCGGGGCCGTCGGGCGCACGCGGGCCGTCCTCGCCGCCATGGGCGCCCCCGAAGCACTCGCCGGGCCCCTGGTCGCGGCGCTCGGCCCCGCTGCGGACACCGTGCTGTCGGACGACCCCTGGCGCCTGCTGGCCCTGCCGCAGATCACCCCGGAGCAGGCCGACTACTGCGCCCGCACGGCGCTGGGCCAGGCCGCCTCCATCGACGATCCGCGCCGCGGGCGGGCGCTCGTGGCGCACCTGCTGCGCCGTGCGGCCCGCGACGGCCACACCGCGATCGAGGAGCGCCGGCTCACAGCGGCCCTGCGCTCCGCGCGGGTGTCCGCCCCCGCCCCGGCTCTGGAGGCGGCCCTGGAGGACGGCGGCGTCGTGGTGTACGAGGCGGTCGAGGAACCCGACGACGACTTCGGGTTCGACGACGGCGAGGCCCCGGAGATGCCCGACCCCGACCGCTACTACGCGCTGGCCCGCATGGGCCGCGCCGAGCAGGCTCTCGGCGCCGGCATCAGCCGCCTCACCGCCGCCAGCGAGCCGATCATGGACGCCTACACCGCCGCCGAGACCGTCGAGGCCGCCGCCCGGCGCCTCGGCGCCGAGGTCGCGCCCGAGACCGCGGCGGCGCTGGTGGCCGTCTCCCTGCGCGGGGTGTGCGTACTGACGCACGGCGGCGGCGCGCGGACCGCCGTCGCCCATGTGGTGGCGTGCGCCGAGGCGATCGCCACCGACAGCGAGGTCGGCATCGCCGTCGCCGCGCCCACCGCGCAGGCGGCCGCCGCTCTCAACGAGGCGATCGCGGCGCTGGGCGGGGACGGCGAGCGCAGCGGGGACGATGAGACCGGCGCGGACGGCCGGGTCCGCGCGGTGCCGCTGGCCCGGCTGCTGGAGTGCCGCGCGCCCGGGGACTTCGCCCGCACCGCCGAGAACCCGATCGAGGCGGGGCTGGTGGTGGTGGCCGGCGCGATGGCCCTGGACGCCGAACACGCGGCGGCGCTGGCCGGCGCCTGCGCCAACGGCACCCACCTGGTGCTGCTGGCCGACCCGGCGCAGGCCCCTTCTGCCGCCCCCGGACAGGTGGTGGCCGACCTCGTGGCCTCGCGGACGGTCACCGTCGCCGCGCTGCCCGACGACCCCGGACCCAGCCCGCTGGCGCGGCTGACCGCCATGGTCGCCGACGGCGAGCTGGGCGCGGTCGAGGCGCCCGGCAGGGAGGTCGTGACGGTCCCCGCGGGATCCGCGGCCGAGGCCGCGCACCGGACCGTCCAGCTCGTCACCGATTCCATCCCGCGCGCCGTCGGGATCCCCGCCGACCAGGTGCAGATCATCTCCGCGACGCGCGGGGGCGAGGCCGGGACCGACGCCCTCAACGCCGCCTGCAAGCAGCGGTTCAACCCGGGGCCGGGGGCCGTGGCCGGGCTGGACCCCGGCGACCGGGTGCTCATCGCCGCCGACGGCCCGGGCCACTGCGCGGGCGACACCGGGCGGCTGACCGCCGTGGGCGCCGACGGCGCCCGGGTGGAGCTGGCCGATGGTTCCGTCGCCACCGTCGCCGACCCGGCGGTGCTGCGCCCGGGGTGGGCGATCACGGTCGCCGCCGCCCACGGCGGGCGCTGGCCCGCGGTGGTGGCGGTGTTCCCGCCCGAGACGCGCGGGTCGCGGCCCCAGGTCTACACCGCCGTCGGCACCGCGCTGCGGCACCTCTCGATCGTGCACGCCGCGGGACTGGCCCTGGCACAGGCCGTCCGCGACACCCCCGCGATCACCCGCCGCACCCGCCTGGTCCAGGCCCTGCGCGAGAGCTGAGTACGGCGCCCCCGGGGATGGGGGCGGGTACTCAGGCACGGCCGCGGCGTCCGGGTGCCGGATCGCGTGCATGGGAGGCGCGAGCGAACACGCCGAGAGAGATCGCGGCGGACCCTGACGGCCGTCACCCTTCCGGTCCTGGGCGCCGGCCCCGTGCTCTGACGGCCGGAGGCCGTCAGAGCTTTTCGGTGGCTTTGATGTCCGTTTCACGGGGCGGCCCGACCATGGTGGCGGAGGCAGGTCCCGCAGGGGGAAACGACGTCGAAGAGGAGCCCGGCCCATGACGGCGACGGACGAGACACGAGCACCCGGGTCCGCTCCGGGGACGGCGCCCGCGCGCGTTCCCACGCTCGCGGAGCGGACCCAGGCGCTGCGGGACCTGAAGGCGGCGGTGGCCGCCGGCCCGAGCGAGCGCGCGACCGAGCAGCAGCACGCGCGGGGCAAGCTGACCGCCTACGAGCGTATCGGGCTGCTGCTGGACAAGGGCTCCTTCACCGAGATCGAGGGCCTGCGCCGGCACCGCGCGACCGGGTTCGGCCTGGAGGCCAAGCGGCCCCACACCGACGGCGTCGTGACCGGCTGGGGCACGGTCGACGGGCGGACGGTCTTCGTCTACGCGCACGACTTCCGGATCTTCGGCGGCGCCCTCGGCGAGGCGCACGCCGCCAAGATCCACAAGATCATGGACCTCGCCGCCGCCGCGGGCGCGCCGCTGGTCAGCCTGAACGACGGGGCGGGCGCGCGGATCCAGGAGGGCGTCACGGCGCTCGCGGGGTACGGCGGGATCTTCACCCGCAATGTCCGCACCTCAGGGGTGATCCCGCAGATCAGCGTGATGCTGGGCCCGTGCGCCGGCGGCGCCGCCTACTCCCCCGCGCTGACCGACTTCGTCTTCATGGTGCACAAGACCTCGCAGATGTTCATCACCGGCCCCGATGTGGTCGAGGCGGTCACCGGCGAGAAGATCACCCACGACGACCTGGGCGGCGCGCGGGTGCACGCCGGCGTGAGCGGCGTCGCGGCGTTCGACTTCGACAACGAGGAGGACTGCCTCGCCGAGGTCCGCTACCTGCTGTCCTACCTGCCCGCCAACAACCAGGAGCTGCCCCCTCCGGTGCCCACGGCCGACCCGGCCGACCGGCGCTCCGAACGGCTGGTGGACCTGGTCCCCAGCGAGCCCGGGCGCCCCTACGACATGCGCGCGGTCATCGAGGAGATCGTCGACGACGGCGAGTTCCTGGAGGTGCAGGCGTCGTGGGCGGCCAACCTCATCTGCGCGCTGGCCCGGATCGACGGCGCCGTGGTCGGCATCGTCGCCAACCAGCCGATGTCGCTGGCCGGCGTGCTCGACATCGACGCCTCCGACAAGGGGGCCCGGTTCGTCAACACGTGCGACGCGTTCAACATCCCGCTGGTCACCCTGGTGGACGTGCCGGGCTTCCTGCCCGGCGCCGACCAGGAGCACAACGGCATCATCCGGCACGGCGCCAAGCTGCTCTACGCCTACTGCCAGGCGACGGTGCCGCGCATCCAGGTGATCCTGCGCAAGGCCTACGGCGGGGCCTACATCGTGATGGACTCCCGGTCCATCGGAGCCGACCTGTCGCTGGCCTGGCCGGGCAACGAGATCGCGGTGATGGGCGCCGAAGGGGCGGCCAACGTGGTGTTCCGCCGGGAGATCGCCGCCGCCGAGGACCCCGAGGCGCGCCGCGCGGAGCTGGTGGACGCCTACCGCGACGAGCTGATGCACCCGTTCTACGCCGCCGAGCGCGGCCTGGTGGACGACGTCATCGACCCCGCGGAGACGCGGTCGGTGCTCGCGCGTTCGCTGGCGGCGCTGCGCCGCAAGGAGTCCGCGGCCCCCTACCGCAAGCACGGCAACCCGCCCATGTGACACCGAGGTGAGGAGGTGCGGTCCCCTCCCGCGTACGGCGGGCGGGGACCGCGATCGACATGTCCCAGCAGACGCACGCGGCCCCCGCCACCGGGCCCGAGACCCTGTCCCTGTTCGAGGTGCGGCGCGGTACGCCCGCCGCGGCCGAGCTCGCCGCGGCCGTGGTGGTGCTGGCGTCGGTGCTGCGCACCCGCGAGGGGGCGGACGCCGGTGCCGCCCCCTCTGCGCCGCGGGCGCCGTGGACCCGGTCCGCGACCTACCGCCCCCCGGGATCCTGGCGCGTGCCCGGCTCCTCGCGGGCGGGCTGACCCGCGGCGCGGCCGAACGGGGCGTCAGGGCGCGGCGGTCAGGACCCCGCGCCGGGCGCCCCGTTCGGCCGCGCGGGGCTCGTCCTCGGCGAGGACGCGGTGCTGGAGCGCGCGGAGTTCCGCCGAGGGAGCGACGCCCAGCTCCTCGTCGAGGACCGCGCGCACCTCCAGGAAGGCCACCAGCGCGTCGGCGCGCCGCCCCGACAGGTGCAGCGCCTCGATCAGGCGCGCGTGGAACCACTCGTTGAGCGGGTGGGCGGCGACGAGGTCGCGCAGCTCGGGAACGAGGGAGCGGTGCTCGCCCAGGCGCATGCGCGCTTCGACGCGCTGCTCGACGGCCTGGATGCGCAGCTCCTCCAGCCGCCGGACGTGGCCCCGGAGCAGCCGGCCGGTCGCGACGTTCTCCAGCGGGCGGCCCTGCCAGGTGCGCAGGGCGGCGAGGCCGGCGTCGGCGGCCTCGCGGTTGCGGCCGTCGGCCAGGAGGCGCCGGCCGCTGTCGACCAGCCGGGTGAAGACCTCGGTGTCGACGCGGTCGGGGTCGAGGGCGGCGGTGTAGCCGGGCGGGCGGGTGGCCAGTACCTCGTCGGCGCCGGCGCCCGCGTGGCCGGCCAGGAAGCGGCGCAGGTGGTAGACGTGGGTCCGCACGGTGCTGACGGCGTGGCGCGGGGGTTCGCGCTCCCACAGCTCGTCGATCAGCGTCTCGACGTCGACCACGTGGCCGCGGTTGAGCAGCAGCAGTGACAGCAGCGCGTTGACCTTGGGGCCCTTGAGCGGGCGGCTGGCGCCGTCGGCGGTGGTGACCTGCACCGGGCCGAGCAGCGAGAACCGGACGGTCTGCGACATCGTTGCGTCTCCCCTGGTTGAGCCGTTCCGCCGGGGCGGTCCGGCGCGTGTACCCATCTCACCCCGGCGGCCCGCGCGTGCGCCAGACTCCCAAAGACGTGCTGTGCTGCCTCGAAAGAGGCAGAACCTCCGCCGGTGGCCCCGCCCCCGCGGAGACGGGAACACGCGCTGTTCCGCCTCCAAAGAGGCAGCGCCTCCGCCGGCGACACCGCCGCCCCGCGAACAGGAACACGCGCCGCCCTGCCTCCAAGAGGCAGAGCGGCGGTGTCGGACGGTGCGGTCGGGGGCGGGTCAGCCCTCCACGAGCGCGCCCGGGCGCTCGCCGGGGGCGGCGCCCTCCTCCGGTGCCTCCTCGGCGTCGGCGGGCGGGGCGCCGCCCATGAGCACGCCGACCGCGACGGCGCCCACGAGGGAGAGCGCGGCCAGCGCCCACAGGCCCACGTGCAGCGCGTCGGTGTAGGCGGCTCCGGCGACGGTGCCGAAGCCGTCGCGCAGGGCGGCGGGGACGGCGGCCACGGCGCCGTCCATGTCGCCTTGGAGCAGGCGGGCGGTGGCTCCCTGCGCTGCGTCGCCGGCGGTCTCCGCCAGCCGCGCCTGGGTCACCGCGGCGAGCAGGGAGCCGAGCAGGGCCACGGCGATGGCCTCGCCGGCCAGGCGCATGGTGTTGAAGATGCCGGCCGCCATCCCGGCGCGGGAGGGCGCGACCGAGGACACGGCGGCGCCGTCGAGGATGGCGAGCGAGATGCCGAAGCCGATGCCGATGGTCAGCAGCGGGCCGGCCAGCGTGGCGATACCCACACCGGGCTCGATGACGGTCAGCCAGGCGGTGCCGGCGGCGACCAGGAGCATGGTCGCCACGAGCAGGACGCGCTGGCCGACGCGGGCGGCGATGGCGCCGATGAGCGTGGGGACGACCAGCGTGGGGCCGGTCAGCAGCACGAGCAGCAGCCCGGCGTACTGGGCGGTGACGCCGTCGACCGCCATGAAGTAGGGCGGCAGGACGATGAGCAGCGCGACGAAGCCGAAGGCGAGCAGCACCGGCATCGCGCAGATGGCGACGAACCGCGGCTGGGTGAACAGGGAGACGTCGAACATCGGGTGGCTCTTGCGGCGCTCGACGACGGTGAAGAGGGTCATCAGCACGGCGAAGGCGACCAGCGACCCGATGACCACCGGGCTCGTCCAGCCCAGTTCCGGTCCCTGGACGAGGCCGAAGACGAAGAGCGACAGGCCCGCGGTGAAGGTGACCGCGCCGGCCCAGTCGATGCCGGCGGGGTTGGGGTCGCGCGACTCGGCGAGCAGCGGCGCGGCGAGCAGGGCGGGCAGCACGACGACCGCGGCGAAGAGGAAGAACCCGCGCCAGCCGCCGAGGGAGGTGACGAGCACGCCGGCCACGAGCGGCCCGAAGGCCAGTCCCATGCCGATGGCGGTGCCGAAGAACGCGAACGCCCGCAGGCGCGCGGGGCCCTCGAAGGTCTGGGCGAGGACGGCGCTGCCGCCCGTGGTCGCCGCGGCGGCGCCGATTCCGGCCAGGACGCGGGCGCCGATGAGCACGGCGATGTTGGGGGCGAAGGACGCCACGAGCATGGCGGCGGTGAAGAGCGCGACGCCGATCATGAACATGCGCCGCCGGCCGGTGAGGTCGGCGAGCGATCCGGTGATCGCCATGAAGGAGCCGAAGGTCAGGAAGAAGGCGTTGACCACCCACTGGGCGGCGGCCAGGCCGGTCTGGAGTTCGCGGCCGATGTCGGGCAGTGCTACGGAGGCACCGGTCGCGGTCACCGGCACGAGCACGATCGCGGCGCACACGACGATCAGTGTCAGGGCCGGCCTGGTGCGGCGCTCGGGCGGCGCCGTGGCGTTGGCGTTCATTTGCGAGCTCCTCGCAGTGACAAGCATCTTCTGAATATAAGGACTCTGATACCCAGGAGATATGCAAGCAGTATAAGATCTCAGCGTCAACCCGCAGCAGCTGATCTCACATCGAACCCTGATACCGTGGACCCACCGGTCGGGGGCGGGCGGCGACGGGAGGGGCATGGACGCGGAGGAACGGATCGTCGAAGCCGTCGAGCAACGCCTCGGGACCTTCGTCAAGCGCGCCGAGCAGGCGCTCCTGGCCGAGAAGGCCCGGGTGCTGCGTCCGTTCGGCCTGTCCGTTCCCCAATACGCGGCGATGTACGCCCTTTCCGTGGTGCCGGGGCTCTCCGGGGCGCAGCTCGCACGCGTGTGCTGGGTGACCCCGCAGAGCATGGCGTCGCTCCTGGCCACCCTGGAGTCCAAGGGCCTGGTCGAACGCCGGCCCTCCGCGGCGCACGCCCAGATCCTCGTCACCCGGCTCACCCGCGGTGGCCGCACGCTGCTGGAACGGGCCGACGCCGCCGCGCTGGCGGTGGAGGGCCGCCTGTCCGGCGCCTACTCGGCCGAAGAGGAGCGCCTCATGCGCGACCTCCTGCAACGCGGCACCGCGGCCCTCGCGGAGGAGCCGTGACGCCCCCCGCGCACCGCGGCGCCGGCGAACGGCGTCCCCGCCGCGGCTATCGCTTTGGTGGTATGCGCCCCCCACTTCCGGCGGAGCGGCCCCCCTCGGGACACCCCTCGCGGGTTAGCTTCCTGGACGGCGCCGCCGGAACGAGAGACGGCGCCATCTGGTCCACATCCGGTTATTCGGGCCCGCCGCACAGAGCGGGCGACGAGAGGTGCGTGTCATGGACGACCCGGTAGTCATCGTCGGCGCAGGCCCCGTGGGCATGCTGCTGGCCTGCGACCTCCTCCAGCAGGGCGTGCCCGTGCGGGTGATCGACGCCGCCCGGGAGCACTCCGCCCACTCGCGCGCCGCCGTGATCTGGCCGCGCGTGCTGGAGGTGCTGCGCCGCACCGGCGTGGCCGAGCGGATGGTCACCGAGGGCCACCGCATCGAGGGCGTCACCTATTTCTCCAGCGGGCGCGAGCTGGGCACCGCGTGGATGACCCGGCTGACCGACACCCCCTACCCCTTCGCCGTCGGCATCGCCCAGAGCCACACCGAGCGCATCATCGAGGACCGCCTGACCGAACTGGGCGGCAAGATCGAGCGCGGCGCCCGGCTGACCGCGGTCCGCGAGTCCGCCGGGCCGCGCCCCGTCGCCGTGCTGGAGGGCACCGACGGCGGCGTGCAGGAGGTCGAGACCCCCTGGCTCATCGGCGCCGACGGCGCCCACAGCACCCTGCGCAAACTGCTCGGCATCACCTTCGAGGGCGAGCAGTTCCACGTCAGCTTCTCCATCACCGACGCCCAGCTCGCCGGCGACGCCCCCATGAACGTCGTGAGCTACTGCTACACCCCGCAGGGCAGCCTGGCGCTGGGCCCGCTGGGACCCGACGTCTCCCGGGTCGCGGTCAGCGTTCCCCACCCCGAGGGCGACGACCCGCCCGCCCCGCCCACCCGCGAGTTCTTCCAGGGGCTGCTCGACTCCCGCGCCCCCGGCCGCAACACCATCGGCGAGATGCGCTTCAGCACCACCTTCCAGGTGCACGCGCGCGTCGCCGACAGCTACAAGCACGGGCACTGCCTGCTCATCGGCGACGCCGCCCACACCCTGAGCCCGGCCGGCGCGCAGGGGCTCAACACCGGCCTGCAGGACGTCGGGAACCTCGGCTGGCGGCTCGGCGGGCACCTGACCGGCCGCCTCAGCGAGGACGCGGTGGCCGGCTACGACCGCGACCGGCGCGAGGGCGCGCGCCAGGCGGCGTGGTCCACCGCCCGCCAGAGCCGCTGGGGCTTCTACACCAAGCCCGCGCAGATCGCGGTGCGCGACGTCGTCTTCCGCGGCGCCCACGCCGCCGGCCTGGTGCAGCGGGCGGTCTCGCCGATCGTCGCGCAGACCACCGTGCACTACCCGGCGACCGACGCCCCGGCCGGGGGCGCCAAGCGGCGCGGGGGCGGGGTCGCCCCCGGGGAGCGGCTGCCGGTGCTGCTGTCGGGCCCCGGCGACGAGCCGAGCGAGCTCCCCCAAGGCGGATGGGTCCGGGTCGCACCCGAGGGCCTGACCGTCCTGCTGCACCCGGGCACCGCCGCGTCCGTGCGGCCGGGGTGGGCCGCGCTCACCCGGCGCGTCGCCGAGGCGGCGCGCGGACGCGCCGCCGTGGTGTCGGCCGGTGTGCGCGGCCCGCTCGCCGCGGCCTTGGGAGCGCGCCCGGCGATCGCGGTGGCGCGCCCCGACGGCCACCTGCTGGCCACGCTCACTCCGGAGCAGGCGGCGGAGCTGCCCAAGGTGCTCGGCCTGCTGGCCGAGCGCCCCGACCCGCTGACCGACCCGGTCGCCGCGGCGGCGGCCGCGACCGCCGCGCCCGCACACTAGCCACCCACGAGACGAGGAGGACGATGACCACCCGGACCTTCACCGCAGCCCAGCGCGACGTCGGCGCGATCGGCCTCGGTTGCATGGGCATGAGCTGGGCCTATGCCGAATCCGAACGCGACGACACGGCATCGGCGCAGCTCATCGGGGTCGCGCTGGACCTGGGCGCGAACCTGGTCGACACCGCCGACGTCTACGGCGACGGGCACAACGAGGAGCTGGTCGGCCGGGCGCTGGCCGGGCAGCGCGACGAGGCGTTCCTCGCGACAAAGGGCGGCCTGGTCGTCGACGACCTCGCGACCAAGGCGATGCACCGCGACGGTTCGCCGGCGCACCTGCGCCGCGCGCTGGAGGCGAGCCTGCGCCGGCTCGGCACCGACCGCGTCGACCTGTACTACCTGCACCGCGTGGACCCCTCGGTCCCGCTGGAGGAGAGCTGGTCGGCCATGGCGGAGCTGGTCGCCGAGGGCAAGGCCCGGCACATCGGGCTCTCGGAGGTCTCGGTCGGCGAGGCGGAGCGCGCCCACGCGCTGCATCCGGTGGCGGCGGTGCAGTCGGAGCTGTCGCTGTGGACCCGCACCGCCATGGGGGCGGCGAGCGGCGGCACCACCGGACCGGGCGCGTTCGCCGGGGGCGGGGCCGAGGACACCGGCGACGTGGTGGGCTGGTGCGCGCGCAACGGCGCGGCGTTCGTGCCCTTCGCCCCGCTGGGGCGCGGCTTCCTCACCGGGGCGGTCACCGCCGGCACCACGTTCGAGGCCGGCGACATGCGAACGGTCAGCCCGCGCTTCCAGGGCGCCCACCGCGCCGCGAATCTGCGGATCGTGGCGGTGCTGGAGGACGTCGCCGAACGGCACGGCGCCACTGTGGCGCAGATCGCACTCGCCTGGGCGCTCGCCCAGGGTGACCATATCCTGCCGATTCCGGGCACGAAGCGTATTCGTTTTCTCAAGGAGAACGTGAATGCGTCGGAAATTAACCTGACCGACGCCGATCTGGCTCAATTGAACGAAGCGCCACCACCCGCCGGAAGCCGCTACTAAACGTAGTCCGGCAATCACTCATAAAGCCCTGGAGTTTCGAACTCCAGGGCTTTTACAATCCAGAAGCCAATGGGAGCGAAGGGCAGGTCGGCGACATACGACACACGACCGGAAACGGCCGCCGGATACCCGCTGCGTGTCTCAGCCGGAGCGTATTATGACTCCGGGTACGACCGGGGCGCTAATCAAAACTTCAACCACCACGACCAACCGTGGTGGAGGAACGTCTCACCATACGAATATCGAGAGCGTTAAACGGCGTGCCGCTCCCTGAAGGTCGTCACCGTCCTACACATTGGAGGTCCTACATGGGGGAATTCGATGAGCTGGAGCGGCTGATCGGCCGCCGCCTGGAGGCGGCCGTCCCCGATGTGATGGCGCGCTACCGGGCCCGGCTGCGCGAGAGCGGAAACCCCCTCGGCACCGACCCCGCCCAGTGGACCGATACCCGCGACCACGCGCACCTCATCCTCCGGGACTGCTGCCGGGCGCTGTACGGCGCCGACACCGTCGCCACCCTGTCCTGCTCGGCCGACCTCGGCGAGCGCCGCGCCCGCTCGGGGATGCGCCTGCGCGACTCCCTGCACGCCGCCGAGCAGCTGGTGGACATCACCCTGGAGACGCTGGGCCGCATCACCGGCGATCTCCCGCCCCCCGACGCCCACCGGCTGTTCGTCCGGGCGGCACTGCTGGTCCACCGGTGCGCGGCGCGGCGCACCCAGGCCGCCGCCGAAACCTACGACATCCACATCGTGCGCCGTGTCGAGCAGGCCACCGCCGAGCAGTACGGCAAGCTCGCCGTGGAGATCCACGACCGCATCGGCGGCAGCCTCGCACTGGCCTTCCGGCATCTGGAGATGCACCGGCTGGAGAGCCCCAGCGCACCCGGCGACGGCGGCCGGGTCACGGCGATCGAGGAATCGCTCGAAGAGGCCGCCGCGTTCACCCGGCACCTCGTCTCCGGGCTCAGCTCCACCTTCCCCATGCCCGATGGCCTGCACGCCTCCATCCAGAAATGCGCACACGCCCTCAACCCGCACCGCATCCCCGTGGTGATCGAATTCTCCGGAGAGGAGGAAGGACTCCCCGACCGCCACCGCGACGAGCTATTCCTGATCATCCGCGAATTCCTGCGGAATTCTTTCGCACACGGCTCCCCCACGCTCATCTCCATCCGAATCAAGATCACCGACAAGCGCGTCAGCGCCCGGCTGTCCGACAACGGCAACGGGTTCGACACCTCGGCGCACGGGCGCTCGCCCGCGACGGCGACCGGCGGCCTCCGGGCCATGCGCGAACGCGCCGAGCGGATCGGCGGCGGCTGCCGGCTCAAGAGCTCGCCCGGCGACGGCACCCGGATGTGGCTGTGGGCGCCGCTTACCGCGGCCCCGGCCGCGGACGAACCGGACGGCTCCCCAGTCCCCACACTCGCCGATTGACCCGCCGCAGGGACAGCCTTGCGGCCTAGGAGCGGTAGGAGACCATGCAGACCATCAGAATGCTGCTAGCCGACGACCACACCCTTTTTCGGAATGCTCTCACCGAACTTCTGCACATGGAGGACGATCTCCGCGTCGTCGGTGTTGCGAGCGATGTCAATGAGGCCCTGAAGGGGGTGGAGGAGCACAGGCCGGATGTGGCGCTGCTCGACATCCACATGCCCGGCAACGAACAGCCCCGCACCACGGTGCGCCGGGTCCGCCAGATCTCGCCGGGCACCCAGGTGCTGATCCTGACCATGTACGACGACGCCCGGCTGGCCCGCGACCTGCTGCCACTGGGGATCCGGGGCTATTTACACAAGACCGTCACCGGCCAAGTACTGACCTCGGCGGTGCGGGAGGCGGCGGTGCCCAACGGGCGGGTCACCCTGTCGATGTCCTCCGACATCCTCACCGAACCCGAGGAGAAGAGCCCCCTGTCGCCGCGCGAGATGGAGGTCCTCGAACTGGCGGCGCGCGGCCGCAGCAACCACCAGATCGCCCGCAGACTCGGCATCACCGAGGGGACGGTCAAGCGCCACATGCGCAACATCTTCGACAAGCTCGCCGCCCAGTCGCGCGTCGAGGCCGCCAACATCGCGATCGCGGCCGGAATCATCGCCTCACCCGTGGCCGTCCCCCCGGCCCGCCACCCGATGTACACGACCTAGACCCGGCCCCGTCGGCCGGCCGACGGCGGGTCCGGATCCCATCCGGACCCCGCCGTTCCCTGCCGTTCCCTGCGCCCGACCGGCTCTCCGGTCAGATTCCCATCCCGATACCCCCACCCACCGGCAGCACCGCGCCCGTGATGTAGCTCGCCTCTTCACTGGCCAGGAAGCGCACCGCCGCGGCCACCTCCTGGGGCGTCCCCGGGCGTCCCAGGGGGGTCATCTTCATGACCCCGTCCATGCGCCGCTCGGTGAGCTGCTTGGTCATGTCGGTGTCGATGATGCCCGGTGCCACCAGGTTGACCGTGACCCCCCGAGGTCCCAGCTCCCACGCCAGCGACCGCGCCAGGCCCAGCAGCGCCGTCTTGGTCGCCGCGTAGTTCGTCTGGCCCGGCGAGCCGAGGAAGCCGAGGGCCGACGACAGCAGCACGATGCGCCCGCGGCGGGCCGCGAGCATGCCGCCCGCGGCGGTGCGCACCGTCCGGAAGACGCCCTTGAGGTTGGTCTCGACCACCTCGTCGAAGGTGGCGTCGTCCATCCGCAGCATCAGCGTGTCCCGGGTGATGCCGGCGTTGGCGACCAGCACCTCCACCGGGCCCTGCTCCTTGGCGACCAGCTCGAAGGCGGCGCTCACCGAATTCGGGTCGGTCACCTCGCACTGCACGCCCAGGAACCCCTTGGGCGGCTCGCCCGAGCGGTAGCCCACGGCGACGCGGTCGCCGTCTCCGGCCAGCGCCTCGGCGACCGCCAGGCCGATCCCGCGGTTGCCTCCGGTCACGAACACGGAACGGGACATGTGCTTCTCCTCATCGTGTGCTACTGCTGATTCGGTGCCTGGACCACCAGGCAGGACCAGGTGAACCCGGCGCCCGCGCTGAACACCAGGGCGTACTCGCCGGGCTCCAGGTGGCGGCGCCGGTACAGCTCGGCCACCCCGGCCACGGCGTCGCCGGCGCCCAGGTGGCCGGTCTCGCGGCCCCAGTCCTCCAGCTCGGCGCCGACGACCTCGGCCAGGATGGGGATCCAGGAGTCCTGGAGCGTCTTGGCGCCGAACCGGGGCAGCACCGCGCAGCGGATGCGGTCGTCGCCGGGGCGCAGCCCGGCCTCGCGCAGCGCCTCGGTCGCGACCTCGCGGACACAGCGCTCGTTGGTCGCCGAGAACCCCTCGCGGCCGTGCCGGCGCAGGTAGGCGCGCTTGGTCGCGCGCATGTCGACGGCGCCGCGGTGGGTGCGGGCGGCGTCGGCGAACGGGTCGTCGCCGCGGTGCATCTCCTCCAGCTCGGGGACGGCCACCGTGCTGACCGCGTGCAGCAGCAGCGGGTCGGCCGCGTCGGGCGACGCGTGCAGCAGCATCGCGGTGCCCGCGTCGCCGTAGGCCACCCCGTAGTCGGCGGTCCACCGGTTGAATCCGGGCGCCACGAACCGGTCGGCGGTGGTGACCAGGGCGTATTCCTTGGCGTCGGCGGCGGCCAGCCGGACCGCCGACAGCTCCACCGCCGTGGCGCCCCCGTTGCACACCTGCTGAATCCCGATGGGCAGCGCGTGCGAGGCGCCCAGGCGCCCGGCGATGTAGTGGGCGGGCGACCACAGGTCGTGGCCCTGGTAGTACATCCAGGCGTGGAACACCGACCCCACGTCCTCGGCCTCCACGCCGGCGGCGCGCAGCGCGGCGTGGGCTGCGCGCACCGCCATGTCGGGCGCGCCGATGCCGATGGCATCGGGCAGGGCCGGGTGCGCCAGCTCGCGCGCCTGGCCCTCCCGGATGTCACGCTGCGCGACCGCATCCGAGGCGGTCGACCGCCTCCGCGGCAGCCACACCGCCGCGGACGCTATTCCCGCCGGTTGCTCGAACCTCACAGCGCCTCCTCCTCCCCACCGGGGACGGTCCGGTCCGCATCGCGCCGACCGGAAGTGAGCATGAGTCGCCGCGATGAAGCGGGGATAAAAGTCCGAAGAAATCGGCCGCGCGAATTCGGGCACAGGGCGCGGGATGCAAATCGTAATTCCGCTTCAGGCGCACCGGGCATGTCACTTTGGATGCCTTGTGCGGGTCGGGGCGGTCCGGTTGTATCGGTCCCGGAGACGCACGGCAACCGCCCTGCGAACCGGCGATCAGCAGAGATGGGACACGAGTATGACCGAGATCACCATTTCCGTGGAACTGCGGGACAAGGTCCGCGAAATCATCGCCGACGTTCTGGAGGTCGATGCGGATCAGCTCACCGACCAGAGCAGTTTCGCCGACGACTTTGAAGCCGATTCGTTGATGAGCATCGAGATCTTCTCGCGGTTCGAGCGCGACCTCGGTATCACGGTTCCGCAGGACCAGCTGACCGATCTGGACGACCTGGCCACGGCCTACGACATCGTCGCCAAGCACGCCGTGCAGGAGGTCTCGGGTGTCTGACCGGCCTGCGCGCCGCGTAGTGGTCACCGGTCTCGGCGCGGTGAGCAGCCTGGGCATCGGCGCCCGGCCGCTCACCGCGGCGGTCCGCGCGGGCCGCAGCGGCATCGGTCCCATCGAGGCGTTCGACGCGGAGGGATTCACCCACACCCTGGCCGGCGAGGTCCGCGGCTTCGCGCCCGAGGAGCACCTCGAGCGCATCGACCCGGAGCAGTGGGGCCACAGCGGCCGGTTCGCCGCCGCGGCGGCGCGGCAGGCCGTGACCGACTCCGGCCTCGACCCCGACGAGCTGTCGCGCTCGCGCGCCGGCAGCAGCTTCGGCACCACCAACGGCGAATCGGCGGTCATGGAGCGGCTGTCCGCGCAGTGGGTCCGCGACGGCCTTGCCGGCCTGGACCCGGCGCTGGTCGCCCGGGCCGACACCGGGCGGATCGCGGCCGCGGTCAACGCCGAGCTCGACATCAGCGGCGAGGCGCAGACCTTCGGCACCGCCTGCGCCGCCAGCAACTACGCCATCGGGTACGGCTTCGAGCAGATCCGCGGCGGTGACGCGGACGTCATGCTGTGCGGCGGGGCCGACGCCTCCAACCGGGCCACCCACGCCGGGTTCCACCGGCTGGGCGCACTGGCCGAGGACGTCCCGCGCCCGTTCGACGCCGAGCGCGACGGAATCGTCACCGCCGAGGGCGGTGTGGCCCTGCTGCTGGAGTCGCTGGAGTCCGCCGAGGCCCGCGGCGCGCGCGTCTACGCCGAGGTGCTCGGCTACGGGATGACCTGCGACGCCAAGCACATGACCAACCCCAACGCGGCCTCCATCGCCGAGTGCATCCGCCGCGCCCACGCCAACGCCGAGGTCAAGCCGGGCGACATCGACTACATCTGCGCGCACGGCACCGGCACCCCCGCCAACGACAGCACCGAGGTCGCGGCGGTCCGCGAGGTCTTCGGCGACACCCTGCCGCCGATCAGCTCCATCAAGTCGATGCTGGGCCACACCATGGGCGCCGCCGCCGGGTTCGGCGCGCTGGTCTGCTGCATGGCGCTCCAGGACGGCTTCCTGCCCCCCAGCGCGACGGTGCGCACGGTCGACCCGAAGCTCGGCGACGTGGACTGCGTCCCCGGCACCGGGCGCGACGCCTCGCCGCGCGTGGTGCAGAACCACGGGTTCGCCTTCGGCGGCAACAACGCCATCACGGTCTTCGGAAGGGTGTCATGAGCGTCACCGCGATCGACATCGTCGGGTGCGGGGTCTTCAGCCCCGCCGGATCCGGGCTCGCGCCGCTGGCCGCCGCGCTGGCGGGCCCCGCGACCGCGCCGCCGGCCGTGCCCGAGGGGCCCGACGCCCCCGGCGGCGAGGGGTTCCCCGGCGCCGGGGCGCGGGCGGTCACCGACTTCCGCCCGGCCGAGCGGCTGGGCACCAAGGGCCTGAGCCGGCTGACCCGTACCGACCAGCTCGGCATGGCCGCCTGCGGCCAGGCGCTGGAGCAGCTGGACCGGCCGCTGGCCGACGAGGAGCGGCCGCGCACGGGCATCGTGCTGGGTTCCGGGGCCGGCAGCGTCCGCCGCCTGGCCGAGTTCACCCGCGACACGTTCGTGCAGGACCGGCCCTACATGGTCAATCCGTCGCACTTCCCGGGCACGCTGATGAACTCCGCGGCCGGGCAGACCGCCATCCGCTTCGGGATCACCGGGGTCAACGCCACCCTGGCCGGCGGCCCGGTCGCCGGGCTCTCCGCCCTGCGCTACGCCCGCAACACGCTGCTCAACGACCACGCCGACCGGCTGCTGGCCGGAAGCGTGGAGGAGCTGAGCGCGCAGAGCGCCTGGGCGTGGGAGCGGTCCGGCCGGCTCAGCCCCGGCATCGGCGTGGGCGAGGGCGGCGCGGTCTTCGTGCTGGAGCGCGATGCGGAGCGTCCGCTGGCGCGACTGCTCGCCTGCGAGCTGCGGTTCGCCGCGCCCGGGCAGGGTGCGGCGGGGATCGGCCGCCGGCTGTCCGATGCCGTCCGCGACGCGCTGAAGGCGAGCGACGTCGCGGCGGGGGACGTCGGCGCGGTGGCCGTGGGCGGCGCGGGCCGCCGCGGCTGGTCGGCCGTCGAGGAGCGCGCGCTGCGCGACGTGTTCGACGGCCCCGGCCCCGAGCGCCTGCGCGTCCAGCCGGTCGTCGGCGAGACGCACAGCGCCGCCGCCTCCCTGCAACTGGCCGGGCTGCTCGCCCGCTGGCAGGCGGGGGCCGCCGACGAGCGCGTCGGCCTGGTCACCGCCCTCGGCCCCGACGGCCAGGTCGGCTGCCTGGTCGTCCAGCGGGGCTGACCGGCCGCCCCTCGTTCCGCATCCCACCGGCCCTGCACTGGAGAACACGATGGAGATCCTCACCCAACCCCCGGCGGACGGCGCGTCCCCGGCCGAGCCCCCGCCGATGCTCGACGTGGACTACGACCGCACCGTCTCCCGCGCCATGGTGCACCGCTGGTCGCTGTCCGAGGTCTTCCTGACCGACTCGCGCCCCGTGGACGAAACGCGGTTCGCCGCCGCCGCGCAGCTCCCGCTCTCCCACGCCTACTTCGGCGACCACCCCGGCCTGCCGGGGGTGCACGACCCCCTGCTGGTGCTGGAGAGCTGCCGGCAGGCGGTCACCAACGCCGCCCACGCCCACCACGGCCTGCCGGCCTCCACCACCTTCATGGTGACGTCCTGGTCGCTCGACATCGTCGACCAGGACGCCATGGCCCACGGGATGCGCCCGGGCAGCCTCTACATGGACGGCGAGGTGACCACCCGGCAGAAGCGGGGCGGCCGGCTGCGGCGGCTGGTGTTCGCGATGGACCTGCGCCTGGACGGCCGTCCCCTGGGCCGGCTGTCGATGGACGTGAGCTGCACGCCCACCGACCAGTACCACGCGCTGCGCGCCATGCAGCGGGGCGGGGACGTGCCCAACGCGTTCGCGCTCTCCGCCGACCCGGCGGCCGAGCCGCTGGAACCGGCGCTGGCGCACCGCCGCGACCCGGTGAACTCCGTGCTCGACGGGGTCGTGCACACCGGCGACGGGGTGGAGGCGCTGCTGAGCCCCCGCTCGTTCCGCAACCGCAGCATGTACGACCACCCCTACGACCATGTGCCCGCCATGGTCTTCAGCGAAGCCGCCCGCCAGGTCGCCCAGCTGCTCACCGGCGGGGAGGCGCCCCGCCCGGTCGTCCGGCTCGACGGGGAGTTCCGCAAGTTCGCCGAGCTCGACGCCCCCGTGGCGCTGTCCGGCGCCCCGGCCCCGGGGGCCGGCGCCTACCGGCTGACGGCCGTCCAGCAGGACGACGTCGTCGCCGACATCACCGTCGTCCTCGGGTAGGGAGGGGCCCCGCTCCTCCCCGTCCCGATCCGTCCCTCCCCGCTACCCGCTACCCGCTCCGTCCCCGCACGCCTGATCGCCCACTTTTCGCCCAGGAGGCCCCCATGCCGGCCGAGACCGCGGCTCCGCGCGCCCTCGCGTTCTTCGACGTCGACGAGACGCTCATCACCATCAAGAGCATGTTCGACTTCTACGACTTCTTCCTCGCGGCCATCGGCCACAGCGAGGAGGAGCAGGCCCGGCTGCGCGAGCAGGCCCGCTCCCTGCTGAAGCCGGGGATGCCCCGCAAGGAGGGCAACCGGCTGTTCTACCGGCGGTTCGCCGGGTACGGCACGGCCGAGGTCGCCAAGCACGGGCAGGCGTGGTTCGACAAGCGCCTGGCCGAAGGCGGACTCTTCAACGGCGACGTCCTGGCGGCACTGCGGCGGCACCGTTCGGCCGGCCTCAACACGGTGCTGGTGTCGGGCTCGTTCACCGCGTGCCTGGACCCGGTGGCCGAGCACGCCGGCGCCGACGCCGTGCTGTGCACCCGGCTGGAGGAGCAGGGCGGCGTCTACACCGGCGAGGTCCTGCGCTCGATGATCGGCGACGGCAAGGCGCGGTCGGCCCGGGAGCTGATCACCGAGCTGGGGGTGTCGGCCGCCGACTGCCACGCCTACGGCGACCACACCTCCGACCTGGAACTGCTCACCCTGGTCGGGCACCCGGTGGTCGTGGGCGACAACGCAGAGATGCGGACGGAGGCGGCCGCCAACGGCTGGCCCGTCCTTGAAGGGCTCCCCGCCGCCTGAGCAGCGGTGAACGCCGGTGACCCCGCCCGCTCCCGCGGGCGGCCACCGGCGTCGTTCATGTGAGACTCCAGAGAGGGTGTCAGGTCGACATGCGCAGGGTACTCATCGCCAACCGCGGAGAGATCGCGGTCCGCATCGCCCGGGCCTGCCGGGACGCCGGGCTCGACAGCGTCGCCGTCTACGCCGACCCCGACCGGGACGCCCCGCACGTGCGCGCGGCCTCCGAGGCGCACGCGCTGGGGGGCGGGACACCGGCCGACTCCTACCTGGACGGGGAGAAGGTCCTCAAGGCGGCCGAGGCCGCCGGGGCCGACGCCGTGCACCCCGGGTACGGGTTCCTCGCCGAGAACGCCGACTTCGCCCAGGCGGTGATCGACGCCGGGCTCACCTGGATCGGCCCGCCGCCGGACGCGATCCGCGCCCTCGGCGACAAGG
>NZ_JBHSFQ010000023.1:0-104821 GCF_042653925.1 Nocardiopsis mangrovi
CCCGTCCGGGCGGCGGCCGGCGGCCCGGAGACGGGCGGCGGCCCGTGGAACGCCGGGCCCTGGGGCGGCGCGGTCCCCGGGGCGGGCGGCCGCGCTCCGGCCGGCGCCCCGGGGCCGGGCGTCCCCGCAGGGGGGACGGGTCCCGCGGCCGCCGCGCCGTCGGGGAGGGGCGGCGACGTGACAGAAGGGAGTGTGGGGGCGGTGGGAGCGGCCGGGAAGGTCGGGCCGGTGTCCCCCGAGGGCACCGGTGCCGGCCCCGGCGCGGCGGCCGCGGCCGCCGCTACCGCCGCGCCGGGGTCGGTCGCGGGCATGCTCCACGGCGCGGAGGTGGCCAGCGACCGCAGCGCCCGGATCCACTCCAGGGTGGCGGGGCGGTCGTCGGGTTCGGCGGAGAACATCGCCAGGATCCGGGCGCGCTCACGGGTGGCCGCCGCGACGATGGGCAGGGCGGCGAAGCGCTCGCGCAGCTGCTCCGACGCCGGCGGCGGCTCCTCCCCGGTGAGCGCGAAGAACACGATGGCGCCGAACGCGTAGCGGTCGGTGGCCGCCGTGTACTCGCCGGTGAAGATCTCGGGGGCGGCGTAGCCGGGGGTGAACCACGGCTTGGCGGTGATGTGCCGGGCGGCGATCCGGCTCAGCCCGAAGTCGACCAGCGTCGCCTGGCCTTCGTCGCCGATCATGATGTTGCCCGGCGACAGGTCGCCGTGCACCACCACCCGCTTGGACGGGGTCGCCCGGCCCGCGTGCAGCAGGTCCAGCACTTCGGCGACCTGCTCCAGATGGCGCAGGATCTCGCGCTGGCCGCGGGGGCCGTCGGCGGTGCGCTCGGCCCGCCAGTCGCGCAGGTCGAGCCCCTCGACGTGGTTCATCACCAGGTAGAGGCACCGGTCGCCGGAACCGGGAGCGCCGCCCCCGGGGTGCTCGGGGGCGCCCTCGAAGTGCTCGCGCACCCCCACCACGCCCAGCCGGTTGATGAACCGCAGCAGCTCCGCCTGCTCGTTCCACCGGCGGCTGAGCTCGGCGAACTGCTCCTCGTTGGCGACCGCGTCGGCGTTGAGGACCTTCACCACCACCGGCTCCGTCTGGCCGGCGAGCGTGACCTCCGCCAGGTACAGAGTGGCCTCTCCGCCGCGCCCCACCGACCTGACCAGCCGGTATTTGTCCGGCTGCGAATCCGGGCCGACGAACAACGCAGAACTCACGAGAGCCCTCATTCCGATCGGGAAGGTGGTGGGGACCGCCGCGCCTCCGCGGGCGTGTCCGCCAGCGTAACGGCCTGCGGGCGCCGTGAGGCGCGCGACGCGTTCCCGCCCGGCTGCGCGGTCCGGCAGCGGGCCGCGCAGCCGCGGCGGTCAGGTCAGCTTGGGGTCGCCCCAGACCGCCGCGGTCCCGCCCGAGGGGCAGGAGCCGCCCCAGTCGACGGTGAGCCGCAGCCGCATGACGCCCTGCACGGAGACGTCGACATCGGCGGTGTCGCCGGCCGACACGGTCTCGGAGAACAGGCGCTCGCCGTCGCCGACCACCGAGAACGTGGCGCTGCCGGAACCTCCCGTGAGCCCCACGGTGGACCGGAGGTCGGCCGAGCCGCGCGCGAGGTTGTACTCGGCGGACGGCTTGGCGCACTCGCCGCTGACCTTCAGCGATTCGGCGTAGGTGACGTCGCCGAGGGTCGCCGATCCGCTCTCATACCCGGCGGCGGGCAGGATCTGGGCCGACCCCGACAGCGGGGCGCCGGGGGTGTCGTTGACCGTCCGCCCCTCCTCCTCGTCGCCGGCCTCGTCGGCGGCGTCCGCGTCCTGGGCGTCGTCGTCGCCCTTGCCTTCGCCGCTCTCGGCGGAGCCGCCCTCGTTGTCGGGAACCGAGGGGTCGGCCTCTCCTCCGGGCTCCGGGTCGTCCGCGGCGGCCGTGACATCGGCGCCGTCACCGGAGAGGACGAAGGCGGCCGCCCCGCCAGCGGTCGCGAGGAGCGCCACGGCGGCCGCCACCGCGATCAGCGCCGTGCGCCGCTTGCGGGGGGTGCGCGCGGGGACCGTTCCGGCGTCGGCCGCGGGTGCCGCGGGGGCTCCGGACGCAGCCCCGGCGGGCGGGCGGCCGGCCGGCACCGTGGGCGCGCCCGGCGCGGCGGGGCCGGGCGCCGCATAGGCGTGGGCGGCCGCCGGCCCCGGCCCCGGCCCGGCGGAGGGCTCGCCCACGGGACCGCTCATCGGCTCCGTGGCCCCGTGGCCGGATGCGGACAGCGGGGCCGGGCCGACCGCGGGGAAGCCGCCGCCGGCCGGATTTCCGACGGGCATGCTCCACTGCACCGACGTGCTCAGGGAACGCAGCGTGCGGATCCAGTCCAGGGACATGGGGCGTGCGGCCGGGTCGGCGGAGAACATCGCCATGACCTTGTCGCGCTGCTGGGGTCCGGCGCCGGCCAGGACGGGCAGTCCCGCGTAGGCCGCCCGCAGCTGCTCGGGGCTGGGCGGCGGCTCCTCCCCGGTGAGCGCGAAGAACACGATGGCGCCGAACGCGTAGCGGTCGGTGGCCGCCGTGTACTCCCCCGTGAAGATCTCGGGGGCGGCGTAGCCGGGGGTGAACCACGGCTTGGCGGTCATGTGCCGGGCGGCGATCCGGCTCAGCCCGAAGTCGACCAGCGTCGCCTGCCCCTCCGTGCTGATCATGATGTTGCCCGGCGACAGGTCGCCGTGCACCACCACCCGCTTGGACGGGGTCGCCCGGCCGGAGTGCAGGAGGTCGAGGATCTCGGCGACCTGCTCCAGGTAGCCCAGCACCTCCCGCTGCGCCCGCGGCCCGTCGACGGGGTTCTCCGCCCGCCAGTCGCGCAGGTCGAGCCCCTCGACGTAGTTCATCACCAGGTACAGGCAGCGCTCGGCGCCCCGCCCGGCTCCGCCGCGCGGGTGCTCGGGGGCGCCCTCGAAGTGCTCGCGCACCCCCACCACGCCCAGCCGGTTGATGAACCGCAGCAGCTCCGCCTGCTCGTTCCACCGGTGGCTCAGCTCGGCGAACTGCTCGGGGGTTCCCGCGACCTCGGAGTCGAGGACCTTCACCACAACGGGTTCGGTCCCGCCGGCGAGCGTCACCTCCGCCAGGTACAGCGTCGCCTCCCCGCCGTGCCCCACGGACCTGACCAGCCGGTACTTGTCGGGCTGGGCATCGGGGCCGACGAACAACTCAGAACTCACGGGAAACGCTCATTCCACAAGGGGACATGGGTGACACCAAGGAGGAGTAGGAGTAAAGGGTAACGGCAGGCACAACGGGCCCATGCCGGGCGTGGGGCGGGCGTCCGGCCGGGGCCGCCCCCGGCCGCCGATACAGCCGGTACGCTGCGAATTCGAAGAGACGGAAGGCAGGGGACGGAGCGCTGGTGGAACGCGTGCTGGATGGCCGGTACCGGCTGGTGGAGCGGCTGGGCGCCGGCGGCATGGGCGAGGTGTGGCGGTCGGTCGACGACCGGCTCGACCGGCCGGTAGCGGTCAAGCTGATCCGCCCCGAGCACGTCGGCTCCACCGAGATCGTGGCGCGCTTCCAGCGCGAGGCGCGGCTCACCGCGCGGCTCGCCGGGCACCCCAATGTCGTGATCCTGCACGACGTCGGTGAGCACGACGGCTCGGTCTACGCGGTGATGGAGCTCGTGCGCGGGCGGACGTTCTCGGCGATCGTGCGCGCCGCCGGCCTCCCGCCGCTCGACCAGGCCGCCGACTGGATCGCCCAGGCGGTATCGGGGCTGTCGGCCGCGCACGCCGCGGGCATCGTGCACCGCGACGTCAAGCCGGGCAACCTCATGGTGGTCGACGACGGCACCGTCAAAGTGCTCGACTTCGGGATCGCGGGGTTCACCGACGCCGCCGCCCAGAGCCGGCGGCTCACCCGCACCGGCGCGATCTTCGGCACCCCGCTGTACATGTCACCGGAGCAGATCCGCGGCGAGACGGTCACCGCGGCGGCCGACCTCTACTCGCTCGGCACGATCCTCTACCAGCTGCTGACCGGGGTGGCTCCGTTCAAGGACCCCGACCCGATGCGGGTGATCCGCATGCACCTCGTGGAGGCGCCGCGCCCGCCCGCCGAGCTGCGCAGCGGCATCCCCGGCGACCTCGCCGCCCTGGTGTCGGCCATGCTGGAGAAGACACCGGAACGGCGTCCCTCCGGGGCCGAGGTCCGGGCGCGCCTGGAGCCGTTCCTGGCCGGCGGCCCGTCCCGGCCCCACCACCGGGTGACCGGGCCCGAGGCGCTGCTGTCGGGGCCCCATCCCCGGATCTCCGCCCCCCGCTCCGGCGGGGTGGCACCGGTACCCCCGGTGCCGGCGGCGCACCCCGCCGGCACCGGGCCTAACGGCGGGGCGCCCGCCGCTCCCCCGTCGTCCGCTCCGGCGGCCTCCGGGCCCGCCTCGGCCGGGCCGCCGTCGTCGGGGCCCGCGGCCTCGTCCGGAGCGGCCCGCCGGGCGCTGGGACAGCGCCTGGAGGCCGTCGAGGAACGCGCGCGGGCGGGGCTGGTCGCCGAGGCCGCGCACGAGCTCCAAGGACTGGTGCCCGACCTGGTCCACGCCTACGGCGCCGACCACCCCGAAACCCTCAGGGCCCGCCGCCGCGGCGCCTACCTGGCCGGCAAGGGCGGCGACCCGCGCCGGGCGGTGGCGCTGTTCACCGGCCTGCTCGCCGACCTCGACCGCGTCTACGGGCGGCGCCACCCGGAAACGCTGGCCGCGCGCTACTACCTGGCCACCAATTCCGGCCGGACCGGCGACCACGCCACGGCCGCGCGCGTGCACGAGGAGCTGCTGCCCGACCTGTCGGCGGTGCACGGCCCCGACTCCGAGCGGGTCCTGACCACCCGCCTGTACCTCGCCTTCGACGTCGGTGAAACGGGCGACCGGCACCGGGCCGTCGCGCTGCTGCACGCGCTGGTCCCCGATCTCGCCCGGGTGCTGGGCGCCGGCCACGCCACCACGCTGCGCGCCCGCCACTACCTGGCCGCCTACATCGGCTACGCGGGCGACCCCGCCGAGGCGGCGCGCCGCTACGACGACCTCCTGCGCGACCACCACCGGCTGTTCGGGGCGCACCACCCCGAGACCGTCCGCGCCGCCGAACGCCTCGCCCACTGGCGGCGCCGCGCGGCCGGGGGCTGACGGCCGCTCCGGCCCGGCCGGGGGTATCCGGGTGTACGGGGGCGCGGCGACGGAGGCGCGCCGGGGCGGCATGCGGCGCCTCTGTCCGAAGTGTCCGATCCGGTCGGCCGAACGGCGCGATTCCCTGCGCGATAAGGCTTTTCGTGTCACCGCGCCCCGCTATCGTTCGGGGCATGTCAGGACGAGCTTTGAACGAGATCATGGACGAGGGCTGGGCGAAGGCCCTGGAGCCGGTGGCCGACCGCATCACGGCCATGGGGGACTTCCTCCGCGAGGAGGTCGCCGCGGGGCGGACCTACCTCCCCGCCGGCGAGAACGTGCTCCGCGCCTTCCAGCAGCCCTTCGACGACGTGCGGGTGCTGCTCGTGGGGCAGGACCCCTACCCCACCCCGGGGCACGCGGTGGGGCTCAGCTTCTCGGTGGCCCCCGATGTCAAGCTGCCGGGCAGCCTGCGCAACATCTACCAGGAGTACTCCGAGGACCTGGGTCTGCCGGGGCCCTCCAACGGCGACCTCACCCCCTGGACCCAGCGCGGCGTGCTGCTGCTCAACCGCGTCCTCACGGTCGCCCCCCGCTCGCCGGGATCGCACCGGGGCAAGGGCTGGGAGGAGGTCACCGAGCAGGCCATCCGCGCCCTCGCCGCGCGCGGCACCCCCATGGTCGCGATCCTCTGGGGCCGCGACGCCCGCAACCTGCGCCCGCTGATGCCCGGGGTGCCCTGTGTGGAGTCCACCCACCCCAGCCCGATGTCGGCGCACAACGGCTTCTTCGGTTCGCGCCCCTTCAGCCGCGCCAACGCCCTCCTGGAGGAGCTGGGCACCGCGCCGGTCGACTGGCGGCTGCCGTAGCCGGAGCGGTGGGCGGAAGCGGCCGGCCCGGCGGCGCGACCGGGTCCGGCCGCGGGCGGCGGGCGGGGGCGGGGGCGGATACCGGATATGCGGATATCAGATGTTCAGTCCCCCGCCGCGGCCAGCTCCTCGTCGCTGCGCTCGATGCAGAACTCGTTGCCTTCGGGATCGGCCAGCACCACGAACCCCTTCCCGTCGTCCGTCCGGAAGTCGGAGAGGAAGGTCGCCCCGATCGCGAGGACGCGTTCCACCTCGCCATCACGGGAGCCGGAGGTGGGACCGAGATCGAGGTGCACGCGGTTCTTCACCGTCTTCCCCTCGGGCACCCTCAGGAACAGCAGGCCGGGCTGGCCTTCCGGGGTGTCGATGTAGGCCTCGGCCTCGTCCGGCGCGTTGTCGGGGTGCATGGGCGCCCCGATGACCTCACTCCAGAAAGAGGCCAGCGCATAGGGCTCGGCACAGTCGATCGTGACGTTGCGGACGGGCGACGGCATGATTCCTCCGGTGCGTGACGAGGCTGCGGCGGCTGGGCCACCGGGCATCATCCCACCCCGGTCCTCCCCGGTGCACGGCGGTTTCCGACTGCGTGGCTCCCGGGGATGGGAGCGGCCGCGTCCGGTGCGCAACGGACCGGCGCCCAGGAGCCCCCGTGCCCCCACGGGGTGCACGGGGCGGGATGTGTCCAGGTCATGCGGCACAATCACAACTTGATCTCGGATGGCCTCGCTTCACGCCCGGACACCGACCGGACAGCGGACCTCCTTCTCCGGCCGGAGAGGTGGCCGGGGCGGCACACGAACGATCGGCCGGAAGCGGCCAACGGCCGCCGTCCCGGGCGCGGCACCTGCGTGTCGGCCGCGAGTGCTCCTCGCCGCGGCCGACACTTCGTCGCTGCTCTCGACGCGGAACGCATCGCACCCGGGGCCTTCCGACACCCGGTTCCCGGGGTCCGCGATGAGGCGGTGCCCCGTCCTCCGACATGGAGGGATGTTCTACCCTTTTCCTCGCGTCGTCATTCGATTACACGGGAAGGTTTCTGAACGGTGGACCGAACCGTGAGACCAGGACAGCGGATCGGCGGACGATACGAGTTCATCGAGCCGATCGGCTCCGGCGGCTTCGGGACCGTATGGAAGGCACGCGACCACCGGCTCCAGGCCGATGTCGCCGTCAAGGGACTGACGGTCCCGCCATCCGCATCGACCGCCGAGTGGGAGGAACGGCTCGCGAGGTCGGAGCGGGAGGTCCTCAACGCCGCCCGGCTGCGCGACCACCCCAACATCGTGAGCGTGCACGACGTCATCGTCGAGGACGACGTCCCCTGGATCGTCATGCAGCTCGTCGTGGGCCGTGCGCTGAACCAGCGCCTGCGGGCGTCCGGCCCGCTGTCCGTGAGCGAGGCCGCCGACGTGGCCAGGGCCATGCTGAGGGCGCTCGGTGCGGCACACGCGGCGGGGATCGTGCACCGCGACATCAAGCCGGGCAACGTCATGCTCGCCGACAACGGCGAGATCCTGCTCACCGACTTCGGGATCGCGACCCACGAGACGGACGCCTCGCTCACCGTCACGGGCGGTGTCATCGGCTCGGTCGCCTACATGGCGCCGGAACGCATCCAGGGCGACAAGGGCCAGGCACCGAGCGACCTCTTCTCCCTCGGGGTGACGCTTCACGAGGCCCTGGAGGGGATCTCGCCCTTCACCCGCGACTCGACACCCGCGTCGATGCACGCGGTGGTCTACGAGGAGCCCCCGCAGCCGACGCGCGCGGGAGCGCTGACGCCCCTCATCACGCGGCTGATGGCCAAGTCGCCCGGAGACCGCCCGACGATCGCCGAGGCACTCGCCCTGCTCGACGCACCCCCCTCAGAGGCGGGGGCTCAGGTGGACGCCCCCAACCCGACCGTGGTCGTCACCGAGGTCTCCCCGGCACCACCGCTGACTCCACCGACGCCGACAGCAGGCGACGAGGCGGAGGCGCCGGCGGATGCGACGCCGCCGGTGATGGCCCAGCAGATGGCCCCCGAGCCGCAGCCGGGGACTCCCCCGCGCGGAACGACACCGCCGGTCGGCACTCCCCCTCCCGGAGGGACACCGCCGGCAGGCGGCTTCCCACCCGGGATGACGCCACCGGCGGGGACCTTCCCGCCGGGAATGATGACACCACCGGCGGGCACGTACGCTCCCGGAATGACACCACCGGCGGGCACGTTCCCGCCGGGAATGACCCCATCAGTGGGGGCCTTCCCGCCCGGAGCACCACCGGCAGGGGGCTTTCCGCCCGGGCCGCCGCCCGCAGGGGGCTTCCCATCCGGGCCGCCGCCATCGGTACCCCCCCGGGGCCCGGGGTCGAAGTGGCTGGGCTGGATCGTGGCTCTCTCCTTGGCCATCGCCGTCGCCGCCGCCGGCGGCGTGGTCGTGCTGTTCGTCGTCAGTCAGGGGGAGGACCCGGGACCGGGAGGGGCGGACGACGGGACCGGGTCGGGTGGCGGGTCGTTCGAGAGCGGTTCATCGGTCGCGATCGAGGACGAGTCCACCGCGGAATCGACGATCGAGGTGACCGGTGTCGAAGGTTCCGCACCGACCGCCCTGGGCGTCACCGTCGACCTCGACCACACCTACCTCGGAGACCTCGACATGGCGCTGGTCTCCCCCGACGGCACCTCCTTCGAACTGGAAGCCTTCGACCAGCCGCACCAGTACACCGTGGACGCGTCAGCGGCCGACGCGGCGGGTACCTGGACGCTCCGCATCGCGGACAACCAGGCGCGGGACACGGGCACCCTCAACTCCTGGAGCCTGGATTTCGGCTCGGGTGATTCGGGTGATTCGGGTGGGTCGGATGCGTCGGGTGGTGGGACGTTCGAGAGCGATTCGCCGGTCACCATCGAGGACCAGTCCACGGCCGAATCGACGATCGAGGTGACGGGCGTCGAGGGCACCGCTCCAACATCGTTGGGCGTCAGCGTCGACCTCGACCACACCTACCTCACAGACCTCAGCATCGAGCTGATCGCCCCCGACGGCACCTCCTTCGAGCTCGAAGCCTTCGACGAACCGCACGAATACACCGTGGACGCCTCATCGGCCCAGGCCGCCGGAACATGGACCCTCCACATCGAGGACAGGACCGCGCAGGACTCCGGCACCCTCAACTCCTGGGCTCTGCACTTCTGACGCCGCCCGGGACCACCCCCCGTACGGACACCGGAAAGGCCGTCACCCCCTATGGCCAAGCGCCCGACCTACGCCGACGCCCTCAAGATCCTCGGCAAGGACGACTCCACCCTGCTGGATCTGGCGGAGAAGCTGGTGGACGGCGGGCTGGGGATGCTGGGGGTGCCGGACCTGTTCGGTCTGCGGACCGAACTCGTGTCCAAGGGGCGGGAGGCGCTGAACAGCCTGCGCGAGCGGGTCTCCGGGGTGGGCAGGTGGGACCGTACCGAGCGCATCGACGCGGCCCACCACCTGCTGATCGTGACCTCCTATGTGGAGGCGGTCGACGAGGTCCTCGGCGATCCCGAGTGCAGAAGCGGCCTTTCCGCCGCCGGAGCCGATCCCGACGAACTGCACGGGAGGATCCTCGACGTCATCCGGGACCATCCGGTCCTCGGACTCGACATCGACGGAGGGGTGATCCTCGCCGGCGGCGGGGGCATGCCGATCGCCGTAGGCCATCCGGGTGAGCTGGACTTCTCCGAGCCGATGCCGGAGAACGCACCGCCGGGCGACCCCGGACACATGGACTGGCGCGGCCGCATATCCGCCGTCGCGGCCCGCCGCTACCGCGAGTCGTACCTGCGCCTGGCCGCGGAAATGCCGGAATTCGGGGTGTGGGCGGCGTTCCACCGGGACAAGGCGGCCCGGACGCGCCTGGACGCGGTGTCGGCGGGGCTGGACCGCCTGCACGGGCTGCTGGAGGCCACCTCCACCGGGCGGCCCATCGAGCGGCGCCGCCGGGAGCTGGCGGCCGCCTACCGCGCGGTCCTCGACCGCCCCGTGCTGAACTCGGACGACACGCCCGGCTCCTTCACCCTCCCCACCCTGGAGCACGCGTACCTGGCACCGCGCGGTTCACTGGCCGCGGCAAGGCCCTCCGCGCGACCGTCCGAAGACGCCTGGTGGGCGGAGTTCCCCACCGTCGACGACCTGCAATCCGTGCTGGCCTACCTGCTCACCCGCATCGAGGCCACGGAAGCCCCCCTGGTGATCCTCGGCCATCCCGGCGCGGGCAAGTCCAAACTGACCGAGATGCTGGCGGCCCGGCTTCCGGAGAGCGACTTCGTCGCGGTCAGGGTGGAACTCCGCACGGTCTCCCCCAACGCCCCCATCCACGCCCAGATCGACGAGGGCCTGGCGGCCACGCTGCACACCCCCACCTCGTGGCGGGACCTCGCGGAGTCCGCCGACGGCGCGATCCCGGTCGTCATCCTCGACGGCTTCGACGAACTGCTCCAGGCGACCGGGGTGAACCGCTCCGACTACCTGGAGCAGGTGCAGCGCTTCCAGGAGCAGCAGCGCGCCATGGGCGAGCCGGTGATCGTCATCGTGACCAGCCGCACCGTGGTCGCCGACCGGATGCGGTTCCCGACCGGGGCACCGATCGTCCGGCTGGAGCCCTTCAGCGAAGCGCAGATCGGCCAGATGATCGACATCTGGAACGACTCCAACGCCGCCGCGCTCGCCGCGGCGGGTCTGCGTCCCCCCACCCTCGCGTCCGTCCTGCCCTACCGTGAACTGGCCGAACAGCCGCTGCTCCTGCTCATGCTGCTCATCTACGACGTGGACGGCAACGCGCTCCAGGAGTCCGCTTCGCGCTTCTCCCGGGCCGAGTTGTACGAAGAGCTGCTGACCATGTTCGCCAGGCGCGAGGTGAACAAGCACGCCGCACACCTGCCGGAGCGCGATCGCGACGCGCGGATCGCGGAAGAGCTGAACCGGTTGGAGATCGTGGCCATGGCGATGTTCGCCCGGGGCCGGCAGACGGTGACGGCCGCCGAGCTGGAGAACGACCTCGCCGTGCTGCTCCCCGACGCCGCCGTCCGCCCCGGCGACACCGCGGGACTGCACGGGGCGGTCAGCGACGCCGACCAGGTGCTCGGGCGGTTCTTCTTCGTCCACGAGTCCCGGGCGCGGGTCCAGGCGGGCAGCGCGAGCGTGTACGAGTTCCTGCACGCCACGTTCGGCGAGTACCTGGTGGCGCGCATGGTGACCTCGGCCCTGCGCGACCTCGCCGTCGATCGCAGGCTCAACGCGCGGCGGCGCTTCACCGCCCCACTGGACGACGGCCTCTTCTACGCGCTCACCTCGTTCGCCGCTCTGGGCGGGCGTGCCGCTGTGGTCGAATTCGCCGCCGATCTGCTCACCGGGGAACTCGCCGACGCGCCTGAAGCACGGGCCGACCTGCGCGAGCTGCTGATCGAACTCTTTCGCGACGCGCCCTTCCCCGCTCCCAACCGCTCCTTCTCCGATTACCTGCCCCAGCGCCTGCCCATCACCCAGCGCCAAGGCGTTCACATGGCCAATATCGCCGTGCTGCTCACGCTGGTCGCCGAGGACGGGGTGGACCTGAAAGAGCTGTTCCCCGATGCGGCGGCGCCCTGGCAGGAATGGCGGGGTGTGGCCGGGCTCTGGCGCGCCCTGCCGGATTCCCAATGGCACGGAACGCTGGACACCATCCGGGTCCGGCACACCGGCTTCACCCATGGCGGCGACGCGCGGACCGTGTTGGAGCGCGAGACCGGCGACCCGGTGAACGTCGGAGACTGCATCGGCTTCGAGCTGCGTTCGAGCCGGGACGACCGGCTCGACGTCGACGACCCCTATGCGGTCAGCATCGACTACGGGTCGGTGACGTCGAAGCTGCTGCGCTCGGTCGCACTGCGCGCCAACGGCACAGCGGCGCGGATGACGCTGATGCTCCTGCCCTACCTGCGCCACACGAGCGCAGATCTGGGCACCTGGTACTCCATCGACCGCCGGGACCGCTACGACGAGACCCCGCGGCTCTGGGCCGAAGCCCATGACCTGTTGTCCCTGCGACTCGCACCGCCTGACGGCGACGACGAGCAACGTCTCCGGCGCTTCAAACGCCTGCTGGGCACACAGGAGCTGGGACGCCTGGAACTGCTGGTCCTCCGCCAAGCGGCGGAGGACTTGGACGCGCGTCCCGGATGGATGTACCGCGTCGGCTTGTGCGATCTCCTCCTGTGGCACCTGTCGACAGTGCGTGCCGTCGTCGCCGGCCCGCAATTGGCCCGGGAGAAGGTCGAGCCGGTATTGGCCCGGCTGCGTCCCCACTTCGAATCGGCGCCCTCATCAGAGCGGGTGCACGACGTGTCGCGGATCTTCGCCGACCTCGACCGCCTCCTCTCCGCCCGAGAAGACCCTCTGGAGGCCGGGCGGCCCCCCTCGACGTCCCGGGGCACCGGACCGGCACCGGACGACACCCCTGCCATCAGGGACAGCAGGGATATGCCTCCCGGACCGCGCGTCGAATCACCGTTCGACGCCTACGAGGCGGTGCCGGATGACTCCAGCCCCATATGGAGGGGCTGGAATGCCGATTGGTCGTCGAAGCGGCGGAGGCACCGCCAGGGCGGCGGGGGCGACGACCAGAACAGCAACCCCGCAGGCTCCGCCTGACGCCCCTCCGCCGCCTTGTCACTCCGCCCGATCCGCCAGAACCTCCCGCACCAGCTCCGGCACGACCTCGCCGATCGGATCGCGGAGGACGACCTCGGCCACGGGGTCGTAGGGGGTCGGTTCGGCGTTGACGATGATCAGCGGGACCCCGTTCTGCCGGGCGATGTCGCACAGTCCGGCCACGGGGTTGACCATCAGCGACGTCCCGATGGCGACGAAGACCCCCGCGTCGGCCGTGGCGTCCACGGCGGCCTGGATGACATCGGGGTCGAGGCGCTGGCCGAAGGAGATCGTGGCCGACTTCTGGATGCCGCCGCACAGCAGGCAGCGCGGGTCCGACTCGTCCTCCAGCCGCGTCAGCACCTCGGGCATCGGCGTGCGCTCGTCGCACTCCATGCAGACCACCCAGTGCACGGTTCCGTGGACCTCGATGACGCGGGCCGGGTCGGTCCCGGCCGCCTGGTGCAGCCCGTCGATGTTCTGGGTGACGACCGCGTGCAGCCGCCCGGCGCGGTCGAGGTCGGTGAGGGCCGCGTGGGCCGCGTTGGGATCGGCCGCCCAGACCGCGTGGGACCGGCGCATCCGCCACACCTCGCGGCGGACGTCGGCGTCGGACATGTAGGTGTTCAGGTCCGACAGCGCCTCCGCGCCGGGGTTCTTGGTCCACACGCCCTGCGGGCCGCGGTAGTCGGGAATGCCGGAGTCCGTCGAGACACCGGCACCTGTGAGGACCGTCACGCGGTCGGCGGAGGCCATGATCTCAACGGCTCGGGCGCGGTCGGATGCGGCGTTCATCGGTGGTCCTCGGTGTCGTGGGACGTCGGGATCCGGTCATTCTGGCAGTCGTGCGCCCGGGAGGGCACCGCCTTTTCCCGGCCCTTATGGGAGCGGCTCGCGGCGGGTATCGCTTCCGTATGCGCGCCATCTCACATCGCCGGACGGGCCGAAAGTCCCGTTGCCTCCGGGCTGTTTCATGGAAGATCCACAAGGACAAAAACACGTAAGTGCCGCAACACGGTACTCTCACGTCACGGCGGGTATGCGGGAGGGACATTGGGCGCTCGGGAGGCCGAATCCACCGGGGCGCGGCGCGACCCCGTCGCCGTGCCGCGCGCACGGCGGGCCACCGGATGGGGCGATGTTCGGCGAAGAGTGCAAAAATCAGCCCAGACATGAAGCAACCGCCCTACATCCTCGTCGTGAACGGGACGAAGGTCGACCGACCCGTCTTCGTTCTCGGCGCCCCCCACTCGGGCGTCGACCTGATCGCCCGCGCACTGGGGCGCGCCCCCGGGTTCTACCTCGGATCCGGTGATCCCGGCGTCCTCAACGCCGTCTACGCCGTCGCCCGCCGCCCCTCCATCGCCGAGGAGCGCGCATCGGGGACGGCCACACTGCTGCGCGACGCGTTCGCCGAGTCGTGGCAGCTCACCCCGCTCACCTGCCCGCTGTGCCCGGGAACCCCGGTCAGCGCGCGCGAGGCCGGCGAGCCCTGCCGGCACGCCCGCGAGGCCACCCGCTTCGGCGACGCCAGCCCCGACCTGCTCTACAGCGCGACCGCGCTGCGGACGGCCTTCGAGGACGCGCTCTTCGTCCAGGTCATCCGGGACGGCCGGGACGTCGCCGCCGCGATGCTCGCCGACGAACGCTCCCTGGCGTGGTTCCGGCCGGGTCTGGCCAACGTCGGCGACGAGTTGCCGAACCCGTTCTTCGGGATCGAGTCCGAGCACGAGCGGAACGAGTATCCGCGGCTGTCCACCGCGACCAAGTGCGCGCTGCGCTGGCGCGGGGCGGTGCGGCTCTCGGCGCGCCTGCGCGGCGACCTGGGCGCCGACCGGCTCATGACACTCCGCTACGAGGACCTGTTCGGCAACGAGGTCGGAACGGCGGAGCACCTGCGCGAGTTCACCGGCGCACGGGTCTCGGCCATGGAGCTGGTCACCACCGAGGCCACGGGCATCGGCGCGTGGCGCTCACGGCTGACCGCCGACCAGCACCGCGACGTGCGCTCGGTGGCCGAGACGGAACTGGCCCGGCTCGGGTACACGTAGCCGGGCCGGCCGTCCTCAGCGCCGATCCGCCAGGAAGGGCACCACCACGCCGGCCACCTCGCCGGGGACATCCTCGGCGAGGTCGTGCCCGGCGTCGAAGACGTGCCCCGTGACGTCGTGGGCGAGCAGCCGCATCCGGGCCTCGTTCCGGTCGCCGGTGAACGCCGAGCCGCCGGGCGCCAGGACCGCCGGGCCGCCAGGGGTCGAGCGGCGGGGGGCCGCGCTCGGCGGGAGCCGCCCGCCGAGCCGCCGGCCCCCCGCCGAACCGCGTCAGAACTCGCGGTACGGGAGGTACTTGCCGTCGAGGGTGATGACCACGCGGTCGCCCTCCTCCGACGCCACCCGCTGGAAGTCCATCCGGAAGTCGATGGCGCTCATGATCCCGTCGCCGAACTCCTCGCGGATCAGCTCGCTGACGGTCCCGCCGTAGACCTGGACGATCTCCTCCAGCCGCGCCACGATCGGCTCGCTCGGGTCGACCACGGCCTCGCCCCGGACCGGCGGCAGCCGGAGCGCGTCGACGACCACCTGGTCCAGGCCGAGGAGCTCGCCCGCGGTGCGCGCCTGCTCCTCGCCGAGGGGGTGCTGCCCCAGGAGCGCCGCGGTCGTCCAGACCTTGGACCGGCCCACCTCCGCGGCGATCTCCTCCCAGGTGAGGTTCTTGCGGCGCTTGGCGTCGAGAACGGCCTCGGCCGCCTCCGCACGGCCGAGGGGATCGATCGGGGTGAAGGACACTCCGCACCTCCGTTGTTCGTGGGTTCCGGGCATGTGTCCGGCCTGCCACCCGACCCTAGGAACCGGGGGCGCCCGGCGCCAGCGCGGAGGCGGGGCCGAGGCCGGATTCTCCTGCCAGCCGATCCCGCGGGCCGCTCTCAGCCGGTCCCCTCGGCGTCGACCGCGACCGCCGCGCCGTCGGCGGCGGCCGACGTGAAGACCGCCTCCAGCACCCGCGCCGTCCTCCGCGACTCCGACAGCGGGATCGGCGCCGGCGCGCCCGCGCGAACGGCGTCGGTGAGCGCCAGGACCTGGAGCCGGTAGTGGTCGGCGGCCGGCACGGTCTCGTCGCGGACCCCCTGCTCGCCCACGACGGTGATGACGCCGTCCTCGGCCGCGCCGGCCCAGGCGTTGCGGATGGCGGCCGAGCCGCGCGTCCCCTGGAGTTCCAGCCAGGAGCGGGGGCCGTAGTCCATGGAGTGGTCGAGGACGGCGCTGCGCCCCCCGCCGAAGTCCAGCAGCACCGTGCCGCTGGTGTCGACGTCGGCCCCGGCCTTGCGCGACAGGACGGCGCGGACCGCGCGCGGCGCCCGGCCGAAGTGGAGCATCGCGGCGTCCACCGCGTAGCAGCCCACGTCCCACGTGGCCCCGCCGCCCAGGCCGGCGGCGAGCCGGATGTCCCCCGGAGCGGCACCCATCAGGAACGCGAAGGAGGCCCGGACCACCCGCAGGTCGCCGATCTCTCCCGAGGCGAGCAGCTCGGCCGCGCGCCGCTGCTGCGGGTGGAACCGGTACATGAACGCCTCCATCACCGTTCGCCGCGCGGCGCCGGCGGCGTCCCGCACGCGGACGATGTCGGCCTCCGACAGGGCCATGGGCTTCTCGACCAGGACGTGCTTTCCGGCGTCCAGGGCGCGCAGGGTCCAGCCGACGTGCTCGCTGTTGGGCAGGGCGATGTAGACGGCCTCGATCGCGGGGTCGGCGAGCAGGGCGTCGTAGTCGTGGTGGGCGCGGGCGCCGTACGCCGCGGCGATCTCCGCCGTGCGCCCGGCGCTCCGCGGCCGGCCGGCGACGGCGGCCAGCTCGGTGCGGCCTCCGGCCGCGATGGCGGGCATCACCCGGCGGCTGATGGCGGCGGTGGCGCCGAGGACGCCCCATTGCATGGGAGCGCTCCCAACAGGTTCGCCTGCCGGTGTCGTCATGCGTGTCCTCCCGGGGGGTGCGGCCCGCCGTCCGGCGGGCGCCGGCCCGGCGGCCCGATGCTACCCCGGTGTGCCCGCCGGGGGCAGCCGTCCCCCGGCCCTCGGGGGCGGCGACGGCCCGCGCACTCACCCGCGTAGGATGGCGGCATGGGAGAACTCACCGTCGTCAGCCTCATCATGCTCATCGCGATCATGGCCATCCCCGTGTCCATGATCGCCGCCGGCGCCGTCTACTGCGTCCGGCTCGCCCGCAAGGGCACGGAGGCCACGCTCACCGGCGCGCTGAAGCGCCGCGAGCTCGCCTGAGGGCGCGGGGACACCGGCCGGGGCCGGCCGCCCGATAAGGGGCGGCCGGCCCCGCCGTCCGTGAAGCCCAGGGCCCCGGGGCCGCGCGCCGGCCTGTCCGTCCCGCGGCGGTCGCGGCACGCACCGCGCCGCACCCCCGGATCAGTCGTCGGCGTCGAAGGTATCGGGGTCCGGGCCGAAGCGCTGGTCGGCGTTGAGGGCCGAGATCGCGTCGACGTCCCCGTCGGAGAGCTCGAAGTCGAACACCTCGCGGTTGGCCCGGATCCGGCCCGGCGTGGCCGACTTCGGGATGGCGATCGTCCCGATCTGGAGGTGCCAGCGGATCAGCACCTGGGCCGGGGTCTTTCCGTGTGCCTCCGCCAGCTTGCCGATCACCGGGTCCGTCAGCAGGTTCCCCCTGCCCAGCGGGCTCCACGCCTCGGTCGCGATCCCGTACCGCGCGTGGAAGCGGCGCAGCCGTTCCTGGGTGAGCCGGGGGTGCAGCTCGATCTGGTTCACCATGGGGATGATCCCGCCCTCGTCCATGATCCGCTGCAGGTGCTCGATCTGGAAGTTGGACACCCCGATCGCCCGCACCCGCCCCTCGGCGTAGAGGTGCTCCAGCGCCTTCCAGGTGCCCACGAAGGAGTCCCGGGCCGGCAGCGGCCAGTGGATCAGGTAGAGGTCGAGCCACTCCAGGTCGAGCCGGCGCAGGCTCTCGTCGAAGGCGCGCAGGGTCGCGTCATAGCCGTGGTCGGCGTTGCCCACCTTCGAGGTGACGAAGAGCCGGTCCCGGTCCAGCCCCGATTGGCGGACGGCGGCTCCGACGCCGCCCTCGTTGCCGTAGGCGGCGGCCGTGTCGATGCTGCGGTACCCCGCGCTGATGGCGGTCCCGACGACGTCGACGGTATCGGCGGCGTCGACCTGCCAGACACCGAAGCCGAGCTGCGGGATGCGCACCCCGTTGTTGAGGGTGACCTCGGGAACCGTGAACATGTGCTTCCCCCCATTGCCGACACCCGGACGGCCGCCGCGGCGGCCGCGCGCCGGAGGTCCCCACCCCGGCGGCGCCTGCGCCGTGAGAGACGGCGCCGTCCACCATCATCCCCCGGACGCGGCCGCCGCCCGCGGCACGGCCGCGGCGGGCCGCCCACGGACATGGCAAAATCCGCTCGCGGCCGTCCCGGGGTGCGGAGGGAGGCGTCCGCGCGTCAGCGGTCGAGCCGGTAGGCGATGCCCAGCACCACCCGGTCGCCGGGGGCGCACCAGGGAACGACGTCGTCGAACTCCGCACCGCTCCCGTGGCGGATGACGTAGGGCATGCCCGGCCACCGCTCCTCGATCTCGGTGGCGACCGCGGTGCGCGCGGCGGCGTCGGCGACCTCGCGCTGGCCGTCTGTGTCGGCCTCGGTCTGCGGGATCGCGCGTGCGGCGACACCGATGGCGTTCGCCTGCTCGGGGACCATGCGGGGCCGGCGGCCGAGCGCGGCCAGGGACGTGCGGGCGTGGTCTTCGCGGCTCTCGGTCATGCCCGCCCGCTACCCCGGCGCGGTGGATCATCACGGCCCGATGTCGGATCGGGGCCGCGGCCGTCTCGGGCGGCACGGGCGGCACGGGCGGTCCGCGTGCACTCGCCCACTGTGACGGGGAAGCGGATTCCGGTGACCCGACCCGGTCAGACCCGCACGTCGCGGTGGATCTTCGGGGGCGGCGGGCGCAGTATCGACAGTGGCGGGACGGGGCGCTCGTGGTCCCGTAACGGAAGACACGGGGGACGCTGTGATGGACGCATACGACACCGGCGGTGCAGGAGGCGACCTGGGGCGGCGGGCCGCCCACAGGCGCAAGGGGCTCGGTCTGACGCACGAGGAGGTCGCCCTGCGCGCCGGGATGGCGCCGGGCTATGTCGCCTATCTGGAGGAGCACCCGCCCGTCCTGACCCGGTGGGCGCTGTACCGGCTCGCGCGTGCGCTCCAGACCACCGAGGACGTGCTGCTGGGAGCCGAACCGGAGGGCGCTCCCGGCCTCCCGGGGTCGCCGGTTCCCGACCCCGAACTGCGGGACCTGGACCCCGAGGAGTGCGCGCGCCTGCTGGAGCCGGGCGGGGTGGGCCGGGTCGCGTTCCTGGTGGAGGGCGAGCGCGCGCCCATGGTGCTGCCGGTGAACTACCTGGTGTCGGCCGGGACGATCGTGTTCCGGGCCGACCCCGACGGGGTGATCGCCCACCACGCCCTCGGCGAGGTGGGGTTCCAGGTCGACCGGTTCGACGGCGCCATGAGTGAGGGGTGGACCGTGCTCGCGGCCGGCCCGGCCCGCCGGGTGGAGGAGCCCTCGGAGCTGAGCGCGCTCCGCGCCCTCACCCCGATCCGCCCCTGGGCGGGCGGCGACCGCGACGCCTGTGTCCGCATCACCCCCGCCCGCCTCACCGGCCACCGACTGCGCCCGAGGGAGGCGTGAAGGAGCGGCACGAGGTGCCCGCCCGGAACGGAGTTCAGGCGGCGCGGGCGGCGGCCAGGGCCTCCCGGTACTCGTCCGTCCACTGCGCCCCGCGCTGCTCCGGGGGGAGGCCGTCGAGGCCGGCCTGGAGGTGGTCGGCCGCGTCGGCGTGATCGCCCAAGGACGCGTGCACCATGCCGATGTTGAGCGAGAAGAACGCGGGCGAATACCAGTAGACGACCTCGGGGGGATCGGCGGCAGTCGCCGCGCGGCGGGCCGCTTCGTCGAGCAGCCGTCGCGCGGCATCGGCCTGGCCCAGGCCGGCATACCCCTGCGCCGCCTGGAAGGTATCGAAGACCTGCTGGGTCTCGTGCGCCCCCGGGCTGTGCCGCGCTGCCTGGGAAGCGCGGACCACCCCCCCGAAGCGCCGCTGCTGCCGCGCCACGTACCCGCGGAAGGAGACGGCGACCGCCGCGATGGTCGGGGCGCCGGCTTCATCCGCCATCTCCTCGGCGAGCGCGAGCATCTCCAGGGATTCCCGGTCACGGCGGACGGCGGCGAGCATCCACCCCGTGTGCTGGTGCATCTCGGCCACCACCGCCAGCAGGGGTGCACGGTAGGGGCCGCGTGCGTCGCGGGCGAACGCCGAGACCGTGGACAGTTGGGCGAGGCTCCCTGGCAGCATGACCGCGGGCCCCACCGCGTCCTCCAGCCGTCTCTGTGCGGCCAGGACCTTCGCCATGGCCGCCACCGATTCGGAATCGACCCGGGAAGGAAGGGACACGCCGCACGCGATCCTGCCGCGGTCGTCCGGCGTGAGCGCGAAAGCCAGAGCGGCGAGCGCGCCATCGGCGCCGACGAGGGTGTCGATGGCTTTGGCGAGATCGGGTGACGGCAGCCGTTTTCCCGAAAGCACGCGGGACAGATATCCCGAATCGTAATTCACGGCCCGCGCGGCAGCCCGCAGCGACAGCCCGCGCTCTTTCAACGCCGCCCGCGCCCTGATGGCGAAATCCGACATTGCAGACCTCCGAATGTGGCTGTTCTCGAGATTGCGACGTCCACGACACCGTCAACCGGATGTCACGCGGCGCGGGCGGCGGCCAGGGCCTCCCGGTACTCGTCCGTCCACTGCGCCCCGCGCTGCTCCGGGGGGAGGCCGTCAAGGCCGGCCTGGAGGTGGTCGGCCGCCACTCGGGGGTCGCCGAGGGCGAGATGGGCCAGGCCGATTCCCATTCGGGAGAAGGTCGGAGAGAGCCAGTAGGCCGTTTCCGGCGGAACCGTACCGGCCGCTTCGTCGGCGAGCGCCGACGCGGTGTCGAGGAGCCTGCGCGCCGGATCCTTCCTCCCCATGAGCGCGTATCCGTGGGCGGCCTGCACGGCGTCGCCCACACGCTGCAACGGCGACGCCCCGGGGGTGTGGAATGCCGTGAGGAAATGCCGCACGACCGCACCGGGTCGTCGCTGCTGGCGGGCGAGGTAACCGCGGAAGTTCGTGGCCTGCGCGGCGAGTTCACCGCTGCCGACGTCGTCGGCGCGGTCCTCCGCCTCGGTGAGCCAGCGGGTCGCCTCGGCGTCGTTGCGCGCCTCGGCGTGCAACCACCCGACGAACTGCGCCCATTCCGCTGCGACGATGCGAATGCCATCGGCATGGCGCCCCCGGGAATCACGCGCGAGCCGATCCACGGTCTCCCACTGGGCGAGGGTCGCGGGGAGCATCGCGGGCGCCGGCAGGGAATCGTCGAGACGGCGCTGCGCGGCGAGCACGTCCGCGAGAGCCTGCACGGCCGCGGCATCGATCCGGGTGGGCCGCTCGATCGTCCGCGTGATTCTCTCGCGGTCGTCGGGGGTGAGGGTGGACGCCAGAGCGGCGAGCGCGCCATCGGCGCCGACGAGGGTGTCGATGGCTTTGGCGAGATCGGGTGACGGCAGCCGTTTTCCCGAAAGCACGCGGGACAGATATCCCGAATCGTAATTCACGGCCCGCGCGGCAGCCCGCAGCGACAGCCCGCGCTCTTTCAATGCCGCCCGCGCCCTGATGGCGAAATCCGACATTGCAGACCTCCGAATGTTGCCGGAACCGCTGCCCCGAGCATAGGCAGCACTCAACATCTGGCGCGCTGCCCGTCCACGGCAGAACGCTGTGCGTGGAGGCGTTTTCACAGGTCGCGAACCATCGAGGTGCCCCGCGACGGGCCCTCACCGCCCGGGGCGCGGCCATCGACCAGCGAAGGAATGCGATGACGGAGTCCACTCTACCGAAACGGCCGGGCCGGGTCCGTCCGTATCGGGTGGAATGGGAAATGCGCATCTACGAGGAAAGGCTCGTGCGCGCGGCCTCGTTCGCCCGGAGGACGCGAACGGCCCTCGGCCGGCTCTGGGCGGAGCGCGTCCGGTGATATCCGATGTCCGGCAGGTCACCATGCCGGAACTGCGATCATGGGCTCAGCGACACGGTGTGGAAATCCGCGAGCATCCGTCGCGGGACCTGTGCGGCAACCGGATTTTCAGCGTCGGCCACGGATCCGAGGTCCGGGTCGCCAAGGTGCCGCCCGATGAGTCGCCGGCGATCCGGGAGATGTGGAACGCCCGCGCCCAGCGGGAGTTGCGGAACATGCCCTGGCCCGACCTGACCCGGTACCTGATGGAGCACCCCGTGTTCGGCTACACCGGTCCGCAGACCTGAGCCGCGGACGCGCCGGTCGGCGGGAACGGGCCGGGGGTGCGGCGGACGGATCGCCGCACCCGCGGCCCGGAGCCGCTCTCCGCTCCGGTGCGCGAGCGGCGCCCGCGCACCGGAGCGGGCCCCGCCCGCGCGGTCGCGAACCTCCGGCGGGGTCGGTATCAGCCTCCGTCGGCGACCGCCCCCAGGACCGCGGAGTACAGCGCGACCACCTCCGGGCGAACCGGCTCCTCGTCGATCAGCCGTTCCGCGGCCGCGAAGAGCTGGTCGTCGTCCAGCTCCTCCCACGGGATCGTTTCGTGCATAGCGGCCGACTATCCGCTGTCCCCGCGTCCATGCACCGCCCGCGGGCCCGCCTCAGTCCTCGGGGACGGGCCCCAGGTCGGCGGCCGGAACGAAGTCCCACCCGTTGCGCGCGGCGGATTCCAGTTCGAGGACCACCAGGCGGTTGGCCCCGGGCCGGACCACGGGGGCGGGGACGTAGAGCGTCCGCTGCGGACCGCGGCGCCAGTAACGGCCCAGGTTGACCCCGTTGATCCACACCTGCCCCTTCCCCCACCCGGAGGTGTCCAGGTGCAGGTCGACCGCTTCGGCCAGGTCGAAGGCGCCCTCGTGGAAACCCGCCCGGGGCAGCGCCCGCGCCGGGCCGAACGGCACGCCGGTCAGGTCGTCGAGCGGCAGCCGCACCGTCTGCCACCCCGTCAAGGGCTCCCCGTCGAGCAGGACCGGCCCGATGAGCCCCTTGGCCTCCCCGATCCGGGGGCCGTAGTTCACCCGCCCCTGGTCCTCCACCAGGATCTCCAGGACGGCTCCGGGGCGCGGCGCGGTAACGGCGAGCGTGGTGTCGTGGAAGTCGCGGTGCAGCACGCCGGCCGCCCTGCCGTCGACGAACACCTGGGCGCGGTCGCGCACCTCGCCGACCGACAGCACCGCCTCCCCCTCCGCCGCCACCTGCGTCCGGTAGAGCAGGAAGCCCTGGTAGTGGCCGAGGTCGTCCATGGTCGGCGGGTCCTCGCACCGCTCCACCGCGCCCAGGAGGGCCAGCGTCTCCAGCAGCGGGGCCGACCCCGAGACCGGCACGTGGATCCGCGGCGCCGGGGGCGCGGGCTCCGGCGTTTCGGCGGGGACCTTGGCGTGGCGGGCGATCACGTCGCGGAAAGCGGCGTACTTCGGGGTCGGGTCCCCCCACTCCGACAGCGGCGCGTCGTAGTCGTAGGAGGTGACCGTCGGCTCGTAGACGCCCTTGTCGTTGGCGCCGTTGGTGAAGCCCGCGTTGGTGCCGCCGTGGAACATGTAGAGGTTCACCGAGGCGCCCGCCGACAGCAGCTCGTCAAGGGCTCGGGCCGATTCCTCGACCGGGGTGGTGTGGTGGGGGCCGCCCCAGCGGTCGAACCACCCGTCCCAGAACTCCATGCACATCAGCGGGCCGTCGGGCTGGTGCCGGCGCAGGGTCGCGAGCCGTTCGGGCACCCGCGAGCCGAAGTTGGCGGTGCGCAGCAGGCCGGGCAGCCCGCCGCGGGCGAGCATGGTGTCGTCGGCCTGGTCGCTGGTGAACAGCGGGACCTCGATCCCGCCGTCGCGCAGCGCGTCCGCCAGCGCGTGCAGGTAGCCGGTGTCGTCGCCGAAGGCGCCGTACTCGTTCTCCACCTGCACCGCCAGCACGGGGCCGCCCCGGGTCACCTGGAGCGGGACCAGGAGGGGCAGCAGGCGGCCGAGGTAGTCGCCGACGGCGGCGAGGTAGGCGGGGTCGCTGCTGCGCGGGCGCACGTCGGGGTCGGCCGTGAGCCACGCCGGCAGGCCGCCGTTGTGCCACTCCGCGCAGATGTAGGGCCCGGGCCGGACGATGGCGCGCAGCCCCTCCTCCGCCGCCAGGCGCAGGAACCGGGTCAGGTCCAGCTGCCCGCCGGTGCGGAACTCGCCGCGCCGTGGGGAGTGGGCGTTCCAGGCGACGTAGGTCTCGACGGTGTTCAGGCCCATCAGGCGGGCCTTGCGCAGCCGGTCGGCCCACAGGTCGGGGTGGACCCGGAAGTAGTGCAGGGTGCCCGAGATGATCTGGACGGGCTCGCCGTCGAGCAGGAAGTCCCGTTCTCCGATCGCGAACGTCGGCATGTGCGTCTCCACGCGTGTGTCGGGCCCGGTGCGGTGGCGGACCGGGGCAATCGGGCGTCGCGGTGGGGCGGGCCGGGGCCCGCCCCACCGGTCGGCGGCCGCGGCCGCCGGGCTTGCTGGTAGCCGGGCCGCGGTCAGCCGCCCGCGGCCTCGGCCAGGTCCCAGACCTGGTTGGCGCCGGTGGTCGGCCGCCACACCCCCACCGGGGCGCCCTCGTCGTAGGATTCGCCGAGCACGTCCAGGAGCAGCCCGTTGCCGGCGTTGACGACGGTGACCTCCCCCTGCCCGGTGGTGGAGACCATCCACCGCCGGGCGTCCCCGGACCCGGGCGGGGCGCCCGCCGGTGGTCGGGTCAGGGGGACTCGACGGTGAAGCCCTGTTCGGTCGCGTAGTCGGCGATCCGCTCCTGCCAGGCGGCGAGGCCGTCGGCGACCGGGGCCGCTTCGGTGATGCTCTGCCCGGCGGTGTCGATGAAGACGCTGTTGGCGTAGACCTGCACCGGCAGGTACTGCCACCCGGGGGCCACGGACTCCGACGACTCCACCAGGACCTCGTTGATCCGCTGGCCGCCGAAGAACTCGTGCTCGGCCTCCAGGAACCCGGGGTCGGCGAGGAGGTCGGTGGTGGCGGGGAACAGCCCGGTGTCGTTGAGCACGCGCGCCGCCTCGGGGTCGGTGTTGAGCCACTGGGCGAAGCCGATGGCGGCGAGGCGGTTCTCCGACTGCGCCATCACGGCGGTGGAGGACCCGCCGTTCTCCGCGGTGACGGGGTCGCCCTCCTCCCACGCCGGCAGCGGGGCGACCCGCCAGTCACCGGCGGAGTCGGGCATGGTGGTGGCCATGGCGCCGGGCGCCCAGGCGCCGGCGATCCAGGTGGCGTAGCGGCCCGTCGACATGCCGCGCCACCACTCCTCCGTCCAGATCGGGGCGGGGTCGACGAGCCCGTCCGCCAGCAGCGCGGTCCAGGTGTCGGAGAAGCGCCGCGCGCCTTCGTCGCCGAGGTCCAGCGAGATCGTGTCCGCCCCCTCCACCCCGAAGGGGCGCGAGCCGGCCTGCCACATCAGCGAGTCGACCATGCCGGCGTCGCCGGGGTCGATGGCGGTGAAGAAGGCGTCGGGGTTCTCCTCCTGGAACCGCTCGGCGGCGCCGGCGAAGTCCGCCCAGGTCCCGGGCGGCTCGATCCCCGCCTCCTCCAGCAGATCGGCGTTGTAGAAGAGCGCCAGCGGCCCGGTGTCCTGGGGGACGCCGTAGACGCCCTCCCCCACGCGCACCTGTTCCCAGGCCGAGGCGGTGAAGCGGTCCTCGTACTCGCCGAAGCCGTGGTCGCCGAGGTCGACCACCGATTCGGTCAGGGCGAACTGCGGCAGGGCGAAGTACTCGATCTGGGCGACGTCGGGGCCGCCGCTGCCGGCGCGGATGGTGTTCTGGAGGTTCGTGTACTGCTCCGCCGACTGGCCGGAGTCGACGACCTCCACGGTGATGGCCGGGTACTCCTCCTCGAACAGCTCCACCGCCTGGCCGATCTCGGGCGCCCACGACCAGAAGGTGAGGGTGGTCTCCTGCTGGAGGGCCGCCTCGATGTCGGACTGGTCGCCGCTCTGCTCCGCTCCGCCGCCGGAGCCGCCGCAGGCGGTCAGCGTGAGCAGGACGGCCGCGGCGGCCGCGACCGGGGCGCGCAGGGGGCGCCGCGCGAATGGGGGGGTCGAAAGCATGGGCGTGGTCTCCCTGTGCGGTGGCGGGGTGCCGGGGACGGCGGGACGGGGGGTGGTGGGGGCGGTGCGGTGGACGGGGGTGCGTGGACGGAAGGGGTCACTGCTTGACGCTGCCGGCGGCCAGTCCCGACTGCCAGTAGCGCTGGAGGAAGAAGAACGCGATGACCAGCGGAACGATCGCCACGAGGGAGCCGGTGATCACGATGTTGTAGACGGCTTGGCCGCCCGAGCTGGAGCCGATCTGGCTGTTCCACTGGTTCAGGCCCACGGTCAGCGGATACCACCGCGGGTCGTTCAGCACGATCAGCGGCAGGAAGTAGTTGTTCCAGGTGGCCACCAGCGCGAACAGCAGCACCGTGACCATTCCCGGGGCCATCAGCCGCAGCGCCACCGTCCAGAAGATGCGCAGCTCCCCGGCTCCGTCGATCCGGGCCGCCTCCAGCAGGGAGTCGGGCACCGCGTCGGCGGCGAAGATCCGCATCAGGTAGAGGCCGAACGGGCTCACCAGGGCCGGGATGATCACCGCGAAGGGCGTGTTCACCAGGCCGACCTGGCTGAACAGCAGGAACGTGGGGACCGCCAGCGCGGTCAGGGGCACCGCCACGCCGCTGATCACCACGGCGATCATCAGCCGCTTTCCCGGGAAGTCGAACTTGGCCAGCGCGTAGCCGCCCATGGCCGCCAGGATGGTGGCGCCCACCGCGCCCACCCCGGCGTAGAGGACGGTGTTGGCCAGCCAGCGCGCGTAGACCCCGTCCTGGTAGGTGAAGACCTGCGCGATGTTGTCGGCCAGCGCGAAGTCGTCGCCGAACCACAGTCCCGGGCTGGTGTAGAGCGTGGCGTTGGACTTGGTGGCGTTGATGACCAGCCACAGCAGCGGGACCACCGCGTAGACCAGCATCACCAGCATGAGCAGGGTCAGCGTCACCGACGAGCGGCGGCGCGGGCCGCCCCGGCGCGCGGCCGGGCGCCGGGGGCGCGGGGGGCGCGCGGCGGGGGCGGGGGCCCCGGTGCGGGGCTCGGGCATGCGGACTCCGGCGGTCGTCATCGGCGCTGCCCCCTGGAGGTGATGACCTGGGCGATGTAGGCGACCGCGATCGTCGCCAGCCCCAGCACGATCGCCACCGCGGCCGAGTAGTTGAACTGCTGGCCGTTGAACGCGAGGTTGTAGGCGTACATGTTGGGCGTGTAGTAGGTGGAGATCGACGACGTCAGCGACTCCAGCACGTTGGGCTCGTTGAACAGCTGGAAGCTGCCGATGATGGAGAACAGCAGCGCCACCCCCAGCGCGCCGCGCAGCGCCGGCACCTTGATCGCGACCGCCTTGCGGATCTCGCCGGCGCCGTCGATGTCGGCGGCCTCGTAGATCTCTGACGGGACCGCGCGCAGGGCCGTGTAGAGGATCAGCATGTTGTAGCCGACGAACTCCCAGGTGACCACGTTGCCGATCGACGCCAGGAGCCAGTCCGCGCCGAGCAGGTCGGGGACGGGCAGCCCGAGCCCGTCGCGGAGGTCGGCGGCGAGCCCGAACTCGTCGCCGTAGATGAAGCCCCACATCAGCGACGCGACGACGGCCGGCACCGCGTAGGGCACGAAGATGCCCACGCGGAAGACCTTGGCGAAGCGCAGCATCCCGCTGTCGAGCGCGAGCGCGGCCACCAGCGCCAGGACCAGCATCACCGGCACCTGCACGACCAGGAACAGCCCGACCCGGCGCATCCCGCTCAGCAGCCGGTCGTCGGTCAGGGCGGCGGTGAAGTTGTCCAGCCCGACGAACACCGTCCCGCCGACCATGCGCTCCTGGAAGAGGCTGAGGTAGAAGGCGTAGCCGAGCGGCGCCACGATGGCGACCGTGAAGGCGATCATGAACGGGGCCGCGAAGCCCAGGCCCGCCCAGCGGGTGCGGCCCGTGCTCGTGCCCCGGCGCCGGGGCCGGGCTCCGGGACGGGGACGGGCGGTGGGGGCGGTCACCGCTGCGCCTCCGCACCCGCCGGGCCGCCGAGCAGCGTCTCCACCCCGGCCTCCAGGGCGAACGTGGCCGCCCCGAGGCTCACCCCGTTGCCCTCCACCGCGCACATGCGCAGCCTGGCCGCCTCCAGCGGCCGGGTCAGCGCCTGCCGCTTCATCTCGGTCTCGGCCACCGCCCGCAGGCGCTCCCCCAGCTCGGTGCCGACCCAGCCGGCCAGGACGATCAGCTCCGGGTTCACGATGTTGACGAGGTTGGCCAGCGCGGCGCCCAGGTAGCGGCCGGTCCCGGAGACGGCCGCCAGCGCGGCCGGGTCGTCGCGGGCCGCCGCTGCGGCGAGGGCGGCGATCCCCTCCTCCTGCCCCGGCGGGACCTCGCCGCCGGCGCGGCGCCACCGCTCCAGGATCGCGGGGGCGCCGACGAACGCCTCGACGCACCCGGCTCCGCCGCACCGGCACGGCGGGCCGTCGAGGTCGAGCGTGGAGTGGCCCCATTCGCCCGCGCTGTTGGTGACGCCGCGGTGCAGGGCGCCGCCGATGGCGATGCCGATGCCCACGCCGGTGCCCAGGTTGACCACGACAAGGTCGCCGGACTCCCGGCCGCCGCCGGACCACAGCTCGGCGGTGGTGATGGCCTTCAGCGGGTTGTCCAGGACCAGCGGCAGCCGCAGGTCGCGTTCGAGCTCGTCGCGCAGGGGGACGTCGTGCCAGTTCCAGTTGGGGGCGAAGACCGAGGTGCCGCCTTCGGGGTCGACCTGTCCCGGGACGCTGACGCCGACCCCCAGGACGGCGGCGCGGTCGGCGCCGATGACCTCGCCGGCGGCGCGCACGATGAGCGCCACCACGTCGCCGACGCGGTTGTCCGCGGGATCGAGGGACAGGCGCACCGAGCGCAGCCGCTCCAGGGCGACGTCGTAGAGGTCGGCGCGTATGTAGGTCTCGGCGACGTCGACGCCGACGACACGTCCGCGCCGGGGGTCCAGCGCGATCCGGGCGGCGGGCCGGCCGCCCCTGCTGCGCTCGCGCGCGGTCTCGCGCAGGACGCCGACCGCGAGGAGCTCCTTGACGATGCTGGCCACGGTGGCGAAGCTCAGCCCGGTCGCGGCCGCCAGCTCGGTCCGGTTGGAGGTGGAACGGGCGTGGACATGGCGCAGAACCTCGAAGAGGTTCCCGCGCCGCATCCCGGCCGCGCCCGCTGGGTGGGCCATGCGGATCCTCTCTACCGGAGTGACGCGAACCACATTACATTTATTACAAGGGTTGTAAATACCCATGAAATAAAGGACGTCGGTGGGGCGCCGCACCAGCGCAGTGGCGCCCCGCCGCACCTTTCGCGCGCCCGCGACCAGGACGTTCACCTCCGCCCCCGCACACCGGACCGCCGCTCGCGCGCTCCGGGTCCCGACGCCGGCCGCGATGGCGGCCCGGGGGTGCCGTCGACCGGGGGGCGCCGGGCGGGCCGGACGGAGCGGGGGATCGCCGGCATGCGCGACAATCCCCTGTATCACCGCGTCACCCGGCGCACGCCATGATCCGCGCCGCGACCGGCGGGAAGGGGCACCCTCGTTGCACGGCACCCCCGCACCCGACCCCGGCCCGCCGGCCCCGGGCGTCGACACCACCGTCCCCCACTCGGCACGCGTCTACGACTGGTGGCTGGGCGGCAAGGACAACTACGCGGTCGACCGGGAGATGGGCCGCGCGTTCGTCGACGCCATCCCCACCGTGCGCTTCATGGCGCGGCAGAACCGCGACTTCATGCACCGTGCGGTGCGCCACCTCGTCCGCGAGGCCGGGATCCGGCAGTTCCTGGACATCGGCACCGGTATCCCCACCAGCCCCAACCTGCACGAGGTCGCCCAGGCCGTCGCGCCCGAGTCCCGCGTGGTCTACGTCGACAACGACCCCGTGGTGCTGCTGCACGCCCGAGCGCTCATGATCAGCGCCCCGCAGGGCCGCAGCGCCTACATCCAGGCCGACCTGACCGACCCCGCCGGGCTGCTGGACGACCCGGTGCTGACCGCGACGCTGGACCTGGACCGGCCGGTCGCGCTGACCCTCGTGGCCATCCTGATGCTGCTCGACGACGAGGACGACCCCTGGGGCAAGGTCCGCGGACTGCTGGACGCCCTGCCGTCGGGCAGCCACGTCGTGATCAGCCACCCCGGCCCCGAGTTCGACCCCGGCGCGATCGGCCGGGTCACCGCGCACGCCCGGGAGGCGGGCATGACGCTGGTCCCGCGCACGCGCACCGACGTCGCCCGGTTCTTCGCCGACTGGGAATGGGTCGCCCCCGGGATCGTTCCGGTGATGGCCTGGCACCCGGAGGCACGGCGCCCGATCGACCCCGAGGCCGCGTACTACTGGGCCGGCGTCGCCCGCAAGCCCTGACCGGGAAGGGCACGACGGTACCGCCCGCGTGCCTTCTCCGTCCCTCCTCCCCTCCCTTCTTCTCACAGCCCTGCCGGCACACGGCTCCGGAACCGCCGCCCGGAGCCCGGAACCCAGAGCCCGCCGCCCCGCCAAGCGCACCCTCCTCGTCGCCGGTCCGGCGCCGGGCCGCCGCGCCGGACGCATGGCGTGCGCGGGCGCGGGGTAGCGGCGACGGGGACGCCGTCGCCGTACGGCCGCGCGGCGGCGACACCCCCTGGGGACGCCGGGCACGAGGGAGACCGAATGCAGATCGGGTACAAGCTGTTCGCCGAGGCATACTCGCCGCAGGAGCTGGTCCGCCAAGCGGTGCGCGCCGAGGCGGCGGGGTTCGACTTCGTCGAGATCAGCGACCACTACCACCCGTGGCTGGAGAACCACGGCCACTCCGGCTTCGCCTGGTCCATCCTGGCCGCCATCGCGGCGACAACCGACCGCATCGGCCTCGTGACCGGGGTGACCTGCCCGTTCATCCGCTACCACCCGGCGATCATCGCCCAGGCGGCGGCGACCACCGCCCTGCTGTCCGACGGCAGGTTCACGCTCGGTGTCGGGTCGGGCGAGCGGCTGAACGAGCACGTGGTGGGCCGGGGCTGGCCGGCCGTCGCCCAGAGGCAGGCCATGCTGCGGGAGTCGCTGGAGATCATCCGGCTGCTGTGGCTGGGCGGATACCGCTCCTACCAGGGCGAGCACCTGGCGCTGGAGGACGCGCGCGTGTTCGACCTCCCCGACACGCCTCCCGGGATCGCGATCGCCGCGGGCGGCCCGGGCTCCGCACGCCTGGCGGCGGAGCTCGGCGACGCGCTCTTCACCACCGAGCCCAGGGCGGACCTCGTCCGCGCCTACACCGAGGCCGGAGGCGGCGGGGCCCGCTACGCCGAGATCCCGCTGGCGTGGGCGCCCGATGACGCCACCGCGCTCGCCTCGGCGCACGAGAAGTTCCGGTTCGGGCTGACCGGCTGGAAGGTGCAGTCGGAGCTGCCGAACCCGGTCAACTTCGAGGCCGCCACCGCGTTCATCTCGCCCGGCCACATGCAGGACACCTTCGGCTACGGCCCCGGGGCGGCCGGCCACCTCGCCGTGGCCCAGCGGTTCGTCGACGCCGGATACGACCACCTCGCCCTGATCAACGCCGGTCCCGACCCCGACGGCTTCTTCGACTTCTACACCGCGGAACTGGCCGCTCCGCTCCGCCACATGCGCAGCGACTGACACCGGCCGCCGATGCTCCATGCCCCGGTGCGGCCGGCCCCGCGGCGCACCCGCACGCACGGGTCCCGGGCCGCCGCCGTGGCCGGCGGCACGGGTCGGTCGAGCCGTGCTTCTCAGCGAGGGAAGGGCCCCGCTCCCGGCCACGGGCCCGCCCCGGGGCCCGGGCCGGCGTTCTTCTCGCGGAGGCGGTCGAGGCGGCGGCGGTCGCGCTTGGTGGGGCGGCCCGCGCCGCGTTCGCGGACGGCGGTGCGCACCAGCGCCTCCGGCGGCGGGGCCGGGGTCGACTCGGTGTAGCAGCGCACGGCGAGGGGCGCCCCGACGCGCTTCTCGATGACGTGGTCGACGCGCACCGTGCGGGTGATGCCGTTGCCCCGCAGCCGGACCTCGTCGCCCACCGACACCGACGTCGCGGCCTTGGCGGGCCGGTCGTTGACCCGCACGTGACCGCCGCGGCACGCCTGGGCGGCGTCCGCGCGCGTCTTGGTCATGCGCACCGCCCACAGCCACTTGTCGACGCGCGTGGCGGCCGGCCCGGCCGGCAAGGGCCGGACCGGGGCCGCGGCGGCCGGGTCGGGGTCCCCGGCCTGCGGCCGGGCGGCGTCGTCTGCCGGGTCGTGCACGCTGGAGTCCTGTCCGTCGCTCGCACGGGCTCCCCGTGCGGGAGCCCCTCAGGTGCACTGTATTGACCTCCGCCTCCTCGCGCCAAAGCACGGGGATTCTCCATCTGCCGTGGCCCCGTCCTCGGGACCGCTGGCTCCGGGTGGGTTCGTGGTTCCTCCCCACGCAGGGTGGGGGTTGTGCGCGCTGCCAGGCCCTCCCCTGGTCTTACGTGCGCTCCGCAGGCGTTTACCTCCGCCGTTACCGACGTCGGGCCCCCGGTCCGGGGGTGGGTGGTTCTGTGAGTGGTTCTGTCGCCGCGAGGATGCGGCGCCCAACGTATCGGACATTCTTTGCGGCGTTGAAGTCCCGGTCATGCGTGGCGCGGCAGGCGGATTCCGGGCAGATCCAGGTGCGGATCTCGAGGGGTTTGGGGCCATCGCGGAATCCGCATGCCGAGCAGATCCGCGAGCTGGGAAACCACCGGCCGACCTTGGCGAAGCCATCGAACTGCGGTTGGGATCTGGCCGACTGCAATAATTTCCGCACTGGCGGGTACTGCATCTTCCTCATGCCCGCCCACGTGGTTTTCATGATCAAGTACCGGCACAACGTCTTCACCGACGCCCATCTGACCGAATGGAAGAAAACACGCGCAACGCGCGACCTTCGAAACCGGACTGGTCGAGTTCAACCCCCGCCGGGACGGCGCCACGACGGCTACGGGACGAGGTCCACTTGCACTTCCGCCGTCACGCCGTTGACCTCGACGGAGAGCGTGATCTCGCCGGTGCGCAGCGCGGCGAGCTCGCCGGTCCCGGGGTCGAACACGGCCAGCGCCCGCCGGGGGTGGTCGCCGTCGACGGGACCGATGTGCACCCCATCCCCACCGGACCAGTCCGCGCCGACGGGGTAGGCGACCGCGACCGTGCGGTCCGCCTGGGTGAGCTCCGCCCCGATGTCGGCCGTCTCCCCCACCGCCAGCCGCTCGGGCGCGACGATCCGCAGGTCGTCGACGTGCGGCCGGATCTGCGCGGCGATCCAGTCCGGCCCGCCCTCGTAGGGGCGCGCGGCGGCGCGTCGCTGCTCGCGCTCGGAGATCCGGTCCACCCCCAGCAGCGTCCAGCCGCTGAAGCCGCCCTCGTCGGTGCCGCCTCCGGGGGACTTCGCCGCGTTGCCGTTCACCAGGTAGGGCACCCCGTCGACGCTGGAGGCGCTGAAGGCGCCGACGTGGCCGCCGACGAACACCGCCCCCTTCCCGGTGTCGTGCTGGAAGTCCGCCAGCCAGTCCTCGATCAGGGCCGCCTCGTTGCGGTCGGCCAACCGGCTGTTCTGGGCCGGGAGGGGATCGCGCGGCGGGTGGTGGGCGACGACCGCGACCGAGTCGACGGCGGGGTCGTCGCGCGCCGCGTCCAGCCGGTCGCGGAGGTAGGGGATCTGGCCCGCCGATCCGCCGCGAAGCGTGCCCATGGAGCTGTCGAGGGTGATGAAGCGCGTCCCCTCGTGGTCGAACGTCGTGTAGGGGTCGCCGAAGTGCTCGGTGAACCCGTCGATGGACGCGCCCATCACCTCGTGGTTCCCGGGGACGTAGTGGAAGGGCAGCTCGCCCTCCAGTTCCTCGTCGAGGATCCGCCGGGCGAGGGCGAAGTCGGCGTCGGACGCCTCGTCGACGAAGTCGCCGGCGATGATCAGGAAATCGGGGCGGGCGGCGCGGATCTCCCTCAAGGTCCTCCGGGCGCCCTCCACCAGGGCGGAGTCGGGGTCGGCGGCCACGAACTGGGCGTCGGACATGACCGCGAAGCGCCAGTCGGCGCCGCCGAGCCCACCGTCGGTGACCACCACGTCGTCGCGGACCGGCGCGCCGGGCGGCACGTCGAGGGCCGGGGCCGACAGGAGGTAGAGGTCGTCGAGGACGACCTCGCCGGTGTAGGAGCGATCGGCCGAGGTCTCGATGGTGTAGAAGCGGCTGACCGTCACGGGCTGCGGCAGCGCTTCGGGGACGGGGATCTCGATCTCCCGCCAGCCCGACCAGTCGATGTGCGGGCCGTAGATGGAGTGGGCGCGGCCGGTGGCGTCGACCACGGTGAACGCGGTCCACTCGCCTTGGCCGGCGCCGTACACCGAGATGCCCACCGCGCGGGTCCGCCCCGGCACCCCCAGCGGGGCGGGCGGATAGGCGTAGGCGGTGCGGGTCCCGGTGGAGAGCGTGAAGTCGTAGGAGAGACGCAGGCCGGGGCCGGTGCGGCCGTCGGCGGGTGCGACGGCGGCGGTGCCGCGTGCGGAGTCGGCGCGCCAGTCGGCGGCGTCGTCGAAGCCGGCCGCCTCGTGCCGTTCGACGCCGACGGTCACGCCGACCGGGGCCGTCAGGTCGCCGACGCGCGCCGTGACCACCGCCGCGCCCGAGTCCGCGCGGGCGGTGGCGGTGAACCGGCCGTCGTCGCCGGGGGCGATGTCGAGCAGGGCCGTGTCGTACTCCAGCGTGACATCGGCGGGTTCGATGGGGGCCGAATTCCCGTGCTCGTCGTAGCCCACGATGCCGAAGGCGCCCGTTGCGCCGTCGCCGGTGAGGTTGACGCCGGAGGTGTCGGCGGCCAGCCGGGCTGCCTCGCCCAGCACGTGGAGTTCGACGTCGCCGGTGACGCGGCCCGATCGTGCGGTGACGGTCGCCGTCCCGGGGCGGCCGGCGCGGAACACGCCGCCGTCGACCTCGCCGCGCGTCGCGCTCCAGCGCGGCCGGGGCGGGTCGGTGACAGGGGCGAACGCCTCGTCATGGGCGGTGGCGGTCAGCACCCGCGTCAACCCGGAGAAGACGCGGTCGGGGCGTCCGCCGGGGACGGGCGACGCGGTGGGCGCCAGGGCCGGGTCGATGGCCGTGGCCACGCGGAAGGCGTGCGCCCGGCCGCTGGACTCGGGGGCATAGACCGCGAGGCCGTTGGGGACGGGCCGCTCCTCGCCGTCGTTGGGCACGTTGCGCACCCCCACCGACGCCTCTCCGGGCGGGCGGGCCACGAGCGTCGAGGATCCCCCGCCGTCGAGTTCCAGCCCGACCTCGGCGCCCTCGGCGACCAGCCGCTCCCCCATCTCGGGCAGGGTCGCGGCCCGGCTGCCGGTGGCGGCGCCGTCCGCGGTCACGATGATGACGCGGCGGCCGTCGGCGGAGAAGCCGATGGCGGTGCGGGCCGCGCGCGAGACCGCCTCGACCTCCTGCACGACGCCGTCGGCGACGAGCAGGTGGCGCCCGCCCACGGCGGTGCGCACGCCGTCGCCGTCCTCGGTCGCGGCGGTGAACGCGACGTCGACGGGGTCGCCCTCGGCCAGCCCGGCCAGCGTCGCGGCGCCGTCCTCCCTGCCGAGCAGGACGGTCGCGCCGCCGGGGATATCCCCTTCGCCCGGGGTGTCCGAGATCGCCTCCACCCGGCCGTCGACGACGAGCACCTCGGTGACCTCGTCGGCCGCGCCGACCGGCCGGGTGCGCGGGTGGTCGCCCCACAGGGCCGTGTAGCCGCCGATCTCGCCGGTGCCCAGGGCGGCGGAGTTGAGCGCGTCGAGGGCGACGTCGCCGGAGGGGAGCGTCGCCGTCCCGGAGAACAGCAGGTCCTGGACCCGGCCGACCCCTGAGGCGTCGAAGGTGGCGGAGAGCTCCCATCCCTGCTGAGGGGACAGGACGACCTCGCCGTCGCGGACCCCGCCGCCGAGGGGCGCGCCGGAGTTGTTGATGTCGAAGTAGCCGCCGTTGACGGCCGCGACCGCCCCGGCGGCGTCGGCCATCTCCGACACGGGCGCGGTCGCGGCCACCCACCCGGGGTCGAGGTAGCCGATGCGGGCGCCCTCGCCGAGGTCGATGGACAGGACGTTGGACCGCTGCCAGCCCTGGGCGTCGACGGTACGCACGGTGCTGACGTCGACCCCGGGTGCGACTCGTTCGCTGGACTCCGAGACGGTGACCTGGTCGGCCGTTGCGGCGCCGGGCGCGGTGGGGCCGGGGGCGGTCGGGTCGGGCGCGGGGTCCGCGGCATCTGTTGCGCCGGCAGCGGGGAGGGGCGCCGACAGCGGCGCGTAGGACGAGGCGTCCAGCGCCCCGGCCGCGACGTCGGCGGCGGGGTCGTTCGCCGCCCCGGGTCCACGCGGGTCGGCCGCCGCGACGCCGGGCGGACCGAGCACGAGGAGCGGGACGAGGAGCGGAACGAGCAGGCGGATCGCGGCTCGGGTGGCGGCGCGGAAGGGCGGCTTGGGGGACAGGGCTGCCTCCTGGGAAGTGAAGGGGGACGGGCCGCGACCTCACGGTCCGGATTCACCTCGACTGCCGGAACCCCCACATTGTCACCCGCGGTCGCCCGCCCGGACAGGAAACAGAAGGCGACATCCCGCCGACGCCCCGCCGGGACGCGCGGCACCTCAAGCGCTCCCGCGGAAGAGGCCCCTGCCCGGCTCCCCGGCCGACCGGGCGTGTCGGGGGTCACCGCCCACACCTGCGGACGAAGGGCGCACCGCCGGGGCGGCGCGACGGCGGCTCGGCGGGAGAGGGCTCCGGCGGGTCCGCGGACGGGAAAGTCGCCGGTCGACGGAGGGAGAGGCCGGCGGCAGGCGGGGGCGACACGCCGACGCGCATGCGTGCCGGAGTCCTTCTTCGCCCCCTTGCGCACCGCCTGCTCCCCCGGCAGGGCGCGGCCTGTTCCCTTCGCGGGTCACGGGTAAACACACCTTTCCCCGCGCATGGCCACGGCATGTCCCTGCGACGCGATAGACATGAGGAAGTGAGCGCCCCATGCCGCGTGCCGCGCGCCACCCAATCCTGATCCAGATCGCGAGGTCACCCGTGTCCGCATCCGTCACCCTGGCCCATGTCGCCTTGCTCGTCATGGACTCCCCCGACGACACCGTCATCGCGGTGTCGCCCACGGGAAACGCCCGGGTGTGCCGCCGCGGGGAGCTCACCGACGCCGAACACGAGATCTACTCGCGCCGGCAGCTCCTGGACGAAGGCATCGGCCCCTCCCAGCCCGACGTGGAAGCGCTGGCCGCCCGCCTCACGTCCCGCATCCCCGAACCCCACCTGATCGGCTGACCGCCGACAGGGCACGATCAGCGGTCCTCCCCACCGCCGGCGCCCCGCCGTGTGAACGCGGAATCACGCGGCCCTTCGCCGTCACCGTCCGCGCACCGGCCGCTACCATTCGTCGAATACCGGGTTACGCGAACCTGGGGCGTCTACGGCGAAATAATGTGTCAAGTTGCGACTTTGACCTTTTCCGGCCAAACGCGCATCCACGTGAAAAATGATCATTCAAGTTCGCAGGTGAGGCTTTGGCACACTTTCGAGCGCGGGATCCCCGTGGAGCCGGTCGCACCGCCGCATCCCTGGAGTTCCCGGAGAATCTTTCTTATAGTCGCACCCCAGAGGGCTTACTCGCGTCGGCCTTCCGACCATTCCGATCACGACGACACCGACATATCCCACCAATTCGGTGAACAATGACCGGGACACGGCCGTACGAACGCGCGTCCTCCACTCGAAGCCCGACCATCGGTCCGACTCTCCGATCGCGACGAACACCGAACCTGCGGCCACGGCGAACTCAGCTGAAAATCCGATTGCAGGAGTCCTTCCCATGCCCACGGACACCCCTCCTTCCCCTGCCACCGGGGATCCGATCCCCGGAAACCCGGTCGTCAATTGTTGGGACGAGTTCACGCAGCTGCGCGAAATCGTCGTCGGCGACGCCACGAACGCCCGGGTCCCCGATATGGCGGACCCATCTGCATGGCTGCAGTGTTATCCGACGCTCACCGCCACCGAGCTGAAGGGAATCCGGACCGGCATATTCCCCGCCCAGGTCATCGAAGAGACTGCGGAAGACCTCGCCGAACTCGCGGAAACGCTGCGCGGGCTGGGCGTCGTCGTCCACCAGCCCCCCGCGGTCGACCACGAGCGCACGTTCGCCACGCCGCACTGGCGCAGCCAGGGCTACCTCAACTACTGCCCGCGCGATCTCACGCTCGTGGTCGGGTCGGCCATCATCGAGGTGCCCAGCCCCTTGCGCGCCCGGTACTTCGAGCTGTTCAACCTGCGGCCCCTGTTCCAGGACTACCTGCTGCGCGGGGCGACCTGGCTGGCGGCGCCCAAGCCCCAGCTGCGGGACGACCTCTACGAGTTCGACGGGGACGGCCTGCCGCTACTCGGCGAGAGCGAGCCGGCCTTCGACGCGGCGAACGTCATCCGCCTGGGCCGGGACCTCTTCTACCAGGTCTCGCGCAGCGGGAACGAGATGGGCCTGCGCTGGCTGGAATCGACCACCCGCCTTCTCGGCGATGTCCGCGTGCACCCCCTGCGCGGCGTCTACGGCTACACCCACATCGACAGCACCATCACCCTGCTGCGCCCCGGACTGGTGATGCTGAACCCCGGGCGGATCGGACCGGAGGACGTTCCCGCCCCGTTCCGCGGCTGGGACATCCTGTGGTGCCCGCAGATCGAGGAGCAGCCCACTGCGCTCGCCCAGACGCTCAGCGAGCCCTGGATCAGCATGAACCTGCTGATGATCAACCCGGAACTGGCCGTGGTGGACGCCTCGCAGCCCAAGCTCCTACGGGCGCTGGAGGACCACGGGATCTCGGTCATCCCACGGCGGCTCCGCCACGCACAGGTCCTCGGCGGGGGCTTCCACTGCGTCACCCTCGATATCGTCCGCGACGGAGGACCGGAAGACTATCTCGGCTGACGGGGGCTGTTCATGTGGATTCTCGGTATCTCCTGTTTCCGCGACGATGCCACTGCGGCGCTGCTCCACGACGGAGCGATCGTCGGCATCGCGGAGGAAGAGCGCTTCCTGCGCGTCAAGCATTCCGTTCATATTCCGCGGGGCACGTTCGTCACCTCGCTCAATGAGAACGAACCGCTGAGCGACTTCGAACTCCGCTTCTTTCCGAACAATGCGATCGAATACCTGCTCACCACCGCCGGTATCGATTATCGGGATATCGACGTCGTCGCCTACGACTTCGACTTCGCCCGTCGAGTCGCACAGTGGGAGCACTTCCACCCCGTCAGCGACATCGACGAGCCCGGCCGGCGAGCGGAGCTCTCCGCGGCCTGGTCACACGTCCAACGGCTGCTGCGCGATTTCGCGGCCCAATGCTCGGCCCGGCTGGAGTTCGTCCCCCACCACCTGGCGCATGCGGCCGGCGCGGTCTTCGGTTCCGGCCTCGCCGACACCCACTTCTGCGTCCTGGACGGACTCGGGGAGCTTGAGTCGACCACCCTCGGGTACTTCGACGGCGGGTTCCATGTCACCCACCGGGTCCCGCTGCCCCACTCCCTCGGCCTGTTCTACGCGGCGGTGACCGCCTTCCTCGGGTTCCGGCCCTTCAGCGACGAGCAGAAGACCATGGGGCTCGCCTCCTACGGCGATCCCCGCAAGTACGCCTCGCTCTTCGAGGAGATCGTCGGCTGGCCGGAGGCCGGTTTCACCACCGACCCCGGCGTCGTCTGGACCGACGACATCAAGATGGACGTCAGCCGCCCGCCCGCGCTCGCCGGCCGGCTCGGCCTCCCGGGCCACCCGTCCGCCGAGCAGGTGTGCCGCGATCCGTACCCGCATGTCGCCGCCGCGGCCCAGCTCCGGCTCGAAGACACGATCGTCCGGCTGGTCGACTCCCTCTTCCGCGGCCACCGCGGTCCCCGCCGGCTGGCGATGGCGGGCGGGGTCGCGCTGAACTGCAAGGCGAACGGGGAGCTCCAGCGCCGCAGCGGCATCGACACGCTCTACGTGCAGCCCCAGGCGGGCGACGCCGGGACGGCGCTGGGAGCCGCCTACTACGCCCACTACCGCGCGAGCGGCTCCCGCCCGGAAGCCCTCGAACACGCCTACTGGGGGCCGGAGTACTCCTCATCCGAGGTGACGGCGCTCCTGGACCACCGCAAGCTCTCCTACCGGCGCGTCTCCGCTCCCTGGGAGACCGCCGCCGATCTCCTGGCCCGGGGGCAGATCGTGGGCTGGTTCCAGGGACGCGCGGAATGCGGGCCGCGGGCGCTGGGCAACCGCAGCATCCTGGCGCATCCCGGCGACCCCGGGACGCGCGACCGGATCAACCGGGTGGTCAAGGACCGGGAGACGTGGCGTCCGTTCGCGGCCTCGATCCTCGGCGAGCGGCGCACGGACTACCTGGCCGCCGATACCGAGTCGCCGTTCATGCTCCTCACGATCCCGCTCACCGAGCGGGGCCTCGCCGAGCTGCCCGCCGCGGCCCACGTGGACGGGACCACGCGCCCCCAGACCGTCTCCCAGCAGGCGAATCCGCGCTACCACAGCCTCATCCGCGCCTTCGAGCAACGGACGGGGACGGGAGCGGTGCTCAACACCTCGCTCAACGTCAAAGGCGAACCCATCGCCAACAGCCCGGCCCACGCGCTCGACACCTTCCACTCGACCGCCCTCGACGCCCTGGTGATCGGCGACCACGTCCTCACGAAGGCACCCGAGGCGGGCGGGCCATGAGCGCGCAGTGGCGGTTCGCCCGGCGCGGTGTCCTCCGCAGCGCGGGCTTCCCGGTCTCCTGGCTGCATCCCCTCCGCTCGGAGCGGCTCGTCGAGCTGAGTCGGCGCGTCCTCGATCAGGAGCGGCTCCTCCGGGAACAGCGGGGCGGCTACCTGGGCCTGCTCGGCGAGTGGCGGCGTTCCGAAAGGGAGCGCGAGGGGGTGCGACGCATCCGGCGCGCGGAACGCGCGCTCCGCCGGCTGCGGCCCGTGGTCGAGGATCAAGGAGACCCCGAGCGGACGGCGCTGCTCAAACCGTGGAACGACGCGGCCGAGCTCCACGCCGAACTGGTCGAACGCGCGGGCGCGCTGTGGGCCGCCGAGTCCGACCGCATCGACGGCGAACTCCGCGGCCTCGCGGCCCGCTCCGCCGTCCAGGACGCGGTGTTCGCCAACAGCCCGGACGCGGCCCGCGGGCTCCGCGAGTTCGCCGCCGGGGCCGACCGGCCGGGCACCCGTCGCGTCCTCTTCCGCTACCTCCAACGGTTCTGCCTGAAGACGGACACCGCGGGCCGGCACGGCCCGATCAACTACGCGGAGCTCGGCACGGACGACGAGCGGGCGTTCCACTGCGAGGCGCGCGGCGACGGCCGGTCCGCGCAACGGCATGTCCGGCTCAGCCATTGGGCGGCCCAGGCCGTCGCCGACTCCTGGTCCGCCCGCCCCGGCCTGGCCCCCCTCCTCCGCCTCTACGGTGCCGCCGGCAACGGCCCGGTCCCCCCGGACCGCGCGCGGCCCCCAGCGGTGGCCTGGGCGACGGGCCGGCACACCATCGGCGCTATCGCCGGCGCCACCGGCCGGTCGGTCCGCGACGTACGGGCGGAGGCGATGGCGGCGCAGGCGGAAGGCGCCCTCAAGATCGGGATCCGCGTCCCGGCGACGGCCGGAGACCCGCTCGGCGCGCTGAGGGACCTCGTCCCCGACGCGCCCCTCGCCGGACGGGACGGTCTTGTGCGGGAGCTGGACGACCTCGACCTGTGGTGCGCCCGGTTCGCGACCGCGCCGCTGGACCGCCGCGAACGCCTGCTGGCGGAGGCGGAGCGGTGGTTCGCCGACCGCTACGGCCGCCCCGCCCGCCAAGGGCAGGGCGAGTTCTATGCGGACCGGTTCCTCTACACCGAGGAGGCGGTGGGCAACATCGAGCGGACACGGCTGGGCGGCGGCCTGGTCGCCGATCTCGCGGAGGTGCTCACGCCCGCACTGGAGCTGCTGGCCAGCGAGGCCGTCGAGGTCAGGCTGGCCCAGCAGCAGCGGCTCCGTGAGAGCTTCGCGCCGGGCGCGGGCGCCGTGGCGGCGGAGGAGGTCCTGGCCCTGCACGACCCGGGTGCCGAGGAGGTCGCCGCCGCCCGGGAGGAGCGCTGGCACCGCGTACTGGGCGACCCCGACCGCCCCCGCGTGGAGGTGACAGCGGAGCGGCTGCGCGACGCGGGCCTGATCCGCGACGACCTCGACGACTGGCCGCTGTTCTGCGCTCCCGACATCATGCTGGTCGCGTCCTCCCGCGCCGGCATCGAACGCGGCGAGTTCACCGTGCTCCTCGCGGAGGCGCATCACATCTGCCCGCCCACCCAGCTGCCGTTCGTCACCTTCGACCCCGGTGCGCGGGAGTCGGCCGAGGATGTGCGGGAGCACATCGCCGATCTGGTCGGCGGGGCCGCGCCCGTCCTCCAGGGGGTGCGCCGCGAGAACAAGACCCGCGACTACACCCCGGCCGGGCAGGGCGTGCTCTGGTTCGACTGGGAGGCGTGGGAGCCGGGCTCGACCGCCTCCCACCGCATCGGCGACTGCACGGTCGAGCTGCCGGAGGACGCACGGCCGTTCCTCCGGCTCGACAGCGGCCGCCGCCTCGCACTGTTCCCCGAGTACTCCGAGGTCCGTCCCGCGCGTGGCCTGCTCTCGGCCGTGTCCCTTCCCGGCATCGACAAGCGGCCCGCGCGTTTCGCGGGGCACACGCCGCGGATCACCATCGGCCGACTCGTCTACCAGCGGGAGCGGTGGGATGTGCCTCCCCCCGCGCGGCCCGGGAGCGGTGCCCGCGGCGGCATCGCGGAGTACCTCGCGGCCTGGCGGTGGAAGCAGCGGTGGGGGATGCCCGACGAGGTGTTCGTCCGCACGGCCTCCGGCGAGAAGCCGTTCCTCCTCGACTTCGCCGCCCCCGTGTCGGTCACGGCCTTCCTCCGCGAGGTCGAGAGCGGCGCGGAGATCGCGGTCGAGGAGCTCCTGCCGGCCGATGAGGACATGTGGCTGCGGACCGCGGAGGGCCCGATCACCACGGAACTGCGGCTCACCGCGTTCCGGCGGAAGGACGGCGGAAGGGCGGACCATGAGTGATCCCGACGGCCCCGGGCGCCACGGCCGGGGGCACCGCTCCCACGCCCCGCAGATGGCGGCGCGTCCTGTCAGCGGCGACGCAGCGGTCGCGGACGACGCGTCCGGCGGCGGCGAGGGCGCCGCGTTCGGCGGCCGGGTGAACCGCGCGACCGGTGAGATGATCGAGCGGCAGCTGCGCGCCCTGGTCCTCGACGCCCCCTTCCCGTGTCTGGGCGCCCGATCCGCGTTCCGCACCGGCTCCTACGTCTTCGCCGCCTACTCCGACATGCACGACGAGCGGGACCTGGCGGCGCTCCTCGCCGGACTCACCCGATTCGCCCGGATGCGGACCAGCCTGGGCAGGTTCTACACCTACGTCGCGAGTTTCGTGGAGCCCCGCATGATCCCGGACGAGCACGCCTGGGAGCGGCTCGTGTGGTCGGTCCTCCAGTGGCTGCACGACCACGACGAGGTGTCGTGGGACACGCGCTGGTCCACGTCTCCCTCGGATTCCGACTTCGCCCTGTCCATCGGAGGGCTGGGGCAGCTGGTCGTCACCCTGTACCCGGGGGCCAACCGCCACGCCCGCCGATTCGCCTGGCCCACGCTCATCTTCAACCCGCTCGAACAGGACCGTGCGAACTTCCCCGACGACGAGGACTTCCTCGCCTTCCAGGACCAGATCCGGGCCCGCGACTCCCGGCTCCAGGGGAACGTCAACCCCTCCCTGCCCCCCACTCTCGACGACCCGCAGGCGCCGGGGTTCTCCGGTGCCCCGGTGGGCGCCGACTGGCGGTGCCCGCTCACCGTCCGGACCGGGGAGGAGCGGAATGCCGGCTGACACGGGCGGCCGCGGCGGGGGCGCTCGCACACAGGCTCCACCGGGGCGGGCACCCTCCGGCACCGGCGGGGCCGGGCTGATCCACAATCCGGCCGAGGCCGTGCAGCGGATCCGCCGGCCGGACCTCCTGCCCGACCTCCTGCGGTGGGCCGCCGAAACGTGCGCGCTCGGGCCGGTGCACGGCCACACCGTGCTGGAGACCGGATACGACGACTGCAACGTCGTCATCGACACGGGCGCGGGACGCCGTCTCGTCAAGATCTTCACCGCCGCCCGGCCCGAACACCTCTCGATCCGTTACGCACGGATCATGCGGGCGGTGACCGACGCGGGGATCAACCATCCGCGGCTGGTGTCCGGAGGATCCGACGGCCTGCTCCGGAGCCCGTTCTCCGGAGACCTGCTGGTGGTCATGGAGTTCGTCGAGGGAGCGTCGTTCTTCGAGCAGGCCGCGTCCCCCACCCGCCGCGAGCTGGCCGACCTCGTCCGGCAGGTGCACCTGCTGCACTCGCTGGACCTGCACCCCGAGTTCGTCGACGACTGGTGGGCGATCCCGAACATCGGCGCCCTGGTCGAGGAGGTCGGCCCCCTGCTGGATGCGCGGGAGCGGGAGCTGGCACGGGGCGCCGCGCACGAGTTCGCCCGCCTCGACGTCTCCCGGCTGCCGAAAGCCCTCGTCCACGGAGACCTGACGAAGACCAACGTGATGCGCGCCGATTCGGGCGCGATCACGATCCTGGACTTCGCGGTGTCGAACAGGTACCCGCGCGTGCACGAGCTCGCGATGATCGCGGTCAACCTCCTGCACGAGGACTCCGTGGACATCGCGGAACGGACCCGGCTTCTCGTCGGGCTCTACGAACAGCGAGAACGATTACGCCCTGCGGAGCACCTGGCGCTACCCGCATATATCCGCGCCTGTGCCGCGATGGAGCTCCTCGGAGCCACCAGGGAGCACGCAATTAAAGGCAACGGCGGCGCGGAAACAAAGCACTTGATCAATCTCGGCCGAAATACACTTCGCGCTGCATCGTCAATGGAATTATAAATAGATATGCGCCGCGAGGCCCTTGACCGGCAACCCGGGTGGAACTAGCATTTAATCTGCGGGGGAAAGGTAAAAATACCCGGCACGCCGGAAGCCTTGAATCCGTCTGCCGGAATTCGCGACCCCTCCCCCGCGGATTTCATCCGAGCCTCCCACAAGGAGTACATTATGGAGAAGCCCGAGATCGTGATCGAGGAAATCGAGAAGGCCGAACTGCTGCAGCACGCCAGCAGGTAGCCGACCCAGGCGGGCGCCGGGCATTCCGGCGCCCGCCCCTGCACCCCCACCTGGAAAAGGACACGCCTCATGCGAACACGGAGGGCGAGATGCCTTGCCGTCTACTGGGCGTCGGATCATTTCCTCCTGGATCGGATCCTCGCCCAGCGCACTCTGCGGGTCAACACGGCGACCGTCACCACGCTCGCCCGGTTCACCTCCTGGGTCGAATACGACGACGCCGTCGAGAAGATGGCATCGCGGCAGGACATCGCCTTCCTGCTGGAACACGGCCTGCTCCTGGAAGAGGGGACCAAGGAAGCGGAACTCGACGAGCGGGTGCACCACCACTGGCGGCACTGGAACCCGCAGGCCACCGCCTTCCATTTCAGCAGCAAGAATGCGAATTACGTCGAATCGACGACGGAACTGAAACAGGCGATCGTCGGCGAAGGACGGCCGCCCCTCGCGAAGGCGTACCCGGATGCGGACCGGGTCCTGCTCCCCCGGCTGCCGAACCCCATCGGGGACGGCTTCCTCGACACGCTCTACGGCCGCCGCACCCACCGCTCCTTCAGCGACGCCCCGGTGCCGAGGAACACCTTCGCCGCCCTCATGGCGGCGGTGTTCGGCCCCAAGGACTTCATCGCCGCCGGCGAGTTCGGCAGCCTCATGATCCGGACCAGCCCGGCGGGCGGCGCGCGCAACGAACTGGAGGCGTACGTCGCGGTCTTCAACGTGGAGGACATCGACAACGGCGTCTACCACTACAACGTCTTGGAGCACTCCCTGGAACTCCTCCACGAGGGCCAGACCCGGGAGGAGTTCTCCGACCTCTGCCATTCCCAGTCAGGGATCGGCGAGGCGGGGTTCGCCGTCGTTCTGACCGCCGTCCTGGAGCGGATGACCAGCAAGTACCGATCGCCGCGGGCGTATCGCGTCATGCTGCTGAACGCAGGGCACCTCGGGCAGTCCTTCGCCCTCACCTCCACCGCACTCGGCCTCGGTCCCTTCCAGACGCTCGCCTTCAAGGACACGGAGGTCGAGGCGCGGCTGGGCATCGACCCGGCCACCGAGACCTCGGTCTACGTGCTGAGCGCGGGGGTGCCCGATCCCGGCGCCGGCGAGGAGCAACGGCTGCACTCCGGCCCCGCCCGGCTCGACTCCTTCCGGATGACCCCGCTGCTCGACCGACACGGAGCGGACCGGGACGTCGATGCCTCGAACTGATCCCGCGACTCCCGCGACGGGCGGCCCGGGGCCCGCCGACGAACTCCTCGACCACATTTCGCAACATGATGGTCCGGACTACCGCCGCCTGCGCGGACTGCAAGAGGAGTTCGCGGAGCACAACGTCCTCCAGGTGTACTCCCGGGACGAGATCCGGTCCGGCGGGAAGCGGTACTTCCCGCCCCTTCCCGTGCCGATGCTGATGCCCGACGAGGAGTACCGGCGGTTGCGGTACTCCGCGACGCTCCTGGAATCCGTCGTCCCGACCCTCTCGAACCGGCTGTTCGGCGGCATGGGACCGACGATGGACCTCCTGGCCGTTCCCCCGGCGCTCCGGCCCTACATCGAGCTGGAGATCCCCCTGGGCGTCTCCGCCTCCCGACACGACCATCTCCCCGGCGACCGCGGGTGGATGCTGGTCGAGACCAACGCGAACAGCCTCGGGTTGACCGACGTCGACGACTACAACCGGCTGGTACGCGGGAACGGGCTCCTCTCGCGATTCCTGACCCGCAGAGCGTTCACGGCGGACTGCCCGATGGACCTGATCGCCCGGGCCGCCCTCGCGAAATGCGCCGGCCTCCCGGTCGACGGCACCCCGACCGTAGCTCTGGTCGACTGGCGCGCCTATCTCGAAGCGTCCCGCTATGACCACGACCGGCGGGCGGCCCGCTACCGGCGCAACGGCTTCGACACGGTCATCTGCCACCCCGAGGAACTGCGCTACGAGCGCGGACGGCTGTGGTACGGCGCGCGTCCGGTGCACGTCGTCCACCGGCACTTCCTGCTCGAGGACATGATCGAGGATCCGGAGCCGGCCCGCGCGGTCACCGAGGCGGCGGCCGAGGCGAGCGTGGTGATGGTCTCCCCCTACCTGGACGAATGGCTGACGAACAAGGCGGTGTTCGCCCTGCTGCACGAGGCCCGCGCGCTCGGGCTGCTCGACGCCGCGGCCGGCGCCCTCGTCGAGGAGACGATCCCCCGCACGTGGCTGGTCGCCCGAGACGCACCGCCGGACGCGCGGTTCATCGTCCGCCCCGAGGACGTCCCGCCGCTTCCCGTCGCCGAACTGGTGACGAAGCCGCTCATCGGGTCGATGGGCGCGGGCGTCGTCTTCGGCGCCCACGTCGGCGCCGAGGACTTCCACGGCACCGTCACGGCCGACGTCGCGGCCGGTCGCCCGCGGATCGTCCAGGAGGTCATTCCCGCTTCCGCGCGACCGGTCCCCCGGCTCTGCGCCGAGGGCCTGCGCACCTTCCCGGGGCAGCCCCACCCGAGCCTCTTCGTGGTCGACGGCGCGGCACGGGCGATGGCCGTCCGCACGTACGACGGCGAACGGGCGGGTGCGTGCAAGCTGGGAGGTGAGGTGTTCGTGGGCGGGGTCTGGTATCCGCGGCCGGCCCTCGACCCGACGGACGGGGGTTGCTGATGGTGGCGACGGCGCCGGCCGGCTTCCGCCGGCTGCTGACCGGGACCGCCCTGGTCAAACTCGGCGACGGCGTGCAGAGCGCGGCCCTGCCCCTGCTGGCGGCGTCCCTGACCACCAACCCGATCCTGGTGGCGGGGACGACCGTGGCATCGCTGCTGCCGTGGCTGCTGGTGGGGCTGCTGGCAGGGGCCACCGTCGATCGCGCCAACCGCGGCCTGCTCATCGCGTTCTGCGACGTGGTGCGGCTCGGGCTGTTCGCCGGCCTCTGCGTCGCGCTCGTCCTGGACGGCGCGACCATCGCGCTCGTCTACACGGTGGCGTTCCTCGGCGGGCTCGGCGCGACGTTCCGTGACACCGCCTCCTCCACCCTCGTCCCCGAACTGGTGCCGCCCGACCGGCGCAACCGCGCGAACGGTCTGCTGAGCAACGCCACGAACGCGGGGTACGAGCTCATCGGCCCGCCGCTCGGCGGCTACCTGTTCGGTGTGGCCGTCGCGCTCCCCTTCGCGCTCAACGGCGGGCTGCTCGCCGCGGGGACGGCGCTGGTGTGCACGATCCCCCTCATCTTCCGGCCGCGTCCGCGTCCGGCGCACCGGCCGACACTGACCGGCGACATCGCCGCTGGCCTGCGCTGGCTCGCCGGCCAGCGGCGCCTGCGGTCCGTGGTCGCCCTCGGCGGAGTGCTGGCCTTCACCGACGCGGCGTGGTTCGCGACCCTCGTCCTCTACGTGCAGGAGGTCCTGGAGCTGCCCGCGACGATGTTCGGCGTCCTGCTCGCGGTGGGCGCGGTCGGCGGCCTGGCGGGTGGATTCGGCGCGGAGCTCATCGCCCGTGTCCTCGGTTCCGGGGGCGCGCTCCTGTCCGCCGCGGCGCTGGCAGCGGGGTGCCAGCTCGCGTTGGGGCTGACGGCGCACGCCGTGGTGGCGGCGGTGTGCCTGGCGCTGAGCAGCTTCGCGTTCTCCGTCTTCCTGGTCGTGAGTGCGACCGTGATGCAGACGCTGACCCCGCCCGAACTGTACGGCCGGGCCATCAGCATCAACCGGACGCTGGTCCTGGGACTCGAACCGCTGGGGGCGCTGGTCGGAGGATTCGTCGCGACGGCCTGGGGGCTGCGCGCCCCCTTCCTGCTGGGCGTGCCGCTGGTGGTGCTCGCCGTCCTCATGGGCGGCCGGAGCCTGCGCCGCGCGGCACCTGCCGGCTGACCTCCGGCGACGGCTCGGACGATGGCGCCGCCCACCGCTCGCCGGCCCGCCCCGCCGGGCGGTGGCGCGACTCACGGCGCCAGGTCCGCCACCGCCCGGCGCAGCCGCCCCAGAGCCGACCGCCACAGGGGCGTCGGCATCGCGAAGGACAGCCGGGAGTGGTATCCGCGCCGCCGCCACCACGCCTCGTCCTTCCCGAAGGCCGGCGCGGGCAGCGTCTGCAGGCCGTGCCGGCGGAAGAGCTCGTGCGCGGTGGCGAGGTGGTCGAGGCCCGCCAGCCCCGGAATCCGAACGAAGGTGTTGAAATCCCCGCGCCACGCGGGCACGTCGGCGACCAGGTCCGGGAACTCGGTGGAGAGGACGGCCGCGTTCTCCGCCAGGGTTCGCCTGATCCCCATACGCCAGGCGGCCAGGCCGTCGGCGGTCACCGGGTCGGTCAGCTCCGCCCCGGCCGTGTCGAGGAATCTCGCCAGATCCGGCATGACGGCGACATAGGAGGCGAGCAGTTCATGCAGGTCCGACCATCGACGGCGGAGAGCGGCGGAGAGGTCTGCCCGCGCATGGTGAGGGGCGCCCGATGCGGCCGCCCCGTCGCGCACGCGGTCTCCCGCGCCGTCCGTGGCCGCCGAGAGCAGGCGGTCCAAGAGCAGCATCGGCGCGGCGAAGGCCGGAGACGACGGCGCTTGGAGTTCGTTCGCCCTGCTCAGCCGGGTGACGAGGGCGTCGTCCGCGATGAGCCAGCCCACGCGGAAACCGGGAACCGCACGCGCCTTGGACATGCTGCCGATGGTCACGAGTCCCTCGCCGTAGGACTCCTCGTCGGCGATCGACAGCAGATGGGGGATCGCGTCGCTGGCGCTCACGTCGGAGGAGACCAGGTCGTGCAGGAGCATCACCTTCCGGTCCCGCGCCCAGGCCACGAGCCGGCGCAGCTCGGCCTCGCCGTAGAACTCGCCGCTCGGATTGTTGAAGGTGTTGAGGTAGCACACCCGGGTGTCGTCGTCGGCGGCGGCGATCAGCTCGTCCACGGTGGGCAGCCAGCGCCCCGACACGAGGGATTCGACCTCGGTGATGTCGAACCCGCACCGCGCCAGAGCCGCGCCGGCGAGGGGGAAGGTGGGAACGGGCACGAGCGCGCCGGGCCCGCTCCCCTGGACCGGGGCGGATGCGCTCGCGCGCAGGCCTGCGGCGGCGAGGGAGAGGGCTGCGCTCGCTCCCGCGGTGACGATCACGTTGCGCACGTCGATCGCGACGCGGCCGTCCCCGCGGCTCCGCTCATACGCCGCGATCGCGGCCCGGCCGATCAGGTGGCCGCTCGGACCGTCGTAATCGTGCCAGAAGAGCGGATCGGCGGCGGCGTCGAGCGCGAACCGGATCAGCTTCTCCGGCGGTTCCACGTGGTTGATCCCGGAGGAGAGGTTGACGACGTCCTCGCCGAGACCCCGCCGGGTGTAGGCGACGAGTTCCGCCTCGTCGTAATTGACCTCGTCGACGTCGAGCATGAATCGCCACGGCCGGAACGGAGGAAGCAGCGGGTCGTCGTCCGAACCGCGGAGTGCTACTCGCACGCGTCTCTCCTCATGGGTGAAGGGTCATCGAGCTCCCCGCTGCCTGTGTCAGATGATCCGCCCGGCCCTGCGCCGGTACGCGGGGACCGACGAGCAGACCATGGTCCGCATCAGCCACCGGTCGGCCCCGTCGTAGCGGGCGTCGAAGGACGTGCGGGCGTGGACGACGCGCCGGTTGTCCAGCAGGAGCAGATCACCCTGTTCCAGGACATGCCCCGCCTTGACGCGGTCGAGGGCGCCGGCGAGCAGGGCCAGCGCTTCCGCCGCCTCGTGGTCTCCCGGGTCGGAGGGGGTCAGGTAGTGCGCGTCGTAGCAGATCTCCGGGGCGTGCGCCGGACCGGAGATGACGGCGGTGACCGCGGCCCGCGGGGTTTGGAGGACGTGGGCGGTGTCGGGCGCCATCGCGAAACGCGGCTCGCGAAGGACGGCGCCGGCCGCGTCGGGCAGCCGGAGGTCGCGGACGCCCGCGAATTCGGTCACGGCGCTCGTATCACCGCGCACGCACAGCAGGCCGAAGTGGTCGCACCGGTCCGCTGTGAAACCGTCCTCGACATGCCAGTCGAGTGTCCCCTTGCTGCTCTCGCCCGTCTGGGTGTGCTCCATCCTCGACACGGGGACGACGTGCTGGACGATTCTCCCCTCGTACAGGGTCCGGAAATTGAACGGCTCACCCACAAGGCCCATGACCCCCAGCAGGAGCAGGGCGGCGGCCTGGGATTCCGGCGAGCCGAACGGGGCGGTCGACGAGGCGGGCGTCCTCTCGAATTCCGTCTCCCGCGGTATGAGGCCCCGCACGAGGTGGACATCGCTCTCGGGGGGATCGCTCCGGAACTCGTGCAGCGACCGCAGCAGGCCTTCGGGGAGCAGGCCCGGCACCCCGGCGGCCACGGAGACGATTTCATCCGGGGACGCCTCGTTCATGTCGCGGCCGTCGATCCGGTTCCGCAGCCCCGCCCAGATGCGCCCGGCCTCGGCCTCGCTCACCTGGAGGACATGCCGCCGGGGGAGAGCCGTACGCACAGAGAATTCTGACATATGAAACCCCTCGTCCCTGATCAAGAAAACAGAAGAATTGGGGACCGGTCATGAATTGATATTAGCAATATCGAACCCCCGGATCAATGGAAGGAGGCACCCGGAATCCCTTGCCCCGCCACCCGGCCCTTGATACGATTCATAAATAGAAGGACCTTGTGCGCACCCTCACGGCGATCCGGCCGTGACCAGGCACCGAGCCGACCTAAACCCCCCATTCTCGGACCGCCGGCCCCTTGTCTTCATCGAATTGCACGATCCCGGTACGCCCGGTCGCGATTTGCCTTGCATTCGATCATCCAGAGGCGGGACCTGCGTCGTCACAGCTCGCTACGATCCGCATTCGAATCGTACACCTGAAGGGATTTCCAGCGCCATGACCGAAAGAGGCCAGCAGACCGATAAGTTGACCGAACCGCATTTCACCGTCATTTCAGCGCCCGATATAGAATCCATTATATCCGGACAGGAGAAGCGGATCGTCGACGTGGTGGAGAACACGTATATCCAGCACGCGTCCGGCGGGTCCGTGAATCCACCATCCTATTTCCTCCGATTTCCGGAACAGCCCGGAGACAGGATCATCGCCCTTCCCTCGTCCTTGGGCGGAGACGACGGACTACACGGAATAAAATGGGTCTCCAGTTTTCCCGATAACGTTCCCGGAGGGATATCGCGCGCCTCTGCCGCGCTCATCCTCAACGACCGGAGAACCGGATATCCGTTCGCCTGCCTGGAGGGTTCCGTCATCAGCGCGAACCGGACCGCGGCGTCGGCCGCGCTCGCGGTACTGAGGATCAGATCAGGTCAGCGGCCCCCCCGAACCGCCGGATTCCTGGGAACCGGTCCGATAGCGCGCAGCGTCCACCGCTACCTCCGCGCAGTCGGGATCCGACTGGAACGCCTCAGTATCCACGACACCGTTCCCGAACGGTCCGCGGCATTTCGCCGGCATCTGGTCTCATCGGGCGTTCCCGGGCCCGATGTGCACATCGCGTCCGGTGCGGAGGACGTCATCCGCTCATCGGATCTGGTGATCCTCGCGACAACGGCGGCGGAACCGCACATCGAATCCCCGGCCTGGTTCTCACACAATCCATTGGTCCTGAACATCTCCCTGCGGGACCTCTCCCCCGCCGTCATCCTGTCCGCGGTGAACATCGTGGACGACGTCGACCACTGCCTGCGGGAGAGGACCTCCCCGCACCTCACCGAACTGGAACAGGGCAACCGTGATTTCGTCGACGGCACCATAGCCGACGTCATCGGCGGCCGGTGCGAATTCGCATCGGACAAGCCGGTGGTCTTCTCTCCTTTCGGGCTCGGCGTGCTCGACCTCGCTCTCGGGAGATACGTGCACGACCAAGCGCGGTTCCAGGGAACCGCGCGCGTCATCGATGGTTTCCACCCTTCCGCACGGGGAGACGGGAACGGTCAGGGGAACTAGGATGCCGATCATCAGCCAGCCGCAGGACTATACCGACGAGGACTTGTACGTCGACTTGGATCCGCTTCTCGGTGTCCCTTTGTACGTCAAATGCGAGGGCGTCAATTTCGCCGGATCCGTGAAGATCAAAACGGCCAGATCCCTGATAGACGCCGCGGAGCGCGAGCGCCGCCTGTCCCCGGACTCCGTACTGGTCGAATCATCGTCCGGAAACCTGGGAGTGGCGATCAGCATGATCGCCGCGAACAGGGGGATCCCGTTCCTGTGCGTCACGGACCCCAAGTGCAATCCGGCGAGCATTCGACTCATGGAAGCCTACGGCGCCACTGTCCACATCGTGCGGGACCAGGATCCGAACGGCGGATTCCTGGGCGCGAGAATAGCCCACATCAAGAAGATCACCGCGACCGACAGCAGATACGTCTGGCTCAATCAGTACGAGAACCCGGCGAATTGGCGAATACATTTCCACGAGACCGCGCGTGCGATCCGCAGAGCGTTCCCCAATCTGAAGGTCCTCTTCATCGGCGCGGGTACGACCGGCACCCTCATGGGGTGCGCCCGATACTTCAAGGACACGGCGAGCGGGGTCACCGTCGTGGCCGTGGACGCGGCGGGGTCTGTCATCTTCGGCGGTCCTGAGCGGCCGCGGATGATCCCGGGGGTCGGTATGAGCATCCGCCCTCCGCTGCTCGACGAGGCGGTCGTCGACGACGTGGTGCGGGTCGCCGAGATCGACGCGATCAGGATGTGCCGCCGCCTGGCCGAGTGCGGCTTCCTGTTCGGGGGGTCGACGGGAACGGTGGTGAGCGGAGCACAGCACTGGCTCAAGGAGAACCGGACCTATCCACATGGGGACGCCGTGGCGATCGCACCCGACCTCGGCGAACGCTACCTCGACTCGATCTACGACGACGCCTGGGTCGCCCGCCACTTCGCCGACCCCCCGGGCCCGGTATCGGCCCTATGAGGAGGCCGACGCATCCACGGGGCCCGGTCCTCGGCCGGCGCCCCTGGTATCGGGAACAGGGGTGGGATAGCGTTCATCCCCTATCAGCGCCGAGGTGACCGCACCATGTCGAAGAACCTGTGGAACCTGGCCAAGGTGCTCTTCTGTCTCGGCGTCGTCCTGCTGGCCGGCTTCTGGCTGCCGGCGGACCCACCCGGCGGCGACGTATGGTGGCTGTCCTGGGAGATGCTGGTCGCCGCCGTGGCCTTCCTGATACTCGCCTACACCCTGCCACCGCTGCCCTGGCGCCTCCGCCGCCGTCCCCGACCTGAGAACGACACCGACGACGACTAGTGCCCGGACCGTTCACGGGGTCATCGCCGGGCGCGGGCCTCCCGCCCGCGCTCCGATCCCCTGCGCCGCGCACCGAGGAAGACGACAGAGCACCGCTACTGGTAATCGGAGGGGTCGTCTTGAGCGATCAGCAGTTCTTCTGGGAGTTCACCGAGGTCTTCGTGCCGATGGAGGATGGCGAGTATGCGGGCGCCACGGGCCTCGCGGACACTCTCGACGCCGAGGGGAGCGACGGTTACGACGTGGTGTCGGTCGACTGGCGCGCCCGCCGCGGCGACGAGGAGGGCGTCCGGGTACTGCTGAAGAGAGCGACCGGACACCGCGACCTGTAACGCGACGTCGGCGCCACCGGGCAGCAAGGTCATTACCCAGTCCTTGCCCACGTGGTACGGAAAAGCCCACCACCCGATTCGGATGGTGGGCATGTAAGCTGCGCTTACGCTGTCGGGACGGCGGGATTTGAACCCACGACCCCTTGACCCCCAGTCAAGTGCGCTGCCAAACTGCGCTACGTCCCGGTGTCCTGCGGGGACCTGGTCGGTTCCCCTCGAACGAGTAGAACTCTATCGCATCTCCGAGGCGGTTCGTGACAGGTTTTCCTCCGGGTGGCCCGTGCCTGGAGGGCGTGGCCGCCCGTGGCACGTGCCCGGGGGGCGAACGGGCGCGGGCGCGGAGATGTCCCCCGCTGCCGACGTGCCCGTACGGGGACTCGCCGTCGCGGTCCTGGGATGCGGGTCGGGCGATCCGCACCTGGTTACTGTGCACCCATGGGGGCAGAGCGGCGGGATGAGAGCGCGGGCGGGTCCGCCGATGTGGAGGCTTCGCTGGCGCTGCTGGGGATGAGCGACGGGGTGTTCCACGCCCAGGCGCTGCACTTCGCCGCCGAGATGGGGATCGGGGATCTGCTCGCCGGCGGGCCGCGGGCCTCCGCCGAGCTCGCCGCGGCCACCTCGTGCGATCCCGATGTGCTGTACCGGATGCTGCGGATGCTGGCCGCGTGCGGGGTGTTCACCGAGACCGAGCCCGGGACGTTCGGGCTCACCGGGCTGGGCGGACCGCTTCGCTCGGACCATCCGCGCAGCGTCCGTTCCGTGCTCGCCATGAACGGGGTCCTGCTGCCGCTCGTCCTCGACGGGTGCCGGCACAGCCTGCGGACCGGGGAGTCGGCCTTCGCCGCGGTGATGGGCGAGCACTTCTTCGACCACTTGGCGCACGATGCCGGGCACGCCGGCGTGTTCGACGCCGCGATGGCCGAGCTGACGCGGGCCGTTCTCCCCGCCGTGCTGGACGCCTACGACTTCTCCGCTGCACGCAGGATCGTCGACGTCGGCGGCGGGTCCGGGGCACTGCTCAGCGCCGTGCTGCACGCCGCCCCCGACGCCACCGGGGTCGTCTTCGACACCCCGCACGTGGCCGACGCCGCCCGGGAGCGGATGCGCGCCGAGGGGCTCGCGGACCGCTGTACCGCCACCGGCGGCGACTTCTTCCGGGACGTGCCGCCGGGCGGCGACCTCTACCTGCTCAAGTGGATCCTGCACAATTGGCCCGACGACCCGGCGGCGCGGATCCTGCGCCGCTGCCGGCGGGCCATGGGCGACGGTGCCCGGCTGCTGCTCATCGAATCCGTGCTGCCTCCCGGCGACACCTACCATCCGGCGAAGACCATGGACCTGTCCATGCTCGTCATCTCGGGAGGGCGGGAGCGGACCGGCGAAGAGTTCGCCGCGCTGCTCGCAGCCGCCGACATGCGGCTGGTCGGTGTGATCCCCACCGCCTCGCCCTACAGCCTCATCGAGGCCGTGCCCGCCTGAGCGCCCTGCCCGCACCGCCCCCGGCCCCGGCCCCGGCCCCGGCCCCGAGACCGTACCCGGCTGAGTACGCCCGCCCTCCTGCGCCGCGGCCTTCGACGATCACTCCCGCTCCGGGCCCGGCAGCGGCCGGGCGCCCTCGCCGATCCAGATCGGCGTGATGTCGACCGTCCGGATCCGCCATACCCCGCCCTCACGCCGGTAGGTGTGGTCGTAGTGTCCGCCCACCGACCACCAGTCGGCGGGGTCGTCGGGACCGCGCAGATGGACCGCGTAGAGGTAGCAGCGGGACGACGCCGCATCGCCGTCGACGTCCACCTGGTGGTTGGTGATCAGGTGATGGGTGCGGTGGTACCGCCCCAGGTCCGCGGCCACGAACTCGGCGAGCCCGGCGCGCCCGCGGTGTTCGGCGCCGGGCATGCGCAGCGCACCGTCGGCGGTGAACAACTCCGCGTAACCGGTGAAATCGCGTTCGTCGAGGCAGCGGGCGAAGCGGGCCAGGAGGTCGCCGATGTCCGCGCGGGCGAGCATCGCGCGCAGGCGCGCCGTGTCGGCCGCGCCGATCGCACCGGTCCCGCCCGTCCCGCCGACCGCGTCGACCGTTCCGGCCGTGTCGATCGTTTCGGCCGTGTCCTCAGGTTCCCCGGTTCTCCCGGAATCCGTCATCGCCGGCCCCCTGTCGCGACCTCCGCCCCGGCGCGCCCCGTCGGCCTCCACAACCGCGTCCCCTCACTCGCCGAGCAGCAGGGCGGTGTACAGGGTCAGGCCGGGACCGAACGTCATGGCGACGCCGTGGGTGCCCGCGACCGGGGCGCCGGTGTGCAGGAGTTCGGCGAGGACGATCGGCAGCCCCGCCGACGAGCAGTTCCCGTACTCGGCGAGGACGCGGCGCGAGTCGGCCGTCAGCTCCGGCGCGAGCCCGAGGCCCTGCTCGGCGGCGTCGATGATGCGCGGCCCCCCGGGGTGGACGGCCCACCAGCGCACGTCGCCGACGGTCAGCCCGCGGGGGCCGAGGAGCCCGCCGACCACCTCGGGCAGCCGCGCGGCGATCAGGTCGGGGACCTTGGACGACAGCCCCATGAGGAAGCCGGTGTCGCCCACCTCCCAGGTCATGTGGTCCTCGTGCCCGTGGTCGGTGTAGGAGGCGGTGTCCAGCACGCGCAGCGCCGGGCCGACCCCTTCGGCGCGGTCGTCCGCCCGTACGACCATGGCCACGGCGGCGTCGCCGAACAGGGAGTTCACCACGAACTGCTCCATGTCCCAGGGGGCGGGCTGCAGGTGCAGCGACGACAGTTCCACGTTGAGCAGCACGGCCGGGCGCGCGTGGCCGCGCACGAAGTCGGTGCAGGCCGCCAGGCCGGGGAGCGCGCCGAAGCACCCCATGTGCCCGACCGCCAGCCGCTGGGTGTCGGGCCGCATCCCCAGGTCGCGGATCAGCCGGGAGTCGACCCCCGGTGTTCCGTAGCCGGTGGAGGAGACCACACACAGCATCCCGATGTCACCGGGGTCGACGGCGGCGCGGGCGAGGGCGGTCGAGACGGCCGTGGCCGCCAAGGGCAGCGCGTCACGCTGGAACCTGCGCATGCGCTCGGCCGTGGTCCAGGCGGAGACGTCCTCGTGCCGGGGGTCGATCACCATGCGGCGCCGCAGGATCCCCGACCCCGCGAGGATGCGGCGCAGGACCTCCCGGCGGGCGTGCCCCTCGGGCAGCATCCCCAGCACCTCGCGCTGGACCAGGACGGTCGGGGGGAAGGCCGCCCCGATCCCGGCGATCCGCGCCTCCTCCACCCGCTCCCCCTCACCGGCCCCGCCGGCGGCGCGTACCGCCGCCGGTCACCGCTCGCGGTCACCAGTCAACCACTGCGCACCGCGATCTCCCGAGAACGCGCCGTGACCGAACGGGGCCGGCTGACACTCCGCCCCTCCTCCCCCTGCGCCGGGATGTGCGGGACTAGAGTGAAAGGCGGATCCGCCGGGACGCGAGCCCGCGGCCGCGCGCCCCCGCCCGGCGGCGCGCACCGCCGCCCGCCGGTGTCCGGCCGCGGGGACGGAGAGGACGGCCGACGACGATGACCACGACCACACCGATCCCCGATCACACGCTCAACGACGGCACCACGCTGCCCGCCATCGGTTTCGGCACCTATGCGCTGAACGGCGCAGGAGGCGTCGACGCCATGGTGAACGCGATCGAGCTGGGCTACCGCCTGCTGGACTCCGCGTTCAACTACGAGAACGAGGGCGCCGTGGGCGAAACCGTCCGCCGCAGCCCGGTGCCGCGCGAGGACCTGCGGGTCACGTCGAAGCTCGCCGGCCGCCACCACGCCTACGACAAGGCGGTCGCGGCCGTGCACGAATCGCTCTACCGCGCGGGGCTCGACCACTACGACCTGTACCTGGTCCACTGGCCCAACCCGGGCCGTGACCTGTACGTCGAGGCGTGGCAGGCGCTGGTGGACCTCAAGCGGCAGGGGCTGCTGCGCTCGATCGGGGTGTCGAACTTCCTGCCCGCCCACCTGGAGCGCATCGCGGCCGAGACCGGGGTGGTGCCGAGCGTCAACCAGGTGGAGCTGCACCCCTACTTCCCACAGGCCGACCTGCGGGAGTGGCATGAGGCCAACGGGATCCGCACGGAGTCGTGGAGCCCGTTGGGGCGCGCCGGCGCCGTGCTGCGCGATCCGGTCGTCGAGCGGATCGCCGCCGGCCACGGGCGCAGCACCGCGCAGGTGGTCCTGCGCTGGCACCTCCAGCTGGGGGCGGTGCCGCTGCCGAAGGCCGCGGGCGCGGCGCGCCAGCGGGAGAACATGTCGGTGTTCGACTTCGAGCTGTCGGACGCGGACATGGCCGCCATCACCGGCCTCGGCCGTCCTGACGGGCGCATCGCCGACCAGGACCCCGCGGTGTACGAGGAGTTCTGATCCCCCGTTGCCGGGCCGTCCGCGCCCCGGCCCGCTCCGAGCGCCGCCGGGCCGCGCGCCGCTACCGGCCGCGGTCGGTGACCGCGTCGACGACCAGGCTGAGGCCCGCCCCGAGCAGCCAGACGTCCTGGGCGACCGACAGCCCTTGCTCGGTGGGGAGCAGGCTGCCCTCGCGGCGCATCCCGGGGATGCGCAGGTACAGGCCGAGCAGCCCCGCCGAGAACGCCGTGAGCCCGACCCCGGCGAGCAGGGTGGGCACGACCGGGAGCAGGAGCGCCGTTCCGAGCGTGATCTCACCCGCCGCGACCAGGCGCGTGAAGGTCCGCGGATCGACCTTGTTCACGACGGGGTAGGCGCTGGCGGCGAAGCCGTGCAGCTGCTGGGCGGCCTCGTCGTCGGCGGCCTTCTTGTCCAGCCCTGTTCCGAGGATGAAGGCGCCGGTCGCGATCCGGACCGGCAGGTGGCGTGTCCTGACACAGCGCTTCATGTCGTGCTCCCGACGTCGTAGGTGGTCAGGGGGCCACGGCCCCCTGCGACACCTTGGGGGTGCTACCCACGATCGGCGCGTTGTCGCACCCGTCGAGTCCCCGCGGAATGCCCGAGGAGTGCCCGCCGTGCGCCCGGCGCCGCCGACCGCGCGGCGCCGGGCGCGTGCCGGTGCGGGTCAGACCTCCTTGAGGAAGCCCGCGTCGACGACGTAGTCGGCGCCGGTGGTACTGGCGGAGCGGGGCGAGGCGAGCAGGGCGATCATGTCGGCGACCTCCTGCGGGGTGACGAGGCGGCCGATCGCCAGCTTCATCATCTCCGGCGCCACGGTGTCCATGACCGCGTCCCGGTCGGCCCCGACCCCGGCGGCGATGATGTCGGCGGCCCCGCCCTCCTCGGTCCACCACGCGGTGCGCACCGGCCCCGGTGACACGGTGTTCACCCGGATGCCCTGCGGGGCGAACTCCTCCGAGAGCGCCTTGGTGAGGGTGTTGAGCGCCGCCTTCGCGCTCGCGTAGTCGACGTTCATGGTCCCCGGCTGCCGCGCGTTCACCGAGGACACGTTGACGATGGCGCCCCCGCCGCGCTCCAGCATCGCCGGGATGGCGGCGCGGACGATCCGCACCTGGGAGAACAGGTTGAACCGGTAGATGTCCTCCCATTCGGCGTCCGTCGAGCCGTTGAACGAGAACCGCGGGAGGCGGGCCCCGGGGGGCGGTCCGCCGGCGTTGTTCACCAGGATGTCGATCCCGCCGAACGCCTCCGCGGCGCGGCCGATGAGCCCGTCCGCCGCGTCGGGGTCCGCGAGGTCGGCGGGCAGGTGCACGAGCGACGGTCCGGCGAGCGCGTCGAGCCCGGGGGCGGTGGACCGGGAGACCGCCACGACCTTCGCACCCTCGTCGAGCAGGGTCCGGGCGGTGGCCAGCCCGATCCCCTTCGATGCGCCGGTGACGACGGCGGTACGGCCGGCAAGCTTGAGGTCCATGTCTCGTCCTTCGGATCGGTGAGGGGGCGCCGCCGCGCGGGTCGGCGGGCGGCGGCGCGGCCGGGCCGGGCGGCTCCGGCGCTGTTGTTCGTCCGGTAGACGGCGGACGGACCTGAAATGTGAGGGTCCGTTCCGATATCGGTTTCGGGCCCCGGCGCGCGGTCCGTTCGCGGCCCCGCCCCGATCCGCGCGGCGGCGAGGCGCCGCGCCGAACACGAAGCGTGACTGAAGCATTGCGTAGTGAGATGATCCGTCGATGATGGCCGCGGGCCACGACAGCACACCTTCCCCGCAGTGAGGTCACATGTACTTCGCCTACTTCCGGTCCCCCGCGGCAGGAACCCGGCTCCCCGTGGAACCGGAACCCGCCTGCACGGAGCTCCCCGACGAGGCCCGGCGCTGGTCGCGGCGCCGCGCCAAGGCCGCCGGGCTCGCGTGCGCCAGGTGCGGCCTGGACTTCCGGCGCGACACCGTCGAGCGCGACCCGGCGACCATGCCGTTCGAGGTCACCGGCCCCGACGGCGCGCCCAGGTTCGAATGCGGCGGATGCCGTCCGGAGTTCATCGACTCGCTGGTCGCCGCCATGCGGCGGGGCAGCCGGCGGGTGCCGCGCGCCGGCCTGCCGCGCACGGACTCCGCCCCGCCCCTGCCGCGGTGAACGCGACCGCCCCGCACCTGGGAGTTTCGGCCATGCCCGAAAGACCCCCCTCCGGGGTTGGGCCGGTGCCGCGCGGTCGATAGCGTTCCCGCGTCGGACGGCTCCCCCGCTCGGCCCTTCGCCCGGTCACACCCGCACGCGCTCCCGGAGCCCTCCGCCTCCCCCACGGCTCCACGAGGAATGCGAGACGCAGATGCCGACCGAGACCCGGTTCTCGACCGACGACCTCCCGGTGGAGGACCGCTTCGACGCGTGGCGCGAGACCATCAGCCGGACGCACGCCCCCTTGGAGATGACCAGCGAGCACACCGGCGACTTCCACGCGCGCCAGCACATCCTGCACCTTGAGGGGATCCAGGTGTGGCCGACGCTCTTCCGGTCGCTGACCTTCCACCGGACGCCGAGGCTGATCCGCAGCTTCGACCCCGAGGCGATCCACATCTCGTTCGTCCTGCAGGGGACCCACCGCCACATCAGCGGCGGGCACGAGCACGTCTACGGGCCCTCGGACATCCACCCGGTCGACACCTCGGTCCCGTTCGCCCTGGCGGCGACGGCCGCGGGCCCGCTGGTGTCGGGGATCGGGCTGGAGATCCCCAAGGCGCTCATCCCCCTGCCGCAGAGGAGCGTCGCGCGCGCCGTCGGCCGCACGCACCCCGCCGGCCATGGCGCGGGCGCGCTGCTCAGGGGCTACGTCACCCAGCTGGCCAGGGACATCGCGGCCTTCCGGCCGCAGGACGGCCCGTGGGCGTCCGCGGTCCTCGTCGACCTGGTGACCGTCCTGTTCGCCGACGCCGCCGGGGCCGGGGACGCGGTCCCGGAGCGTTCCCACCGCAGGGCCCTGACCCTGCGCATCCGCTCTTTCATCACCCGGAACCTGCACGACGCCGACCTCGACCCGGCCGCCGTCGCCGCCGCCCACCACATCTCGGTCAGCCACCTGCACCGGCTCTTCCGCGAGGACGGCACGAGCGTGTCGCGCTGGATCCGCGAACGCCGCCTGGAGCGCGCCCGCCGCGAACTGACCGACCCGGCGCTGCACGGCCTGCCGGTCCACGCCATCGCCGCACGCTGCGGGTTCCGCGATCCCGCCGGCTTCAGCCGCGCCTTCCGCACCTTCCACGGCGCGCCTCCCCGGGAGGTCCGCGCCGCCGCCGCGTGACGGGGCCGGCGGCGGGGCGGGGCGGCCGCCGCAATGGCCGCCCCGCCCCGCTCCGCGATCAGGCGGTGAGTCCGCCGTCGATCACGAGGTCGTGGCCGACGATGAAGCCGGACTCGGGCGAGCACAGCCAGAGCACCGCCGCCGCGACTTCGTCGACCTCGCCGATGCGCCCGATCGGGACCAGGGGCGCATAGCGCGCGTTGCGCTCCTCGTCGCTCTCGCCCGGGAGCTTCGACATCGGGCCGGCGACGGTCCCCGGGCTGACCACGTTGATGCGCACCTTGTCGCCGATGTGGTCGAGGGCGGCGACCCGGGTCAGGGCGCTCAGGCCCGCTTTGGCCGCGGAGTAGGCGCTGTAGTGGGGGTACCTGGTGTGCGGGCCGATGGTGGAGGAGGTGTTGACGATGTCGCCCCCGCCGTGCTCGCGCATGTGCGCGATCTCGTGCTTCATGCACAGGAACGCGCCGACCAGGTTGGCGTCGAGGACCGCCCGCCACTCCCCGGTGTCATTGTCGGCCACCGGGCCCGCCGGACCGAAGACCCCCGCGTTGTTGTGGGCGATGTCCAGGGCGCCGTGGCGCTCCACCGCGGTCGCGACCATGCGCTGGACATCGGATTCGCGCGCGACGTCGGCCGTGACGTGGCTGGCGGTGCCGCCCTCGGACTCGATGAGCTCGACCGTGCGGGCCAGCGGCTCCGCGCGGCGGCCGACGGCGACCACGGTCGCGCCCTCGCGCGCGAACGCCAGCGCGGTCCCGCGGCCCAGGCCCGAGCCGGCTCCGGTGACGAGGGCGACCTTTCCGGTGAAGCGTCCAGTCATCTGCGATCTCTTTCCAGAACGAGGCCGGTATCAGGTGAGGGGAATGGACGGGAGCGCGTTGCGCGGCCGCGGATAACAGGACCGGGTGAAAGGAGAAAGCACCGGATCACCGGCGATCGGGCGCGCACGTACAGGAGTGGACGGAATTCGCCGGACAGAGCAGCCGACCACACGATCTTGAACGAACATCACCGCAGGCCACGGAGGCCACCACTGCGATCAGCGCTTTTCAGCGCCACCCGAGGGTTCTCCACATCGAATACGGAAATGCGCCGGGTCGGAATTTCGCGGTCAGCGCCATGGATCCAACGCTATAGATTTCCCGACGACACTGTCAATTATGGATTTCCGGCCGCACCGCGGTGGTGCCGGTTATTCGCGCCGACCCGCCGAATGGCGGGCGCGGCGGGCGCACCCCGTACGTCCGTGTGGCCTGGCGAACCCGCCGTTTCCGCGACGACCGGCGGCCCGCCGGCAACGGTGAAAAACCCGCCGAATGGCGGTCTCCTCCGCGCCCGGCCCCACGGGGGCGCGGCGGGACTCCTCCAGCCGCGCGGCCCGGCCGACCGCCCGCGGAAAGCCCCCCGGCTCCGGCCGCGCGCCCCGGATTGAGTAGAGTTCCGCACGCCGCGACCTGCCGATGCCCCGAGGTGACCGTGAACGACGCCGCTCCCGCCCCCGTGACCGTGGTGGGGATCGGGGCCGACGGCTGGCAGGGGCTCGCGGCGGCGTCCCAGGAGGAGCTGGCCGCGGCCGAGGTCGTCATCGGCGGACCGCGGCAGCTGGGCCTGCTGCCTCCGCGTGTGGGCGCGCGGCGAGTACCGTGGCCCTCCCCCCTGCGCCCGGCCGTGCCCAGGGTCCTCGCCGCGCACGAAGGACGCCGCGTCGCGGTCCTGGCCAGCGGCGACCCGATGTTCTTCGGCATCGGGCGCACCCTCGCCGACGTCGTCGGCCACGGCCGCCTCCGGGTCCTGCCGCACCCCTCCTCGGTGTCCTACGCGTGCGCGCGCCTGGGCTGGCCCGTGGAGGAGACCCAGGTGGTCTCCCTCGTCGGCCGCCCCGCCGCCGCGCTGGCCGGCGCGCTGTTCGACCACCGGCGGCTGCTCGTCCTGAGCCCCGGATCCCGCGGCCCGGCGGACGTCGCCGCGCTCCTGCGCGCACACGGCTTCGGCCCGACCCGGATGCGGGTGCTGGAGCGGCTCGGCTCCGGCCGCGAACGGACGGTCGAGGGCACCGCGGCGGACTGGGGCGACCCCGCCTGCGACCCGCTGAACGTCGTCGCCCTGGACTGCCGGGCGGCCCCGGACACGGCGCGGCTCGGGCTCACCCCCGGGCTGCCCGACACCGCCTACGACAGCGACGGCCAGCTGACCAAGCGCCACGTCCGCGCCGCGACCCTCGCCGCCCTGGCCCCCGCTCCCGGCGAACTGCTCTGGGACGTCGGCTCGGGGTCGGGGTCCATCGCCATCGAGTGGATGCGCGCGCACCCCTCGTGCCGCGCGGTGGCGATCGAGCGCGACCCGGACCGCGCGCGGCGGATCGCCCGCAACGCCGCCGCCCTCGGGGTCCCCGGGCTGCGCGTGGTGGCCGGCGCGGCGCCGGAGGCGCTGGAGGGCCTGCCGCGGCCGGCGGCGGTGTTCATCGGCGGCGGGCTCACCGCGCCGGGGCTGCCCGACGCGTGCTGGGCGGCGCTGCCGCCCGGCGGGCGCGTCGTCGCCAACGCGGTCACGCTGGAGTCCGAAGCGGTCCTCACCGGGTGGCACGCCCGGCACGGCGGCGGCCTCGTCCGCATCTCCGTGGCCACCGCGACGCCGGTCGGCGGCTTCACCGGCTGGCGCCAGGCCATGCCCGTCACCCAATGGGCGGCCGCCACACCGCCCGCGCACCGCACAGGAGGGCGTCCGTGACCGTCTACTTCATCGGCGCCGGCCCCGGCGCCGCCGACCTCATCACCCTGCGTGGCCGGCGCACGCTCGCCGCGTGCGGCGTCTGCCTGTACGCGGGCAGCCTGGTGCCGCGGGAGATGCTGGCCGCGTGCCCGCCCGGCGCGCGCCTGGTGGACACCGCCCACCTCACGCTGGAGGAGATCACCGGCGAGCTGACCGCCGCGCACGAGGCGGGCCACGACGTCGCCCGGCTGCACTCCGGCGACCCCTCCGTGTTCAGCGCGGTGGCCGAGCAGATGCGGAGGCTGGACGCGGCCGGCGTGCCCTACGAGATCGTCCCGGGGGTGCCGGCGTTCGCGGCGGCGTCGGCGGCACTGGGCCGGGAGCTGACCGTGCCGGAGGTGGGGCAGACGGTGATCCTCACCCGGGTCGCCCACCGGGCGACGGCCATGCCGCCCGGAGAGGACCTGGACACGCTGGGCCGCAGCGGCGCGCTCATCGTCCTGCACCTGGCCGCCCGCCACATCGAGCGCGTGGTGGCGGAGCTGACCCCCCGGTACGGGGCGGACTGCCCGGCCGCGGTGGTCGCGATGGCCAGCCGCCCCGATGAACTGGTGCTGCGCGGAACCCTGGGCGACATCGCCGGGCGGACGGCCGCCGCCGGGATCGTCCGGACGGCCGTCATCCTGGTGGGCCGCTCCCTGGCGGCCGACCGGTTCCCCGACAGCCACCTCTACTCCCCCGAACGCGTCCGCCGCGCCGCCACCGCCGACCCCGGACCTGGACCTGGACCCGGCGATTCGCCCGCCTCGCTGTGACGGCGGGGCCCCTACGCGCCGCCGCCGTCCGGGCGCGCCCGGGCGGGGGCCGCGCGGCCGACGACGGTGCCCGCGCGGTCGATGCAGATGACGTCGACCGCCACCGGCGCCTCGCGCAGCACCCCGAGGGCGGCGCCGCGCGCGGCCCGCGCGACCAGGTCGCCCAGCGGGACCCCCGCGGCGCCGCACAGCTGGACGGCCTGGAGCGCGGTGTTGGCGCCGGCCACCTCCTCGGCCAGCCGGTCGGTCGCCCCGCCGGCGCGGGCCAGCCCCGCGAGGTGGCCGGTGTCCACGCGGGACCGGGCGGAGTGGAGGTCGAGGTGGCCGGCGGCGAGCTTGGAGAGCTTGGCGAAGCCCCCGGCGATGGTGAGGCGCGCAACGGGGTGCCGGCGCAGGTACTTCAGCACCGCCCCCGCGAAGTCGCCCATGTCCAGCAGCGCGTCCTCCGGCAGCCCGTACTCCGCGGCCGCCACCTTCTCCGATGTGGCCCCGGTGCATGCGGCGACGTGCGTGCGGCCCGCCGCGCGGGCGACGTCGACGCCGCGGCGGATGCTGTCGATCCACGCCGAGCAGGAGTACGGCACGACGACCCCGGTGGTCCCCAGGATCGACAGGCCGCCGAGGATGCCCAGGCGCGGGTTCCAGGTCGAGCGGGCGATCTCCGCCCCGCCGTCCACGGAGATCTCCACGTCGACGTCGCCGGTTCCCCCGTACGCCGCCGCGACCTCGGCGAGGTGGTCGCCGAGCATCCGCCGCGGGACGGGGTTGATCGCGGGCTCCCCGACCTCCAGCGGGAGCCCCGGGCGGGTGACCGTGCCGACTCCGGGGCCCGCGCGGAAGACCACGCCGGCCCCCGGCTCCGCGTGCCGCACGGTCGCGCGGACGAGCGCCCCGTGGGTGACGTCCGGGTCGTCCCCGGCGTCCTTGACCACCCCGGCCATCGCCCGGTCCGCGCCGTGCTCTTCCACGGCCAGCGCGAAGGACGGGCGCTGCCCCTTGGGCAGGGTGATGGTCACGGGGTCGGGGAACCCGCCGCCGAGCAGCGCGGTGTAGGCGGCCGTGGCCGCCGCGGTCGCACACGCCCCGGTCGTCCAGCCGGGCCGCAGCCCGCTGCGCTCCAGCTGCCCGGCCCGGCCGCCCTTCGCCGCGGGGCCGCCGCTGCCCGCCGGTTCAGCCACGGGGTCCTCCTCGCGGTCGGACGGGGCGCACGGTGAGCGCGCCGCGGCGGGTGTGCCGGGTGCTCGTCCTCGGCGGGACCGCGGAGGCGCGGCGGGTCGCCGGAGAGCTGGCGGCCGACCCCGGTGTCGAGGTCACGACCTCGCTGGCGGGCCGGGTGGCACGGCCCAGGCTTCCGGAGGGGGCGGTGCGCATCGGAGGGTTCGGCGGGGCCGCGGGGCTGGCGCGCTGGCTGCGGGAGCACCGGGTCGACGCGCTCATCGACGCCACCCACCCCTTCGCCGGGACCATGAGCTTCAACGCGGCCCGGGCGTCCGCCGCGGCGGGGGTGCCGCTGGTGGCGCTGCGCCGGCCCGGCTGGACCCGGGTGCCGGGCGACCGCTGGATCCCGGCGGAGTCCACCGCCGACGCGGCCGCCCTCCTGGCCGCGTCCGAACCACGCACCATACCCGCTGATGGGAGGGTGTTCCTCACCACCGGCCGGACCGGGCTGGCGGCCTTCGCCGGCCTCACCGCCCCGTGGTTCCTGGTGCGCTGCGTCGACCCGCCCCCCGGGCCGTGCCCGCCGCGGATGCGGCTGCTGCTCGACCGCGGGCCGTTCACCGTCGACGGCGAGTCGGAGCTGATGCGCCGGCATCGCATCGACGCGGTCGTCACCAAGGACAGCGGGGGCGCCGCCACCTCTGCCAAGCTGGTGGCGGCGCGCGACCTGGGCCTGCCCGTCATCGTCGTGCGGCGCCCGCCCGCGCCCGAGGGGGTGCCGGTCGTCGCCGACCCGGCGGGCGCCGTGTCCTGGCTCGCCACGCTCCGGGGTCAATCCGGGTAGCGGCGGGGCGTCCACACGACGGTGGCGCCGTCGCCGCGGCGCACGGTACGGGTCTGCGAGGAGCCCACCAGCAGGATGCAGCGCATGTCCACGCGCTCCGGGTCGAGCCCGTCCAGCGTGGTGACCGCGACCGACTGCGCGGGGCCGCCGACGTCGCGGGCCACCACCACAGGGGTGGCGGGCGCGCGGCAGTCCAGCAGGATCTTGCGGGCGGCGGCCAGTTGGGCCGTGCGGCTCTTGGACGCGGGGTTGTACAGGGCCAGGACGAGGTCGGCGGCGGCCGCCGCGCGCAGGCGCTCCTCGATGACCGGCCACGGCTTGAGCCGGTCGGACAGCGACACCACGGCGTAGTCGTGCCCCAGCGGGGCGCCGGCAAGGGCGGCGGCCGACTGCGCCGCGGTGATACCGGGCACCACCCGGACGGCGACGTCGAGGTAGGGGGCCGACGAGGCTGCCTCCAGCACGGCGGTCGCCATGGCGAACACCCCCGGATCACCGGAGGAGACGACGGCCACGCGCCGGCCGCGCAGCGCCAGCTCCAGGGCGAACTCGGCGCGCTCGGCCTCCACCCGGTTGTCCGAGGCGTGCCGGCGCTGCCCGGGGCGCGCGGGAACGCGGTCCATGTAGGTGGTGTAGCCGACCACGTCGTCGGCGGCGGCCAGCTCCGCCCGTGCCTGCGGCGTCAGCCACATCGGGCCGGCGGGCCCCAGCCCCACCACGGCGACCCCGCCCGCCTCCGGGCCGGGCCCGTCCCCGGTCCCCTGCCCGGGGGCCGGTTCGGCGGGCGTGTCGGATGTGGTGGGCGCAACGGGTGCGGCGCCGGCCGTGCGGCCCGGCACGACGGCCACCGAGAAGTACGGCACGGACGCGGGGTCGACGTCGGCGAGGGCACCGGTGCGCTCGCCGTCCATCGTGGCGCGCTCGACGTAGTGCGCGTCGCCCAGGCGCCCACTGGACTCCAGGGCGCGGCGCACAGCGGGGAAGGTCCGGCCGAGTTTGAGGACCGCCGCCGCGTCGGCGGTGGCCAGGCGCGCCGCCAGCTCGTCCTCGGGCAGGGTGCCGGGCAGCAGCGTCAGCACCTCCTCGCCCTCCACAAGGGGGCGGCCGAGCCGCGCCGACGCCGCGCTCACCGAGGTCACCCCGGGGACGACCTCCGCCGGGTAGCGGTGGGCCAGGCGCTTGTGCATGTGCATGTAGGAGCCGTAGAAGAGCGGGTCGCCCTCGGCGAGCACCGCGACGCTGCGCCCGGCGTCGAGGTGGGCGGCGAGCCGCTCGGCGGCCTCGGCGTAGAACTCCTCGATGGCGCCGCGGTAGCCGCCGGGGTGGTCGGTGGTGCCGGTCGTCACCGGGTAGACCAGCGGTTCCTCGATGTGGTCGGGGCGCAGGTGGCGCTCCGCGATCGACCGGGCGATGCTGTGCCCGGGACGGGCGCCGTGGTAGGCGATGACGTCGGCGGCGCCGATCACCTCGACGGCGCGCAGGGTCAGCAGGGACGGGTCGCCCGGGCCGAGGCCCACCCCGTAGAGTCGGCCGGTCACTCCGCCTCGCTCGCGATCGCGTTGACCGCGGCGGCGGCGATCGCGCTGCCGCCCCGCCGCCCCCGCACCACCAGGTACGGGATCCGGGAGGGGTGCGCGGCCAGCGCGTCCTTCGACTCCGCCGCGCCGACGAAGCCGACCGGGACGCCGATGACCGCGGCGGGGCGCGGCGCGCCCTCGTCGACCATCTCCAGGAGCCGGAACAGCGAGGTGGGCGCGTTGCCGATGGCGACCACGGCGCCGTCGAGCCGGTCGCGCCACAGCTCCATGGCGGCGGCGCTGCGGGTGGTGCCGAGGTCGCGGGCCAGCGCGGGCACCGAGGGGTCGGAGAGCGTGCACACGACGTCGTTGCCGGCAGGGAGCCGGCCGCGGGTGACGCCGGCGGCCACCATGGTCGCGTCGCAGAGGATGGGTGCGCCGCCGCGCAGGGCCGCCCGGGCGTCGGCGACGGCCGTCGGGCCGTAGGCCAGGTCGCGGACGAGGTCGACCATGCCGCAGGCGTGGATCATGCGGACGGCGACCTGCGCGACGTCGGCGGGCAGGCCGCCGAGGTCCGCCTCGGCCCGGATGGTGGCGAAGGACTGCCGGTAGATCGCGGCGCCGTCCTTTTCGTAGTCGGTCACATCTCCCTCGGGGGTCGTGTCGTACGCGCGGCCGCAACGGCGGCACCGAGGCCGCCGTGCGCCGCATCCGTCTCGGCCGGACCTGCGCCGCGTGGCGCCTGCGCCTCGACCGGGTCGGCGCCGGGCGCCGATTCCGTCGCGGCCGGGTCCACTCCGTGCACCGTGATCCGGTAGCCGCCGTCGCCGTTCGCGACCGCGTCGACCCACCGCCGGCCGGAGGGGCGGCCGCAACGGCGCTCGCACCCCGACCAGTGGACGGGCCGCCGGCCCTGCCGCGGCGCAACGGGGTGGGAGCGCAGGACAGCCGCGGCATCGGCGCGCACGTCGGCGAGCGATGAGGCACACCCGGGGCGGCCGGTGCACGCGGTCACACCGACCCAGGGCGAGTCGTCAGAGGTCACCAGGCCCGCGTCGGCCAGCACGGCGAGCACGTCCGCGGCGGTGGCCCGGTCCAGGCCGGGCAGGACGACCCCCCGCCACGGGGTCACCCGCAGCTCACCCGACCCGTGTCCTGCGTGCTGCGCGGCCGCGGCGGATGCGGCCGCGGCGGCCAGGTGCCGCCACTGGGCGGCCGCGGCCCGCCCAAGCGGGGCCGCCACCGACAGGGCGGCGTACGCGGAATCAGGTCGGTCGATCCGCCCGAGGCGCGGCTGCGAGGCGGCGGTTCCGCCGCCGGGGAGAGCAAGCCCGCCCTCCTCCCGCTGCGGGACCCCGGCCGCGGGTGGGAGCGCGAGGCGCGCGGCGATGGCACGGCCGTCGGGGTCCACGTCGGCCACGCGCCACGCGGCGGCGCCCGACTCCCGGGCCAGGTCGAGGAACGCCTCGGCGGCGCGCACCGCCCAGCGCGCCGCGTCGTCCCGGGGAACGCGCAGGGTGCCGGTGCCGATGCGCAGGTCGGCGGCGGCGCCGGGGCGCGCGGTGACCGTGATGTCGGCACCGAGGGCGGCGGTGTCGCCGCGTCCGTCGTCCAAGGCGAACAGGAAGCGGCCGGACAGGGCCGGGGTGACGTCGCTCGCGCACAGCAGCGCGTCGAGTCGGGCGACATGGGGCCGCATGTCGGCGTGGCCCTGCCCGTCGAGGCCGCTGAGCGGGGAGGCCACGATGTTGCGGACCCGCTCGTGGCGCCGCGACGGCAGCAGCCCGGCCGCCTCCAGCCGGTCGGCCAGTGCGCCGCCGGCGTCGTCGTCGAGGCCGCGGAGTTGCACGTTGCCGCGCGAGGTGAGGTCGAGGTGCCCGTCGCCGAGGTCCTCCGCCGCGGCGGCGAGCGCGCGCGCCTGGGCCGCGGTGAGCACACCGCCGGGGATCCGCACGCGGGCCAGCCCTCCGTCGTGGGCCGCGTGCAGCCGCAGCGCTCCGGGGCAGGCGTCCTCCCGATCGCGACGGGTCCGGCCTGCGGCGGGCGCACCGCGTCGGGGGGATCCGGGCGAAGGGGGCATAGCGGCGAGCATACCGGTGGCCCCTCGCCGAGCCCGATGCGCCCACCGTCCCCGCGGGGAGGTGTCCGTCCGGGTCGGCGTACCACCGGGGCAGGGGGCGACGGGTCGTCCGGGACCGGCCTGGTGCCCGCCCCCGCCCCCGCCCGGGAACCAGCGCGCGGCGGCGACCAACCCCAAGGGATCGGGGTCAGGCAGCGTCGTCCGATCGGAGGGGCCGCACCGCGGTGCGGCCCCTCGCCACGAAAACGGCCCCTGACAACGGCGGTTCCCGCTCCGAGGAGCTGAGGACGGCGACGTCGCCCCGGTCGTCGACGATGCGTGCGGGTTCGACCCCTCAGCCGGAGCGAACGCGGAATCCCGCTCACGCGGTGGCGGGATGAAGGGGCGACCCCACCTGCGCCGGAACGCATCCGGGTGTCGCCCGTACAGCGACGAGCGTCGCCGCCTCGGGAAGGACCAGCCGCTGCTCGGCGCCGGAGCACCGTCCCGGCAACCGGGGACCGCCCGTCCGCTGCTCGTGCCGGCTCGACCGGCGCGAGCGGCGGAGGCGGCGAGGTCGCATCACGCGACGGCGGTCCCCTCCAGTTCGACCATCAGGGTGGGGATCGCCAGCCGTGCCACCCCGAGCATCGTGGTGGTCGGCGCCGCCCCGGCGGCGCCCAGCCGCGACGCCGGCACGCCGTAGTGTTGGAAGAGCAGATCGACGTCGGTGGTGTAGACGTTGAGCCGGACGAGGTTCACGAGGGACATGCCGGCCTCGCCGAGAACGGCCTCCAGGTTGTCGAGGCTCAGCGCCAGCTGCGCCGCCATGTCACCGGCGTGCCGGGGCTCGCCGTCGCCGCTCATCGCGGTCTGCCCGGCGCAGTACAGGGTCCTGGTCTGCCCGGAGACGATCTCGCCCTGGTTGTACCCCATCTCCACCGACCACGTCCACGGGTTGACCGCCGTGCGCTCCATAGCCCCATCCGCTCCATTCGATCCATTGGATTCATCGACGGCACGTACGTTGACCGGCCGGTGGCCGTCCATCGTCGACCGCGGTGAAAGCCTCCCAACGAAACACGACACCATGTGTCGTATATCTCGGTAGAGTCCCCATATGCGCGCCGACCGGTTGGTCTCGCTGGTACTGCTGCTGCGCCGGCACGGTCGGCTCTCCGCGGCCACGCTGGCCCGCGAACTGGAGGTATCCACCCGCACCGTGCTGCGCGACATGGAGGCCCTGTCCGCGGCCGGTGTCCCGGTCTACGCCGAACGCGGACGGCACGGCGGTTTCGCACTGTTACCCGGCTTTCAGACAGAGCTGACCGGACTGAACCACGACGAGGCGCTCGCCCTGCTGGTCGCCGGATCGCGGCGCGGCGCGCAGCTGTTCGGCCTCGGCTCGGCGCTCGCCTCGGCCATGCTCAAGGCGGTCGACGCACTGCCCGAGGGCTCTCGGGCCACCGCGGCCGGAGCGGGTCGATCTGGACCGGGCCTGGCAGGAGCGCAGCACGCGGTTTCGGGCCGGCGACGAGCAGGTCGCCGTGCTGGTACGGACGGACCCGGCGCGGCGGGAGGAGCTGGTGGGCACCGCGCTGGCCGTCCGCGCCGGGGAAGCCGGTGCGGACGGCCGGCTGCGGCTGGAGGTGACCTTCCAGGATGCACGGCACGCCGAATGGGCGCTATGGCAGCTCGCCGCGGACGCGGAGGTCCTGGCCCCGCAGTGGTTGCGCGCCTCGCTGCGCGACCGCGCCGCCGCGGTCGCCGCCTGCTACGGAGCGCCGTCCTGAGACCGGGGCTCCCGGCGCGCCCGTCAGGACGCGGGGCGCAGGACGATCGCCGCGTTGTGGCCGCCGAATCCGAGGGAGTTGGACACCACGGCCCCCTCGCCCAGCTTGCGGGGGTGGCCGGTGACGATGTCGACCTCGCAGAGGGGGTCGGGGGTGTCGGTGTTGGCGGTGGGCGGGATGAGACCTTCGCGCAGGGTCAGCGCGGCCACCACGGCCTCGACCGCCCCGGCCGCCCCGATGAGGTGCCCCATCGCGCCCTTGCAGGAGGTCACCGGTACCCGGTGGGGGCCGAACACGCCGGCGATGGCCCGCGCCTCGGCGAGGTCGCCCGCCTGGGTGGACGTGGCGTGCGCGTTGACGTGCGCGACGTCGTCCGCGGTGATGCGGGCGTCGCGCAGCGCCGCGAGCATGGCCCGGCGGATGCCGTCGCCGTCGGGGTCGGGCGCGGTCAGGTGGTAGGCGTCGGTGGTGCGGCCGTACCCCGACAGCTCGGCGTGGACGCGGGCACCGCGGCGCTCGGCGTGCTCCGGCGATTCGATGACCAGGAACGCGGCTCCCTCGCCGAAGACGAAGCCCTCGCGGTCGGTGTCGAACGGGCGTGAAGCGTGTTCGGGGTCGCGCGTGCGTGTGGACAGCGCCCCGAGCCCGTGGAAGGCGAGAACGAAGGTGGGGGTGATGTAGGCGTCGACCCCGCCGACCAGGACGACGTCGGCGCTGCCGTCGCGGATGAGCCGCAGCGCCTCGCCGACGGCGTGCCCGCCCGAGGCGCAGGCGGTCGCCACGCACAGCGACGGCCCGCGGATACCGTGGCGCACGGCGATGGCGGCCGCGGTGGCGTTCAGCATGGTCTTGGGCACGTAGAGCGCCGACGGACGGCCGCGGCCGTGCTCATCGGGGGCCAGCAGCACGCTCTCCTGCGTGTGCGCCCCGCCGTGGGACTCCCCCACGACCAGGGCCCGGCGTTCCGGGGGCGCCGTCGGCCCGCCGGCGTCGGACACGGCGTCCTGGGCGGCGCTCACCCCCAGCCGGGTCACAGGGTCGAAGCGCCGGTCCTCCTTGGGGGTCAGGTACGGGGCGGGGTCGAAGGGGGGCACGACGCACGCGAAGTCGACCGGGAGCCCCGTGGTGTCGAACCGGGTGATCGTCCGCGCCGCCGAGCGCCCGGCGAGGAGGGCGGACCACATCTCGTCGGGGTCGCTGCCGAAAGGGGTCCTGACCCCGAGCCCGGTGATCACCGCGCTGCGGCGGTCGGTCATCGGGCGGTCTCCACGGCGGCGCGGGCGTGCACCGCGTCGACGAAGTCGTCGAAGGTCCGGATCCGCAGCACGTCCTGCGCGGGCAGGGTGACCCCGTGGGATTTGAGCGTCTCGATGATCTCGGCGAAGTCGAGGCTGTCCGCCTCCAGGTCCTCGACCAGCAGCGACCCTCCGGTGATGGCGGCTTCGTCCTTGGACAGTACCCGGGCGCAGGTGGCGCGGAGCAGGCCGGAGATGTGGTCGCGTGTCATGGAACTCCTCGTGGGTTCTGGCTCGGCGCCGCCGGCGGGTCGTGCCGCGGCAAGCCCAAGGATTATCACGCATGGTCATCTCTCGCTACTTCACGTGATTCACGCTGGTAAGCGGGGGCCTTCGGGGCAGGGCGGTCACACGGGCGTGTCGAGGCGGCAGTAGGGGGTGCCGTGGCGTTCGTCGAGCAGGACGCGGCCGCTGACCCCGAAGACGTCGCGCAGCATGGAGTCGCGCACGACGTCGGCGGGGCCGCCGTCGGCGGCGACCGCGCCGTCGCGCAGCGCCACGATCCGGTCGGCGTAGCGCGCCGCGTGGTCGAGGTCGTGCAGCACCATGACGACCGTGAGGCGCTCGGCGAAGTCGGCCACGAGTTCCAGCACTTCGAGCTGGTGGCGGACGTCGAGGTAGGTGGTGGGCTCGTCGAGGAGCAGGACCGGGGTGTCCTGGGCCAGCGCCAGCGCGAGCCGGACCCGCTGGCGCTCACCGCCCGACAGCGACTCCAGGGGGCGGTCGGCGAGTCCGGCGACGCCCGCCCGGTCCATGGCGCGGCGCGTGGTGTCGTCCTCGGTGTCGCGGAGCATCCCCAGGACGCCGCGGTGCGCGAACCGGCCCTGGCGGACCAGGCGCCGGGCGGTCATGCCCGGGATGGGCGGCAGCGCCTGGTGCAGGACGGCGATGCGCCGGGCGATGGCGCGGCGGCCCATGGACGCGATGTCCTCGCCGTCGAGCAGGACCCTCCCCGAGGTCGGGCGCAGCGCCCCGGCGAAGAGCCGGAGCAGGGTGCTCTTGCCGCACCCGTTGCGGCCGACGAGGGCGACGGTCTCCCCCCGGGGGATCGCGAGGTCGACGCCGTGCAGGACGGCCTGCTCGCGGGCGTAGCCGAAGCCCACGCGGTCGAGGCGGAGCGCGGCGGGTCGGTCGGCGGTCATCTCGAAACCCCTTGCGTGCGGCCCCCCGGATTCGGTCCGGGTGGCGGAGGACATCCCTGGCGAGCGGTCGGCGACGCGGGGCCGGTGGCCGCCGGACGCGGAGGCGGCGGCCGATCCGGCGCGCTCACGTGTTCAGCAGTCCGCGCCGGCGGACCGCGACGACCAGCAGGGCCGCGCCGACAATGGACGTGATGGAGCCGGCGGGCAGCCCGAGCCGCTGGGTCTGCGGGCCCGCCGGGACCAGGGTGGTGACGCCTTGGGCCAGGGCGTCGGCCCCGGACAGGACGACGGCGCCGACCAGCGCGGCCACGGGCACGAGCAGGCGGGGCTCCCGGCCGACGACCGCGGACGCCAGCAACGGGGCGATGAGCCCGACGAACCCGGCCATGCCCACGACCGACACCGCGGCCGCGGCGAGCAGGATGGCGGTCAGCAGGACGGCGAAGCGCGCGGGGCGCGGCGCGAGACCGACGGCCTCGGCGTGGTCGTCGCCGCCTTGGAGGACGGCGAGCACCGGGGCGAGCAGCCATGCGACGGCCATCCCGGCGGCCGCCCACGGCAGTAGCAGGAGCACATGCGCGGGGGTCATGCCGGTGAGCGAACCCGTGAGCCAGCGCAGGGCCCCGGCGGCCTCGGCCTGGCTGAGCACCAGCAGGACGGAGGTGAGCCCGGACAGGGCGATGCCGACCAGCACGCCGTTGATGGTGAGCCAGACGGGGTCGGAGCGCCCGCGCCCGGACAGCAGCCACAGCAGCGCGCCGCCGGCCAGGCCGCCGCACAGGGCCGCCAGCACGGCGGTGTGCGCCTGCCCCGAGACCAGGCCCAAGCGCAGCGCGAGCACCACGCCGAGGACCGCGCCGCCGCCCACCCCGGTCAGCTCGGGCGAGGCCAGCGGGTTGCGCAACGCGATCTGCAGCAGCAGCCCGGAGACCCCGAGGCACGCCCCGGCGAGCAGGGCCACGGCGGCGCGGGGCAGGCGCAGCTCCCAGAGGATGCGTTCGCCGATGGGGTCGCCGGAGTCGCGCAGGAGGGCGGGCCACACCTCGCCGACGGCGAGTCCGCGGCCCAGCAGCGCCTGGCCCGTGGCGGCGACCAGCGCCAGCGCGGCGAGCACGGTGACGGCGAGCGCGAACGCGCGCAGGGGGCGGCGCGGAGAGGGGGCGGGGGCCGGCCCGGTGGTGTGTGCGGGGCGGCGTCGGGTCAGGGTCATGGGTGCGCCCTCCCTTGGACCGGGGCGTGGGGAGGAGCCTCCGGGCGCGCCGGGGTCGCAGCGGCTTCTGGGGCTTCCGGGGTTCCCGAGTCCGCGGGGCTCCGCGGCGCCCTGCGGGCGGCCCGCCGCGGCGGGCCGAGTGTCCCCGCGGCAGCGCGGGCGCGCAGCAGGAGCAGCCCGCCGATGATGCCGATGGAACCGGTGAACGCGCCCAGCGGGAGTTCGATGGGATGGAACACCGTGCGGGCGGCGAGGTCGGCGGCGACCGTGACCAGCCCGCCCAGCAGCCCGGACCACAGCAGGCGCACGCGCGGCGCCGCGCCGGGGTAGGTCTGGCGGGCCAGCATGGGCGCCAGGAACCCCACCCAGGAGATCGGCCCACACGCGGCGACGACCACGGCGACCAGCACGGCGGCGACGGCCAGGCAGGCGAGCCGGGCCCGGCCCGGAGCCAGGCCCAGCGCGGCCGCGGCGTCGTCGCCCAGACCGAGCACGCCGAGGAGGGGCAGGCACAGGAGCAGCAGGGGGACGGCGAGCACCAGCCAGGGCGCGACCATGCGGAGCTCGGCCCAGCCCGAGCCGACGAGGGAGCCCATGAGGTAGCGGAACACCAGGCCGAGCTGGAACTGGTCGGCCATGCTGGTGATGGCGTAGACCGCACCGGTGAGCGCCGTGGAGACGGCCGCGCCGGTGAGCAGGACCGATGCGGCGTCGCCGGCCCGCCGGGCGACGGCGAGGCACAGGGCTCCGCCGGCCACCCCGCCGGCCAGCGCCAGCGCGGGCAGGAGCGCCCCGGTGACCGGGAGCGCGAACACGGTGGTCGCGGCGACCACCGCCGCCGACCCCGCAGAGACGCCGAGGAGTTCGGGCACCGCCAGCGGGTTGCGCAGCGCCTCTTGCAGGAGGAGCCCGGCGCAGCCCAGGGCGGCCCCGGCCAGCAGCCCCAGCAGCATGCGCGGCAGCCGGATCTCCCAGAGGATGACGGAGTCGAGGGAGCCGGGATCGGCGATGGCCGCCGTGATGGACGCCGGCGAAAGGACGGGCTTGCCCAGGCACAGCGCCGCCGTGCAGACGGCGGCGAGCAGGAGGGCGGCTGCGGGGAGGAGAACGGCCGGGCGGAGCCGCTCGCCGCCTCCGGGAACGGCTTCGGGGCCGGGCGCGGCGGGCGCGCCGGACGGGCGGGGGGTGGCCGCGGGCGGGGTCATCCGCGCAGGTACCGCATGGTGTCGTCGAGCACGATCCCGAGGGAGCGCGTACCGCGGCCGGTGGCCCAGGGAGCGAGGTCGACCTCGTGCACGCGGCCCTGTTCGACGGCGCTGATCCGCTGCCAGACGGGGTCGTCGGCCAACTGCTCGGTCAGTGTGGAGTCGCCGGGCGAGAAGGTGAAGGACTCCAGAAAGATGATGTCGGGGTCGCCCGCGAGGATCTCCTCGATGCTGTAGTCGGAACCGCCGGCCTGGTGGCCTCCCGTGGAGCGGTCCTCCCAGTCGTAGTCGACGACCTGGTCGAGCAGCCCGCCCACGATGGAGCCCCGGGAATCGACCTGGAAGGCGCCGTCGCTGCCGTAGAGCACGAGCGGCTTGAGGGAGTCGAGTCCTTCGGCCTCGGCGTCGGCCTGGGCGGTGGCGAGGTCGTCGTAGAACGCCTGCTCGGCGCGCTGCTGCTCGGCGCCGCGGCCGGTCAGCGTGGCCACCGCCCGCAGGTAGGCGACGGAGTCCTCCCAGCTGCGGGAGTCGGTGAGCCAGAGGGGCGCGGTGCCGTCGAGGGACGGCGCGAGCCCCTCGTGCGACCCGGCGAGGCCGATGACGAGGTCGGGTTCGTGCCGGAGGATCTCCTCGACGTCCTCACCGCCGAATCCGCCGGGGATGACCGGGACGTCGTGGTCGGGGCCGAGGAAGCCCTCGTGCGCGAGGAGGTCGGGGTTGGATGTGGCGGTGGGGGTGATCTCCAGCTCGGTGAGGATGTCGTCGCAAAGGGCGACCAGGCACACGATCCGCTCCGGCGGGGAGTCGAGTTCGACCTGTTCGCCGCGGGGGTCGGTGATGGTGAGGCCGGACTCGACGGCGACGGCCTCGTGGGCGGCGGCGTCGACGGTGTCGCGCGGGGCGGCATCGGCTTCGTCGTCCGAGGCCCCGGAGGCGCATCCGGTGAGGGAGAGCAGCAGGACGCCCGCTGCGGCCAGTGCGGCGATGGTCGTATGCGGATGCTTTCGGGGGAGACGAGGCATGTGAAAACGATTATCACAACCCTTCGCTGATGTCGACATCGCCGAACGCCAAGCTGTGGATGAGCCGTCCGCGCCGCTCCCCTGCGGCGAGCACGGCGTCGATCCAGCACCCGACCGGCCGAACCGCCCGGCCCTCGCCGGTGGCCGCCAGCCACGCCTCATGGGCGGCGACCCCCGCGCCGACGTGGTCGGTGAGCGCCCTCCAGGGGCCGGGGGCCGGCGCACCCAGCAGGAGCAGCAGGTGCGCCGCTTCGGCGACGACGGGCTGCCCGCACGACCGGGGCGCCAGCGCCTCCCCCAGCCCCGGGGCCTCGGCCGGGCGCACGGCGACGACCCGCTCCGATCCGATCCGCTCCCGCGCGGCGCCGGCGGCACGGTCCGGGGCACCGCCCCCGCCGGAAGCGTCCGGGGTCGGCGCGGCGCCCCCGCCGCCGGGTCCGGTGGGTGCCGCGGTGACCTCGCTCCACGCGGCGCTGCGCCGGTGGAGCAGCGACGGGACACCGGTGGACTGCGCCGGGCCGGCGAAGCCCACCGGTTCCGGCGCTCCCCGCCCCAGCTCCGCCAGTGCGCTTTCGATGACCCGCAGCGGCTCGGCCAACGCTCCGGCCGGAGGCGGCTCCGGGGCGGGAGCCGAAGCGCCACCTCGGGAGTCCGGCACCGCCGACCGCGCACCGTACTCGCGGCCCAGGGACCCCGAGCCCGCCGGGGCGGGCCGGACGGGTGGGGTCATCGGGGCGGGCCGAGCGGACCGGGCCGGCGGGCCGGGTGGAGCCGGTGGTATCTGCGAAGCCGACGGGACCGTCGAACTCGGCGGAGTCGGCGGAGTCGGCGCGACCGGCGCGACCGGCGCGACCGGCGCGACCGACGAGGTCGGCGCAACCGGCGGGGCCTGCGCGACCGGCGGGGCCTGCGCAACCGGCGGGGTCAGCGGGACCGGTGGGGTCAGCGGGACCGGTGGGGCCTGCGCGACCGGCAAGGGCTGTGTGGCCAATGGCGGCCACACGGCCGGCGGCACCAGTGGGGCTGATGGTGGCATCACGGCCGATGGCGCCATCGGGCGCGGCAGGGGCTCCAGCCGGACGGCGGCGAGCGGGAACTCCGGGGCGGCGTCCGGCCACCGGACCGCACCGGCGCGCCAGGGCAGCCCCGCCTCGGCCGCCAGCGCGCGGGCGGGGCGCCCGATCTCGGCGCGAGCCGTATATCCGGCAGCAGGGGCCGCGGCGAGCAGCGCCCCGATCGCGTGCCCGAGGTCGAGCAGGAGCACCGGCAGGGACCGCTTCCCATACCGCCACACTGTGCGCCGCGGTACCAGCGACAGCACCACGACGACCCCGCCGCCCTCCGGCGGCACCGCCTCCCCATCCAGCCCGCCGGGCGGGCCGCCGCCCCCGCCGCGGATACCTTGACCGGACTCCGCCCCTGGCGGGCCGCCGACGGACGACGGCGGCCCGGACGCCGCGGACGACGTCCCCGGCGACTCCATCCCTGCTTCGTGGGTCACCGGCGATCCGCCCGAACCCGCACCGGAGCAGGCCCGAACGGTGGCCGCCGGGCCGGGACCCCCGGCCGCAGCGGACACGGTCCCGCAGCGGTCCCCGGCGTCCGAGCGCCGGTCCCCGGCGCCCCGCTCGGGACGCACGGACGCGCCCGCAGTGGGCGCGGGCGGCCGCACCGTGCCGGTGGTGCCGCGGCCCCGCGCCGCGGCACCACCGCCGGCCTCGTCCAAGGCGCGATCCCGGGCCCCCTCTGATGGGTCCGCCGCCGCGGCCGGGCCGGCGGGGACCGGTGCCGCGAGAGCGTGCCCGAGAGGGTCGTAGCGCCACGCCCGGCCACCGGCCACCACGTGCGCGTCGACCGGGTACCGCCCGCCCGCAGAGGGGACGCGGCGCAGGCGGACCCCGCCCTGGAGCCGTTCGGGGTCGCCCGCCAGCGCCAGATCGAGCAGCGCCCCGATACCGTGCGTCCCCGCCCGCTCCAGGAACACACGCGGGCCGTGCCAGCTCCGCCCTTCCACGGGGCGCGGCCTCGTCTCCGGACCGGGATCCGCCCCACACCAGGCCGCCCGCAACGCGTCCTCGACGGCCGACCCCATGCTCATACCGTGCACGCCAGGCACCTCCATCGGCTCGATGACGTCCCCACCCGCTCCCGGAGCCGCACGGGAACGGGACCTCGGACTCCGCCCGCCGGACCCGCCGCCCGGCACAGCGATGGACGGCACCCGCAAGCGCACCGCGGAGCACGGTCACCACGGCGGCCCACCCGCAGACCCCGCCCGTATCCCGCACCAACGACCGACGAAAGTGCGAACGAGGGCCACTCCGCGCCAGGCAGCACTCCCCGGAGCGAACCCGGCCCAGGGCCAAGCCCACCCCCACAAACACCGAAGCAACACGGGCGTACAGCACGTGCCGGGCTTCACGGCGGCGGCCGCGGCGGCCGCCGGTCGTTCGCGATATCCGTTCCCGGGCGCGCGTCCGGTGTCTCGGAACCGGTCGCGGAGACACGGAGGCGGCGGCCTCGCGCCCCCGTCTCCCTCACCGCTCCGTTTCCCACCTCCCATGGGGGACTCACAGGAACGGGGGCGGGGCGAGTTCGAGGCCGGCCGGGGTGGACTCGGGGGCGATGTCCGGCGACCATCCGCGGTCGCGGGCCGCGGACTTCCAGCGGGGCAGGCCGAGGTAGCGGAACGCGGCCGGTGCGTTCGGGACCAGTCCCGTCGCGCAGGTGCGCACCACCCTGAGCGGGGTGTGGGCGACATCGGGTGTCGTGAGGTCGACGGTGGCGATCCGGCCACCGGCTCGCGCCAGGCCGGCCCGCACATCGGCGAGATCGCCCCGCGGCAGGTCATCGAGGGGCACGACCCGGTCCGGCTCGGTGAACCGCGGCAGCAGCCGCTCCTGCACCCGCGGGTCCAGCCAGACCTGGACCTGCGCCCCGAGGTCGCGCACCCGCCGCTGGCCCGGGCCCGCCGCGTCCAGGTAGCCGCGGTCCGCTCGGTGGTCGAGGTAGAGGCCCTTGGCCAGCACGCCCGCCTCGATCGCGCGGAACACCCACCCCTCGGGATCGGTGAGGCCCAGCGTGAACACCCACGTGTGCACCGCCTCCAGCACGGCCTTGACGCACGCCTCCGCGGGGTCGGTGCGGGCCGCGCCCCCGCCGCCCACGACGCCGGTCTCGGGGTCCACCACCACAGCGGCCACGCACGCCACCGGGTACTCACTGGGCAGCCGGACCAGGTGGGTGCGCAACCGGGAGCCGGCGAGCTCCGCGGCCAGTCCCGGGACCGACCCGATGTCGATCCCTGTCGTGGGCCCCGACAGGTGCCACCACAGCTCCAGGGCGTCGCGCTCCAGGAGTTCGAGCAGCCCCCGGCGGTGCGCGTCGGCCACGTCGGCGCCGGTGGCGATCCCCGCGTAGTTCAGGTGGTGGGTGCGCGGCTCGCGGCGCCGCAGCCCGGAATGGTAGTTGAGGTACACCCACGACGCGGGCAGCCAGCACCGCTCGCCGTCCTCCTCGCCCGCCACCCACGCGATCTCCAGGTCGTCGGTGAACGGTACATAGGGGAAGCCCTCGGCCCCGTGCTGCCACGGCGCGAAGAACGGGAGGTCCTCGGGCCCGAACCGGCGCTCGCCCGCTGCGGCGAGTGCGGCGGCGGTGGCGACGGGCAGGTCGCGGGCGACCCGGTTGCCGCAGTAGCGCTCGACCGCCTCGCCGAGCGCGGCGATACGGGCGCCGTCGGCGTCGCCGAACGTCGTGCCGAGGCTGACCCGGTCGGCGGGCCAGGCGCCGAGGCGCCTGGCGTCGGCGACCTCCGCCGTCACCCCCCGGTAGCGCGGGGGCATCCCGGGCACGGGGGCGACCGGGACCAGGCGGCGGACGATCCCGGTGAGGGGGTCGATGAGGGCCTCGGCCGGCAGGGGCGGCGCGGCGGGCGGGAGGGTCACTGGGCGATCTCCTTGACGACGTCGGCCGCTTCGACGGCGGCCGTGCGGGGCGGGTGCCAGGGCAGGTCGACGCCGTCGATGACGACGTCGCGGCGGGCGGCGCGCAAGGGGCCGGCGGTGGTGATGGGGTCGTCCCCGGTGTGCGGGTTGCGGGCGTGCCGCGGCCAGTGGTGGCCGGCGATCTCGACGCCCAGTCGTGCTCCGCGGGGGACGACCGCCCCGACCGGGGGGAGGTCGATCGCCAGGCGGACGGGCACGCCGGGCCTATGTGCGCGGCGGACGACGGCGTGCGCGAGCTGGACCGGCGCCCCGTCGCCGACGCGGAGCGAGATCCGCGCGACCCAGTCGGCGTCGACCGCGTCGGCCGTGGCACTCAGCCGGACGGCGGCCGGCCCGCGCAGTTCGCCGCGGGGCAGCGGGTCGGTCCAGCCGAGGGCGCGGTCCCCGGTCGGCGGGTCGGCCCGGCGCCATGGCAGGTCGGCGCCGAGCGGGTGGGAGAGGAAGGGCCGGGTGGGGTCGGCGACGAAGGTGTGCCCGGCCGGGCGGACGGGGAAGGCGCGGCGGGACGCGGCGGGACGGGGGAAGCGGCGCCACTGCCCGTCGCCGTCGATGGCGATGAGGCCCCCGCTGCCCGTGGCCGTGCCGGACAGCACGGCCGCGGCCCATGCCGTGTACACCGCCCCGATGCGGCGGCCGGCGAGGGCCGCTCCCGGCCGGGGCGCGTCGAGCCGGTGTCCCCACGGGCCGAGGAGGAGCCGGGCGGGGCCGTCCCACCGGTCGGCGAGTTCCACGGTGTCGGCGGCGAAGGGGTCGTGCAGCCCGCCCACGGCGAGCAGTGGGATACCGGCGGGCAGGCGGTTCCAGAGGACGCCCCGGCGCGGGGCGTGCCACAGGGCGTCCCAGCCCTCCGGCCGAGCGCCCAGGGCGAGGTGCGGGACGGCCGCGGGCGGAACGGCCGTGAGCAGGCCGGAGATGTCGGGCGGCGGAACGCGGGAGCGGGGGGCGCCCGCGTGTTCGGTCCACCAGCCCGCGCGGCAGGCCAGCCGGGCGGCGCCGCCCGGCTCGCGGGCGGTCTCGCCGGGGCCGAGCGCCGGGACCGCCACCAGGACGCCGGCCACGGCGTCCCGCGGCGCGCCGGCCGCGGTGACCAGGGCGCAGTACGCGCCGTAGGAGGCGCCGGCGAGCAGCACCCGGCCGTCGCAGAAGTCCTGGCCGCGCACCCAGTCGAGCAGGGCCGCGCCGTCGCCCTCCTCGTCGCGGAAGGGGTGGAAGGCGCCGCCGGACCCGTAGCGCCCCCGCACATCGGCGATGACGCACGGAAGGCCGCGCCGGGCCCACCCCGCCGCTTCGGGCCGGAGGGAGTCGCGCCCGTAGGGGGTGCGGATGACGACGGCCGGGCCGGGGGAGCGTCCCGGAGGGCGGGTCACGGTGAGGGCCAGGCGGGCGCCGCCGGCGACCGGCAGGGTGCGGTCCTCGGTGACGGGGGCCGGGGCCGTCATGGGGCGGCGGTGGGGACCGGCAGGACGGGGTGCTCGGAGATCGCCCCGGTATCGAGGTCGAGGACGCGGAGCCTGCGCTGCGGGGGCAGCGCGCCCGGCGTGAGGCCGCCGCCGGCGCGCGGCGGGGTCCCCAGTGCCCAGGTGCGCAGGTCGTGGGCTGCGATCGCCGAGATCAGGTGCTGCTCCGATTCGTCGGGGCGGTCGTCACCCTCGACGGGAGCGGAGCCGGTACCGCCCGCCCAGTACGCGGCGAGGCGTTCATGGCCGGATCCCGCCGCGGCCAGGCGGCGGGCGCGGACGTCGGCGTGTCCCGGGTCGCCCGGGGCCGAGGCGACGGGCTCGAAGAAGACGTGCCGCCCCTCGCGACTGACGCGCTGCCAGGCGATTCCCTTCGCGGCCAAGGCGTCGAAGCCCGTCCAGGCGGCGGGCGGCGGACCGTCGTGGATCCAGCAGAGGGCGTCGATGCCCGCGGCGACCATGTCGTCCCCGGGGTCGAGCGTCCGGACGTCCGCCCCGGCGCGGGTGAGGGCGGCGGCAGCGGCGGGGGCGTGGCCGCCCGGACCGAGGCCGGGCCGGGCGGTGCAGACGAGGCCGACGGTGCGGCGGTCGGCCGGCCAGCGCGCCCGGCCTCCGAGGTGGCCGGCCGCTGCGAAGGCCGCGACCTCGCGCGGCGGTTCCGCGCCGGCCGGGCCGGTCAGCGCGCGTGAGACATCGTCGAGGGCGGCGCCGGGCAGCGCCACGTCGAACAGCTCCCCATCGGCCGCCCGCAGGACGGCACCCTGGCCGTCCACCCGGAACAAGGAGGCCCCGGGCCGCAGCCGCGGCGCGTCCGGGGTATCGGCGGATTCAGGCGGCACAGACGGCACGAGCGGTCCCCTTCACGTCGGTTCGGCACCGGATGACGAACACACAACGGCCCGACGACCCCGGCGGCCGCGGACGTCCCGCTCCAGACCGGACGCCACCGGGGCGACCGCGGCCCGATCCGTATCCGGCGTGCCGGCGGGTTCGACCAGCGCGGTCGACACGGGCCGCCCCGCGGGCAGAGATCCGATCAGCGTCCACGGACCGAGCCGACGGCCCGGGGCGGCCGACGTCCCCCGTCAGGCCCCCTCCACCATCGCGGCGCGGCCGCGTATCGGCGGGTTCAGGCGGCGACGACGGCACGGGACCTCCTCCTCGGGACGTGTCGGGAACGGACGGCGGACCCACGGCGGCCGCACGGCACCAGCGGTCGCCGGCACCCCGCACCGCGACCGCGGCGGCACCGGGGATCGACGGGCTCAGGCGACGCGGACATGGGGGCGCCCCTTCGGAGCGGGTCAGGGACGGACGACGGACCCGCGACGGCTCCAGGGCCCGATGGCCGCGGAGCCCCCGCGACAGGCCGGACGTCGCGGCGACGGCCATGCCCCGAGGCGTATCCGGGCTTCCGGCGGGACCGCACAGCACGGACGGCACGGATCGTCCTCCAATGGGCGGGGTCGGGGAGGGGCGGCGGACACACGGCGGTCCGACGACCCGTCCGCGGATACCGGCGTGCGGGCGGGCCCGGGGAGCACAGCACCGGGGCGGGTCCGCCTCGGGTGGCGGTCCGGCCGGGGGGATCGGACGGACCGGCGCCCGGATACGGGCGGACGGACGGACGGACGGCCGCGCCGCGGAACCGGTGCCCGGCCGGGGCCGGCGCGGGACCGCCGGAGGTCCGGCGGCCCCGCGGGGGGTTACTCGGTCTCTTCGTCGAACGGGTTCTCCACCAGGGCGTTGCTGTGGCTGGCGGAGTTGTGCGGAAGCTCGCGCTCCTGCTCAACCCGGACGAACACCTGCTGCTGCTCCATCTCGGTCACCTCCTGATCGTCTGGGGGTCGGTCGGGCAGACACCAGGCTAATAGAATGATTATCGTTTTCAACAGCGGGGCGACGTGACCAAGTCGACATTCCATGAAACGCCCCTCTGAACTGCACATAAACGTCGAAGAGGAGTCCGAATGGCCGTGTCCGCACCCGGAAGGCTGCGCTCCGATCCCGATTTCCGGCGCTACCTCGCCTCACGGATGGTCTCGGTGGCGGGGACGCTGGTGGCCACCGTGGCGTTTCCGGTCCTCGTCTACCGGCTCTCCGGTTCGGCGGCATGGACATCGGCGGTGGCGGTCACCGGCGCGCTGCCGTACCTGCTGTTCGGCCTCTTCGCCGGGGCCATCGCCGACCGGTTCGACCGGCGCCGGCTGATGATCGGCGCCGATCTGCTATCCGCACTCGCCCTGGCCAGCGTCCCGGCGGCCTGGGCCCTGGACGTGCTCACCCCGCTGCACGTGCTGCTGGCGAGCTTCGCCGTCCAAGCGCTCTACGTCCTCTTCGACGCCGCCAACTTCGGCGCGCTCCCCCAGCTCATCGGCAAGGAACGGCTCACCGCGGGCTATTCGGCCGTCTACGGTGCCACGACCTTCGTGGAACTGCTGGTGCCCGGCGTGGCCGGGCTGCTGGTCACCGTCATCGCACCCGCCCCACTGGTCGCCGTCAACGCCGTGACGGCGCTGGCGTCCGCCGCTCTCGTGAGGCTGATCGTGCGCCCGTTGTCCGCCCCCCGGCCGGCGGGGCCGGCCGGCGCCGGCACCGCGCCCACCCTGGCCGCCGACATCCGCACCGGTGTGGCGTTCCTGCTGCACGACCCGATCGTGCGCACGCTGACCCTCGTCGGCGCCACCCATGCCGCCGCCAGCGGGGCGTGGGTGGCCATGCTGGTGCCGTGGGCCGACCAGGTCCTGGGAGTGGCGCCCTCCGGAGACCCGCGGCTGGCGGTGCTCTTCAGCTGCTGGGGGGTCGGCGCCCTGGTCGCCAGCAGACTGGTCCCGGTCCTGAGCGAGCGCTTCGGCGCCCCGCGGCTGGCCCTGGGCGCGCTGCCCGCGTCGCTGCTGGCCGGGATCGGTGTGGTGCTGTCCACCCAATGGGCGGCGGCCGCCGCGGCGGCGGTGCTGTGGGGAACCGCCTACTCGGTGGTGGTCATCAACGCCGTCACCTACCGGCAGCAGGTGAGCCCGCAGCACCTGCAATCGCGGATCAACACCACGGCGCGCATGCTGTCGTGGGGCGTGGGCCAGCCGCTGGGCGCCGCCCTGGCCGGGGCCGTCGCTGTGACCGCGCTCGGCCCGAGGGGCGGGCTGGCGGCGAGCCTGGCGGTGCTGGGCGCCGGGGTGGTGCTGGCGTGGCTGTCGCCGCTGCGCGCGCACGCCCGGGCCGCGGTGCGCGGTCCCGGCGCGGCCCCCGCGACTCTGGGCTGACCCCCCGGCTGCGGGACGGCGCCGCTCCGGGTGCTCCCGGGGCGCCGCCGTCCCGCGGCGCTCAGCCCACCGGGCCGGCGGCGGCCGCGGTGTCCGCCGTTTCGGCGATCCAGTCGCGCAGGGCGGCGGCGTCGCGCAGGAACGCCGCAGGGGAGTCGTCCTGGACGAACTCCAGCAGCACCTCGCGCCGCGCGCCGTCGGCGGCGAGGAGGCCCAGGACCGGCCGCCATAGGTCGGCGCGATCCCCCAGCGGCAGTCGCTCGGTGTAGCCGTCGTCGCCCCAGGAGAAGGCGTGCACCGATTCGAGTCGCGGCAGGAGGGCGGTGACCTCGCGCAGGCACGCATCGACGTCGGGCGATTCGCGCGGCTGCCAGTGGGGGACGAGCGCCGGCGACGCGGCTTCGGCGTGCATGCGCAGCGCGGAGTCGAGATCGTCGGTCAGCGATTCGACGTGGTGCTCGACCGTGATGCGGATCCCCGCCTGCGCCGCGAGGTCGGCGCAGCGACGGATGTCGGCGACCGTGCGGGAGCGCTGGGCCGGGCCGGTCTCGGCCGATCCGGTCGTGCCCGCCCAGACGCGCACGCGCGGGGCGCCCAGCGCCACCGCCGTGGCCACGATCTCCGGGAATCCGGCCGGGTCGGTGACGCCCGCCTTGTGGTAGGAGCCGTAGCCGCCGACCGCCAGGCCCGCGGCGCGGCAGCGGTCACCGACCTCCCGGGCGCGGCCGGTGTCCCCCGGCGGCACGTGGACGTCGCCGCCCCACTCGATCGTCCGCAGCCCCGCCTCGCGGGTGAGGTCGACGACCTCCTCGGCGGTCAGCGCGCGGAAGGTGACCGATACCAGGCCGGGAACGAGCACGTGCGTCCTCCTTCACCCCATGGGGTGCGCGACGCACCCCGAAACGAACATGACAATCATTGTCGATCCTAGGATGCGCCGGGACCCCGCCGATCGCGGCCCCCCTCACGCGCGGCCGGCCCGTGGTCAGGGCTTGCGCGCCACGCCGCAGTACTCGTCCACCACGACGGCGTCGCCCGGCCGGTCCGGCGGCGGGCGCCACAGCGAGCAGGACACCACCCCGGGGTCGAGCAGGTCCAGCCCGCGGAAGAGGCCGGTGATCTGCTCGGGACTGCGCAGGGTCAGCTTCGGGGTGCCGTTCTCGTTCCAGGCGCGGACGACCTCGCGCGCACGCCCGGGGTTCAGCGCATCGGTGGGGTGCGAGACGACGAGGTGGCTGCCCGGGGCCAGGGCGCCGACGAGCCGGTCCAGGACGCGGCGCACCTCGGCGTCGTCGGCCACGAAATTGAGGCTGCCCAGCAGCATCAGCCCCACCGGCCGGGTGAAGTCCAGCGTGGCCGCCGCGGCGTCGAGGATGCGCCCGGGGTCGCGCAGATCGGCGTCGATGTAGGCGGTCGCGCCCTCAGGGCCGCCGGCGAGCAGCGCGCGGGCGTGCGCGAGCACCATCGGGTCGTTGTCGACGTAGACCACCCGCGCGTCGGCGTCGGCGGTCTGCGCGACCTCGTGGGTGTTGTCGCGGGTGGGCAGCCCGCTTCCGATGTCGAGGAACTGCCGCACGCCGGCCTCGGTGGTGAGGTGGCGGACCGCCCGGACGAGGAATTCGCGGTCGGCGCGGGCGTTGTCGACGATCTCGGGGAAGAACGCGCGGATGCGGTCGCCCATCTCGCGGTCGACCGGGAAGTTGTCCGTGCCGCCGAGCCAGTGGTTCCAGATCCGCGCGTTGTGGGGGACGCTGGTGTCGATGGCGGGACGGCCGTCCTGGGCGGACGCGGGTTCTGGCACGGGCCCTCTTCTCACGTGGTCGCCGCGGAGCCCGGTCCCCCGCGGCCGGCACGGCCGGCCGCCCGTTCCCCGTTCGTGGTCACGCGTATCGTAACGACCCCCGCTCCGGCGCCGGGCGGGGCGGGGTGCCGGGGCTCAGGGGCGGACGGCGGTGTGCAGGATGCGCGCGTGGCCGGCGCGTTCGCCTTGGAAGAGGGCGGGGGCCGGACGGCCGTAGGCGGCGGCGCGCTCGACGATGTCGTGGACCTCGACGCGCCAGCCGTGCCGGGCCAGCCACTGGTCGGCGGGGACCTCGGGCCCGCCTTTGATCATGTCGTCGATGGAACTCCCGACCCCGGCGAGGATGGGACGCAGGTGGGGGGTGTGGACCGCGCCGTCGTGGGTGTGGTCGAGCCCGAGGCGGCTGCCCGGTGCCGACAGCGCGTTCACGCCGCCGAGCACGCGGTCGCACGCCTCCGGGGTGAGGAACCCGAGCATCCCCTCGGCCAGCCACGCGGTGGGGAGGTCGGGATCGAGGCCCGAGGCGCGCAGCGCGCCGGGCCAGTCATCGCGCAGGTCGGTGCGGACGACCACGCGGTCGCAGGTCGGCCGTGCGGCGGCCGCGCCGAGGACGGCCTCCTTGAAGTCGAACAGGCCGGGCAGGTCGGCCTCGAACAGGCGCAGGCGGTCGGGCCACGGCAGGCGGAAGGCGCGGGTGTCGAGCCCGGCGGCGAGCAGCACCGCCTGGCGGCAGCCGGCGGCGCAGGCGGTGGCGAAGAAGTCGTCGAAGAACCGGGTCTTCACGACGATGGAGTCCCCGATCATGCGCATCAGGTCGGGCGGCGGCACCGGCGGCCGGGCCGCGGCGCCGGGGTCCCGGTCCGAGGCAGGGGCCGTGCCGGCGGGGGCGGCGCCTTCGACGGCCGCGAGGAACCGCTCGGCGAGCGGGTCGGCGAACAGCCGGTCGGCGCGCGGGGTCTCGGCGGCGCGGGCCGACGCGTTCCCCAGCGCGGTCCAGCTCTCTTCGGCCATCGCGGACCGTGCGGTATCGGCCTGTGTCATCACGGCTCCTTGCGTGCGGGCTCCGGCCGCTGCCGAGGAGCCGGCGTTCGTCGGTCGTGGCCCGGACGGAGCCGGACCGCGGGGGTGGGGGCCGTGCCGGTCCGGCGGCCCGGCCCCGCGATCATGCGGGGGCGGGCACCGCGCCCGAGCCGAGGACACGGTCGAGCCAGCGTCCGAGGGCGTGGGGGTCGGCCGTTCCGCGCCACGCCAGATGGGCGTCGGGCCGCACGAGCAGGGTGTCGGTCAGCCCGGGGTGGTCGGGATACAGCACCACCAGGCCCGCGCCCAGGCGCCGGCGAACGGCGGCGGCGCTCACCTCGTGGTCGCCGGGCCGGGTGATCAGTGCCCAGCGGCCGCGCAGCGCGCGGTGCATGCGGATGGACGCGCCTCCGGTGTCGTGGCAGGCGATGTCGGGGACCCGGTCGCCGGGGCGCGGGCCCGCCCGCAGCGGGCACGGTTTCGGGGCGAGGGTCCGCCCTCGGTAGCTCACGCCCAGCTGGGATGCGCTGCGCCAGAGGTAGCCCTGCACTTTGGGGTGGTCCATGAGCGGCAGCAGGAGGGTGTCGCGCAGCGAACGGATGCCCGGGGAGTCGCCGAGCACCACGCGGGATGTGGCGCTCGTGGCGGCCACGACCCCCTCGGCCACCGGGCGCCGCTCGGCCTCGTAGGAGTCGATGAGCCGCGGGTCGGCGCCCCCGCCCTCGACCAGCGCGAGCTTCCACGCGAGGTTCTCGGCGTCGCCGAGGCCGGTGTTCATGCCCTGCCCGCCGAAGGGGTGGTGCACGGCCGCCGCGTCGCCGGCCACCAGCATCCGGCCGCGGCGGTAGGAGTCGGCGAGCCGGCGGTGGATGCGGAAGCTGGAGAGCCATTCGACGCGGTCGATCTCCTCGCCCCGGAACGGGGTGCAGGCGGCGAGCTGGCGTTCGAGCCGGGGGCGGATGCCGGTGCGGTCGCGGCCGGGGTCGGTGCCGGGGGGCGAGGGCGACATGAGCCGCCACCGGCCCTCGCCGGGCAGCGCGCACACGCTGATCATGCCGCCGCCGTGGGCCCAGCTGGTCATGATCTCGGGGTCGGCCGTCCACCGGGCGCGGACGTCGGCGAGCAGGAAGTCCTCGGCGACCGGCGCCCCGGGGAAGCCGATCCCCGCGAGTTTGCGCACGAGGCTGTGCGCGCCGTCGCAGCCGACCAGCCACGGCACCCGGGTGTCGGCCATGCCGCTCGGCGTGCGCAGGACCACGGTGACGGCGTGGTCGTCCTGGGTGGCGCCGACGAGTTCGTGCTCCCATTCGACCCGCCCCCCGAGGGCCTCCAGCCGCTCGCGCAGGGCGGTCTCGATCTCGACCTGGGAGATGAGCAGGGGCGAGCGTTCGCGGGCGGCCAGCCACCGCATGGGCATCGTGGAGACGAGGCGGCGGCCGACGTGGACGCGGACCTCGCTCAGCCGGATGGCGCGTTCCGGGAGATCGCCCAGCGCCCCGAGCCGGTCGAGCACTTCGACACCGCGCGGCTGCACACCCAGCGCGCGGGAGGTGCCGGCGGGCTCACTCGCCGCATCGATGACCCGCACCGGGATTCCGCGAAGCCGCAGTCCGCAGGCGAGGGCGAGGCCCGTGGGCCCGGCTCCGATGACGAGTACGGGGTGTGACATGGGGCTCCAGTGGTTCGGGGCGGTCGGGGCTCAGGGGCGCGCGCCGGCGGCGAGTTCTTCGCGGTCCGCGGAATCGCGCTCGGGGTAGACGGGGCAGCCGAAGACGGGCTCGAAGGGGGAGAACGTGTCCCATTCGGGGATGGCCCGCAGCGCCTCGGAGATCGGGTTGTGCTCGCTCCAGAAGTCGCCGCCGAGCAGCCGGACCATGTACATCTCCAGCTTGTCGCGCGGCACCGTGGAGTCGGCGATCGCGCTGATCAGCTCGCTGTCGTAGAAGGAGTGGATCAGCCGGATGTAGGTGTCGTAGCCGGTCTTGAAGAAGCCGGCGTAGTCGTCGAAGAGGCGCTGCTCGCGCGCGGGGTCGGCGAGCGCGCCGGTGATGGTGGCGGCGGCGCGCGCCGCGGTGGCCATGGCCACCAGGACGCCACCGGAGAACATGGGGTCGCCGAAGCATCCGGCGTCGCCGACGATGAGCCAGCCGGGGCCGGTGACGGTGTCGGTGTGGTAGCAGTAGTCGGTCTCGACCCGGAGTTCCATGGTGGGCCGGGTGCCGGTCAGCCGCTGGGTGATGCGCGGGACGCGGGCGACGTGGGTGGCGAACAGCGAATCGGCGGTGCCGGAGCGGAACACCTCGCGCGGCATCACGGTGCCCACGCTGACGGTGTCGGCGGACAGCGGGATGGCCCATACCCAGCCGTCGTCGTGGGCGCCGATCTGGATGTCGCCCTCGTGACCCGGGTTGTGCCGTTCATCGAGACCGGTGTAGTGGCGGTAGACCGCGACCATGCGGAGCTTGTCGACGCTGCGGCGCAGCCCGAACCGGTTGGCGATCTTGCCCGCGCGGCCGCTCGCGTCGATGATGTACCGGGCGCGGATCCGCGGGTTGGCGCCCTGGTAGCGGAAGCCGACCCCGGTGAGGCGGTCGTCCTCCTGGAGGAAATCGGTGACCTGGGCGCCGTGCATCACGCGCGCTCCGGCGGCGCGGGCCTGCTCGACGAGGACGCGGTCGAAGTGCGCGCGCTCGACCTGGAAGGTCTCGGTGTGGCGGCCCTCGCCCTGCTTGGCGAAGTCGGCGCGGAAGACGCCGGGGCTGAAGAACTTGGTACCGGTGGGGTCGATGAACTCGCCGCCCCGCTTGACGACGTAGCCCTGCTCCTTGACGACGTCGAGCAGGTCCAGCCGCTCCAGGAGCCCGGCCATGTAGGGCAGCATGGACTCCCCGATGTGGAACCGGGGGAATTCGTCGCGCTCCAGGAGCGCCACGGCGGCGCCCTCGCGGGCCAACAGGGTGGCGCAGACGGCCCCGGCGGGGCCGCCGCCCACGACCACGGCGTCGAGCATGGCACCGGACATGTCGTACCTCTCTTCCTGGGCGCGGGCCGCGGCGCGGTCATCCGGCCGGGAGCGGGCGAAGCCGCTCCCCCGGTGAATTCGCCCGGCCGCCCGCGCGGATAATCGGAGGCATGCGGAGCGAATGAATGACGGTCGGATCCCGCGCGCGCAGCGGAATTCCTGATTCTCACGGTTCGCACATCGATGGACAACATAGATGTGCGCTACTCCGGCGGACAATTACCGGGCGTCATTTCCCGCCCATCACGAGGTAACCGATTCCCGCCGGTGCCGCGTGCGCGACCGCGGCGCCCGGACGGGGACCCCCGCCCGGCACCGGGTCCTCGCCCCGCCGGCCGGAGGAGGGGAACCGGCAGAGGACGGGGCCGGGCCTGCTCCGGACGCGCGGCCGTCCCCGGCCGGGGACGGCGGTGTCCCGTACCCCGCCGACCCGCGCCGCCGGCCGGCACCAGGGGCAGACGGCGACGAGATGGCGGTGGGGCCGGGCGAACGCGGCGCTTCGCCGCGCAGGAGCGTTCCCGCGCGCATTCGACCGGTCCGGCGGTGGCGACCGCCCGATGGGGCGCGCCGTGATAGCGGCAGCCCGCGCACCGGAAATCACCCCGAAGGGGAATTACCGGAAGGTGGGCGGCGAATGGACTTGCGACACTGTGCACGCTTGGGCGGGACGCGAGAATTGTCGCTGCACGAATTCCGATCGCCGATCGATGGGATGGCGCCGATGCCTTTGCCCCGAAGGACGACTCGCCCCCGTTCCGCGGCCGCCCCACCGCCCGGGAGAACCCCCCTGCCCGCCACCACCGCTCCCCCCTCCGCCGGCGCGGCCGAGGACCGCCGGTGACCCGGCCCGACCGGCTCGCGGTCCTGGGCGCCGGGACCATGGGCACAGGCATCGCGTCGCTGGCACTCGGGCACGGCGTTCCCGTGGCCCTGGTCGAGACCGATCCGGACCGGCTCGCCGACGCCCCCGGCAGGGTCGCCCGGCACCTGCGCCTCGCCCGGCTCATGGGGGCGCTCCCGGCCGACGCCCCCGCCGATACCGCGGAGAACCTGGTGGCGACCGACTCGCTGCACGGTATCGCCGGCTCCACGGCCGTGATCGAGGCCGTCACCGAGGACCCCGTCCGCAAGTCCGATGTCCTGGCCAAGGCCGCGGCCACGGTCGCACCCGCGACTCCGCTGATCTCCAACACGTCGTCGATCCCGATCGACGAACTCGCCGGCGCCGTCCCGCGCCCCGCCGACGTGCTGGGCGCGCACTTCATGAACCCGCCGTACCTCATCGGGACCGTCGAGGTCGTCCGCGGCCCGCGCACCGGCGGCCCGGCGCTGGAGGCCGCCGCACACCTGCTCGCGGCGCTCACGCGCACGCCGATCGTGGTGCGCGACGCACCGGGGTTCGTGACCAGCCGCATCCTGCATCCGATGATCAACGACGCCATCGGCGTCGTCGAGGACGGCACGGCTTCGGCCGAACAGGTCGACTCCCTCCTCCAGGGATGCCTCGGGCACCGCACCGGGCCGCTGCGTACCGCCGACATCATCGGGCTGGACAACCTCCTCGACTCGCTGCGGGTGCTGCACCAGCGCACCGGCGACGACGGCTGCCGGCCGCGCGCGCTCCTGGAGGACCTCGTGCGCAGGGGCCGCCTGGGCCGCAAGACCGGACACGGATTCTTCGACTACGGGGAGGCCCGGCTGTGACCGCACCATGGACCGGAGCCGCCACGGCACCGGAGATCGAAGCCGAGCTCGCGCGGTACCTGCGGGTCCGGACCGCAACGGACTGGGCCCCCGACCAGGACCTCTTCGCCTCCGGAACCCTGTCCTCGCTGTTCGCGATGGAGTTGGTCGTCCACATGGAGCAGGCGTTCGGCATCATGATCGGCGGCACCGACCTCCGCATGGACAACTTCCGCACCATCCGGTCGATGACCGAACTCGCCCAGCGCCTGCGGGCCGAAACCGGCGGCGGCGATGCCTGACGACCTCCCGGTCCCGCTCGGCGCCTCGGCCGCCGCGGCGGTGGCCGAGGCCATCGGCGGCCACGCCGCCGACTGGGACCGCGCGGGCGCCGTGCCGATCCCCGTGCTGCGCGGCCTCGGCGCCGCGGGCATCCTGTCCGCGCAGGTGCCCGCCTCCTACGGCGGGCTGGGTCTGAGCAGCGCGCACAACGGTGAGCTCACCGCCCACACCGGTGCGCTGTGCGGCTCGGTGCGCAGCGTCATGACCTCGCAGGGCATGGCCGCCTGGGCCATCCGCCGGCTGGGCGGCCCGGAGCAGTGGAAGGCCCACCTTCCCTCGCTGACCGGCGGCGCGCTGGCCGCGGTCGCCTTCAGCGAGCCCGAGGCGGGCAGCGACCTCGGGGCCATGCGCACCGCGATCACCGTCGACGGCGACTCCGTTGTGGTCGACGGCGCCAAGGTGTGGGTGACCGCGGCCGCATACGCCGACCTCATCGTGGTGTTCGGCGCGTGCGGCGACGGTGCCGCGGCGGCCGTGGTCCCGACCGACACGCCCGGCGTGCGCGTGCGCAGGGTCGCCCATCCCATGGGCTGCCGGGCGGCGGGCCACGCGGACGTCACCTTCGACCGCGTACGGCTGCCGGCCGACCACCTGCTGGGCGGCTCCGGGCGGTCGCTGCCGCTGCTGGTCACCTCGGCGCTGAGCTACGGGCGGCTGTCGATCGCGTGGGGGTGCGCGGGCATCCTGCGCGCCTGCCTGGCAGCGGCCTCCGCCCACGCCGCGAGCCGCCGCCAGTTCGGCAAGCGGCTCGGCGACCACCAGCTCGTCGCCCGCCACCTGGCCGAGCTCGTCGTCGCCGAGCGCTCCGCCACCCGCGCCTGCGAGCACGCCAGCCGGTGCTGGGACCACTCCTCACCCGATCTGGTGATCGCGGCGGTGCTCGCCAAGCACACCGCGGCGGTCCAGGCCGCGCAGGGCGCGGCGGCGGCGGTCCAGGTCCTGGCATCGGCCGGCGCCGGCGACGGCCACGTGGTGGCGCGCGCCTACCGCGACGCCAAACTCATGGAGATCATCGAGGGCAGCAACGAGATCTGCCAGCTGATCCTGGCGCAGCACGCGCTGGAGACCACCACGGGCATGCGAGCGGGTGCGCCGTGAACGCCACCCCCGCCGCGGACACTCCGGTGGTACAGGTGAAGTGCCTGGTCTGGGACCTCGACAACACCCTGTGGCGGGGGACCCTGCTGGAGGACCCCGACACCCCGCTCGGCGATGACGTCCGCCGCACCGTCACCGAACTCGACGAACGCGGCGTCCTCCAGTCGGTGGCCAGCAAGAACGACCACGACCTCGCCTGGGACCGGCTGCGGCGCCTGGGCGTGGCCGACCTCTTCGTCCTCCCGGAGATCGGCTGGGGGCCGAAGTCGGCGTCGGTGCGGCGCATCGCGGAACGGCTGAACTTCGCCCCGGGCGCCATGGCGTTCATCGACGACCAGCCCGCCGAACGCGCCGAGGTCGCCTTCCACCTGCCCGATGTCCGCTGCTACCCCGCGGAGCTGGCCGCCGGGCTCACGGCCCGGCCGGAGTTCACCCCCGCCGCGCGCACGGTCGATTCCGGCCGACGCCGCCGGATGTACCAGGCGGGGTTCCGCCGCGACGCCGAACGCGCGTCGTTCACCGGCCCCGACCACGACTTCCTGCGCTCGCTCGAATCCGTGCTGACCCTCGCGCGGGCGACCGCGCCGGACCTGTCGCGGGTCGAGGAACTGACCCTGCGCACCAGCCAGATGAACGCCACCGGCGTGCACTATCCCGATTCCCTGCTGCGCACGCTGCTCGCCGACCCCGCGCACGAGGTCCTGGTCGCCACGCTCACCGACCGTTTCGGACCGCACGGCGCGGTGGGGGTGGTCCTGGTGGAACGCCACCGGCCGGTATGGCACCTCAAGCTGCTCGCGACCTCGTGCCGGGTCGTGTCCTTCGGCGTCGGCGCGGTGATCGTGAACTGGCTGGTCGATCAGGCCGCCCGTTGCGGAACCCACCTGGTGGCCGATTTCCGGCCCACCGACCGCAACCGCATCATGGAGATCGCCTACCGGTTCGCCGGGTTCACCGAGGAGTCATGCGTGTGCCATACCGCGCTGGCGCTCGCGCCGGTCGACGGCATCCAGCGGCTGCACCTCCACCCGGCCTCCCGGCCGGCCCCGGATACCATGCGACTCACAGCTCCTGACCTGTAGGAACACCAACCGCCCCGTTCCATGTGAGGCCGATCGCCGCCTCGGCCGGCGGGCCGGGGCGGCGTCGACGACGCATTCCCCGAACCGATTTCCTTCGGCGCGAATTCCCGGCAATCGGACCGCTGAAAATGGAATTCCCCCGCACCGGGCACCTCCTCCGGACGGGAGCGGAAAACATCCATTCGCGCACACATGGCGGGGACACCGGACGGGTATGGAGAATGCTGTATCACACCCGGGGAGAATAGCGAGCCCATTCGGATGCCCTCGCGGACGTCCGGATCCGGACCGACCCACGCCCCCCGCCGAGGTGTCCACCAGCGACAGAAAGGCCCCAAATGCCACACCCGTGACCTTCTACACCGAGCCCAGCCCCGCCCTTCCCTCGATATCGGCATCGCCCGCTCACGCGACCCGCCGGCGCCCCGCAGATTCCGAAGCCACCCAAAACGGAATAGATGCCATCGAGCAGGGCTTTATTAAAAGCCAGTAAATCCTCGGGGGATCTCTTGCAGTTCCATTTACTCGGCCCCTTGGAAGTCGTCGACGACGGACTTCCCGTTCCCCTGCGCGGCGTGAAACAGCGCGCGGCGCTCGGATTCCTCCTCCTGCACGCCAATGAGGTCGTGGCGACCAGCCGCCTCCTAAGGGCCCTATGGCAGCAGACCACGCCGCCGACCGCGCGCAAGATGCTCCAGAACGCGGTCGCGGACATCCGCCGGCTCCTCGTTCCCGGCCCCAGCGGCGCCCCCACCGCCGCCCTCCTGACCCACGCCCCCGGATACCTGCTCCATCTCGACGCCGACCGCATCGACCTGCGCCGGTTCGAACGCCTGACCTCCCGGGGAAGATCCGAACTCGCCGCCGGCGCGTGGAGATCCGCCGCCCGCTCCCTGCGGGAGGCCCTGGGGATGTGGCGCGGAGCGGCACTGGCCGACCTCGTGGAGAAGGGCATCCGCTGGCCCGAACTCGCCGCGGTGCAGGAGCACCGCCTCGCCGCGTTCGAGGACTGCTTCGACGCCGAACTCGCCTGCGGCCGGCACCACGAGATCGTCGGCGACCTCGAAGCCCTCGCCGAGACCGAGCCGCCCCGCGAACGCCTGCACGGCCAGCTGATGGTCGCGCTCTACCGGTCGGGGCGCCAGACCGACGCGCTCGGCGTCTACCGGCGCACCCACGCCGCCCTGGTGGACGACCTCGGCATCGAGCCCGGCCGCGAACTCCGCGAGCTGCACCGCATGATCCTCGACCACGACCCGGCACTCGACCTGCCCCCGGGCGACAACGGGGCACCGCCCCGCCCACTGCTCTCGCTCGGCGGGGGCCCGCCCGATCCCGGCTCGGGAGGCCGGAGCCACGCCGCAGCCGCCCTGTCCTCCGATCCCCCGCCCGCACCGACCGCACCCCAGCGGGCACGGGTCACCGCGGTGCTCGCGACCGCGGGGCTCAACGACGGTACTCCGCTCGACCGCGCCGAAGCGGCGTGCCGGCACGCGGTCGCGGCAACACGCGCCGAGATCGAGCGGTTCGGCGGCGTCGTCGCCGACTCCGTCGGGCCCATGACGCTCGGCGTGTTCGGCTGGCCCGGCCGGGGCGCGCCGACCGGCACCCCCGCGCAGGACGACGCCGAACGCGCGGTGTGCGCGGCGCTGGCGATCCGCGACCGCTTCCCCGCGGCCGCCGCCGACCCGGCGACACCCGGCGCCCATCCGGTCCGCGCCGCCGTCAGGACCGCGGTGGCCACGGGCGACCTCCTCGCCGTCCCCCGCGCCGACGCCCCGCCCCGCATCATCTCCGGCGGCGTGATCGACGCCTGCCTGCGGCTCCTCGCGTCCACCGCCCCGGGAGGCGTACTCGTCTGCGACACCACCAACGAGGCCAGCAGGCAGGCCGTCGTGTACTGCTCGGACTGCGCCCCCGCCGGCGGCTGGGAACCCCTGGGAGCGCTGCCCGAGGGCCGGTGCGCACCCGGACCTGAAGGCGGGGGCGAACGCGAACTCGTGGTCCTGCGCGGCTTGCTCGAACGCGTTCGCCGACGCAACCGGCCGCACCTGGTCACCCTGCTGGGCGAGCCCGGATCGGCCCGGACCACCGGGCTCATGCTCGGATTGCAGCAGTCGGTCGACGCACTGCCGACCGTGGTGCGATGCCTCTGGGGCGGCGGCCCCGCCTCCGGTGCGGACACGGCCCCTTCGGCCCTGGCCTCGATCGCCAGGGCGTACGCGGGGGTCGCCGACACCGACACCCGCGAGGCCGCCGAGGGCAGACTCGCCGACGCCGTGCGCGGCTTGGTGGGCGCCGGTGACCTCGCCGCCTGGCTCATCTCCCACCTGCTGCCGCTCATGGTGCGGGACGACAGGTCCCCCGAGGCGTACAAGGCCATGCGGTGGTTCCTGGAGGAGATCGCCGCACAACGTCCGCTGATCGTCGTCATCGAGGACCTGGACCGCGCCGACGACGACCTGCTGGAGTTCATCGGCGACCTCGTCGAGCGGGTGAGCCCCGTCCCGTTGCTGGTGATGGCCATCGCCCGGCCCGAACTGCTGCGCCGCCGCCCCGGCTGGGGCACGGGACGGTTCGACGCCACGACGATCACCCTCGACCCCGCCGACCCGCCGGACGCGCCGGCGCAGGACCACAGCAGGGAGACCGCCCGGGCCGCCCGGCCCTGACCCCGTACACGAACGGCGGATGCGGGCCGCGTGCACAGCACGCGGCCCGCCCATCCGCCCGGCCGGGGCGCGGCGAAGGCGCGTGCGCCCGCGTCATCCGCGGTGCGTCTCGGCGCGCCCGGCACGGCCCGCCGAGGCGTCGGCGCCGCACCGGATGCGGTCGAGCGCGGCCTGATGGGCGGCCGGGTCGGTCAGGACGCCGACGTACTCGCGCCCGCCGTCGACCCGGAGGTGGCGCCGCCCCACCACGAGGTCGTGGCCGCTCTCGGTGGCGCGGCAGACCATCGTCGTGTTCACGATCCCCGCTTCGGCGAGGAACCGCTGCAACCGGGCGGTGAAGCCGTCCCACTCCGCCACCTCGCGGTGCCGGGGGCGGAACCGGTACACGGCCCGCCACTCGCCGTCGCCGCACCTGCGGTGCACCACGTTCCGGGAACCCTGCACGGTCACCTTGAACCCGCACCCGTGCTGGTGCTGTTCCACCCCGGGGGCCACACGCAGCGGCTCGATGAACAATGGGCCGGAGAACCCGACATCGGCGAGCCAGACCTCGCCGTCCAGGTCCACCCCCGTCAACCGGTGCGACAGGTCCGGGCTGAAGGTGCCGTTGTCCTGGCGGACGCCGGCCGAGAACGTGCGGGTGGTGAAGCCCGCGTCGTCGAGCAGCCGCCGCATCAGCAGGTTGAGCTCGAAGCAGATGCCCCCCGACCCGCGCACCACGATCTTGTCGAAGGCGGCGTCGATGTCGACGTCGGCCAGGTTGGCCGGGAGCGGGCCGCCGCCTTCGGGGAACCGGGTGTTGTCGTAGGGGATGGTGCGGAGGTGGCGCCGGTGCAGTTCCCGCAGTGTCTCCAGGGTGGCGTCGAGCGGTCCCGTGTATCCGAGGCGCCGGAGGTAGACGCGGGTGTCGAACGCGGGGGCACGGTCCGGTCGCATGTGTCGCGGTCCTCTCTTCCGGTCTCCGGGGGTACCGGGTCATCGGGGCGCCCAGCCTCCGGGTGGCCGGGTGGCCGGGCGGCCGGGCGGCTCCCAAGTGCGGTCAGCGCACCCGCTCCGCCATCTCCGCAAGCCGTGCCGCCACCTTCGCGCGCAGGGCGGGGTCGAGCTCCGCCGCGGAGATGGTCCGCGCCACACCGTCGAGGTCGTCGAGCACGGAGCCCGCCGCCGGGCCGCCCGCCGCGGCCACCAGCGGCAGGAGGTGACGGGTGAGCATGTCCGGTGTCGGATGGTCGAAGATCAGCGCCGACCCGACGGCGGTACCGGTGGCCGCGCCGAGCCGCCCGCCGAATTCGAGGGTGGTCAGCGAGTCGAACCCGGCGTCGAAGAACGCGTCATCGGGGGCCATCCGGTCCGCGGCGCTGCGGCCGAGCACCAGAGCCGCGGTGTCGAGGACCCGGTCCAGCAGGAGGCGGTGTCCCTCGGACTCGGGCAGCCGGGAGATCCTGCGGGCGAGCCCGTCGCGCTCCCCCGGCCCCCCGCCGGCGGGGCCCCGCACCGCGCGGCGGGGCGGGCGGACCAGACCGCGCAGCACGGGCGCCACCGTTCCGCCGAACGCGCGCGCGGCATGGGCGCGCACCGCAGCGGTGTCGAGGTGCACGGGGACCACGGCGGCCTCTCCGGAAGCGAGGGCGGCGTCGAACAGCGCCATGCCCTCGGCCGTGGACAGGGCACGCAGCCCCTGCCGGGCCATGCGGGCGAGGTCGGCCCGGCCCAGCCGCCCGCTCAGACCGCCGGACCGTTCCCACTGCCCCCACGCCAGGGAGGTCCCCGCCAGGCCGACGGCGCGGCGCCGCTGCGCAAGGGCGTCCAGGAACGCGTTCGCGGCGGCGTAGTTCCCCTGCCCCGGACTGCCCAGGACCCCCGCGGCGGAGGAGAACAGGACGAAGGCGTCGAGATCGAGCCCGCGGGTGAGGGCGTCGAGGTTCAGCGCCGCTTCGGACTTGGGCCCGAACACGGTATCGATCCGCTCGGGGGTCATCCCGGAGATCAGGCCGTCGTCCACCACTCCGGCCGTGTGCACCACGGCGCGCAGCGGCTGCTCCGCGGGGATGGCGTCGAGCAGCCGTGCGAGGCCGGCGCGGTCGGCGACGTCGCACGCCTCCACCGCGACCTCGGCGCCCAGCGCCTCCAGCCGCGCGGCGAGGGATGCGGCCCCGTCGGCCGCGGGTCCGCGCCGGCTCACCAGGAGCAGCCGCCGGACCCCGTGCGCGGTGGCGAGGTGGCACGCCACCTCGCCCCCCAGTGCCCCGGTGCCGCCGGTCACCAGGACCGTTCCGCCCGAGGACAACGGAGGGCGGGCGGGGTCGTCGGGCACCGTCATGCGCTCAAGGCGGGGCACCAGCACGGTCCCCCCGCGCAGCGCCACCTGCGATTCGCCCGAGGCGGCGAGGGCGGGCAGCAGTCGGCGCGCCGCACGGGCGGGGTCGGTGCCGTCGTCGGTGTCGAACAGCAGGATCCGGCCGGGATACTCCGCCTGCGCCGAACGGAGCAACCCCCACACGGCGGCGCCGACGGGGTCGGGAGCGGGCGCCGACCCGCCCGCGGCCACGGCGCCGCGGGTCAGCACCGCGAGGCGCGTACCGAGGAGTCCCGCTTCGGCCGCCCATTCCTGCACGACTCCGAGGACGCACGCGACGGCGGCGGGGGCGGCGCCGGGCTCCGGAGCGCCGTGCGCGGCCCCGGCGTCGAACAGCAGGAGTTCGGGGGCGGGCATACCGTCCTCGACCGCGTCCGCAAGGGACTCGATGTCGTCGAACGCGGGCGCGGGACCGTCATCGAGGCCGGCCGACCGGACCGCGGGGTGGTCGGCGGGCCCCAGCAGCGCCCAGCGCCCCGCTCCGGGGGCGGCCGGTGGCGGTGCGGGCGCCTCGATCCAGCCGAGGCGCAGCAGCGAGCGCGCGACCACACCCGGGACCGGGGGTGCGGGCTGCGCGGCGGCCGGGCGCAGGGTCAGGGAGGCGACCGACGCGACGGGCCGGCCGGTGCCGTCCGCGAGGTCGAGGGAGACGGTGGAATCGCCGGTCGCGACCGCGCGCGCCCGGAGGCGGGTCGCGCCGGAGGCGTGCAGCACCAGCCCGCTCCATTCGGCGGCCTGGAGGATACGGCGCGGCGCGGTGCCGGGATCGACGCAGAGCGCCGCGAGGTGGACGGCCGCACCGAGGACCGACGGGTGCAGGGCGAATCGGTGGTCCTCGTCGGGGGCGTCGTCCGGTTCGGCCCCGAGGTCGATCTCGGCGTGGACGGTGTCGCCGAGGCGCCAGACAGCGGCGAGGAGGTCCGGCCCCGGGCCGCAGGACAGGCCGGCGTCGCGGAGGTCCTCCTCGAACGCGGCGGTGTCGACCGGGTGTGCTCCTTCCGGAGGCCACGACGCGACGGTCTCGGGGCCCTCGGGGGCGGGAGGCGGCGGGCCGCAGGCGCCGAGCACCGCGCGGGCGTTGCGGGTCCAGGGCGCGTCGGGTACGGCATCGTCGAGGCGCGTATGGACCTCGGCCCGCCGCCGACCGGCGTCGTCGGCCGCCGTCACCGTGATCTGCACCCGCACGGCCCCCTCTGCGGAGAGGGCGATGGGTTCCTCGACGGCCAAGTGGTGGACGGTGTCGCAGCCGGCCTCGTCGGCGGCGCGGATCACCAGCTCCGGGAGCACCCCCGGAGGTGCGATCCCGACCCCGCCCATGTGGTGGCCGGCCGCCCACGGGTGCGCCGACGGCGCCAGCCGTCCGGTCAGCAGCAGGCCGCCGGACCCGGGAAGCGGGGAGGCCGCCACGAGCACGGGATGGCCGGTGACCGAAAGGCCGGCGGCGGCCATCGCGCCCTCCGCTCCGGCCCGACCGGATGGGGCCGGCGGGGTGTCGGGCCAGTAGCGCCGGTGCTGGAAGGCGTAGGTCGGCAGATCCACGCGCCGGGCACCACCTCCCCGGATCACCTCCGCCCACGCGATGTCCGTCCCGCGAACGTGCATCCGGGCCAGCGCGGTCAGCGAGGTGGTCACCTCATCGCGGTCGCGGCGCAGCATCGGCGCGCACAACACGTCATCGTCGGCCGTGTCGCGCAGGGCCTGTCGGGCCATTGCGCTGAGCGTGCCCCCCGGCCCCAGCTCCAGGAAGGCGGTCGCGCCCGCCTCGCGAGCGGCGGCGACACCGTCGGCGAACCGGACCGGGCAGCGCACCTGCCGCACCCAATACCCCGGATCGGTCAACAAACCCGCCTCCGCCACCCGACCCGTCACATTCGACACCACCGCCAACCGCGGCTCCGCAAACGAAACACCGCCCAGAACCTCCTCGAACTCCCCCAGCATCGGCTCCATCCGCGCCGAATGAAACGCATGCGACACCCGCAACCGACGCGCACGCACCCCCTGACCCGCCAACCGGTCGACCACCCCCACCACCGCATCCTCATCCCCCGA